>DATLEI010000111.1:0-19798 GCA_035525375.1 Acidimicrobiales bacterium
CCGGCCGGAAGCGGGTCGGCGACGGCGACGCATGCCTTGTCGGTCGCCGGCGCGCCGGCCGCAGTAGTCGAGGTGTTGCCGGTCGCCACGTCGGTCTTTTTCTTGTCGTCGTCCTTGGTCAACACGACAACCGCGACGATCGCGACGGCGACGGCGAGGACGCCTGCGCCAATCGCCCCGAAGCGACGTCGTTGCCTGCGTCGCCTCGCGGCCTCAGCCGCAGCCTTCCGTCGCTCCGCTCCGCTCATCTTGCGCCGGTCCCGCTGTGACCCAGCCATCGTCGTCTCAGCCCACCTTGCTCAGTTGTGAAGCTTTCGATTCGATGCAGGCCAGCAGCTCTTCCCAGGACTCCACGAAGGAGTCGGCGCCGTCCGCCTGCAACTTGGTCGCGAGCTCGTCGATATCGATACCTTCCTCGGCGAAGCGGGCCAGTATCGCTTCGGCGTCGCCACCGTCGGCCGGCAACAGGTCTCCCACCGTACCGTGGGCGCCGAAGGCAATCAGCGTTCCCTCCGGCATCGTGTTGACTGTCTGAGGAGAGGCGAGATTCGAGATGTAATACGTGTCGGGCAGGCTGGGGTCCTTGGTGCCTGTGCTCGCCCACAGCAAACGTTGCGGTCGCGCCCCGGCGTCAGCCAATCTCTGCCAGCGTTCCGATGCCAGAAGGTCGCGATACGCCTTGTACGTGCGCTTGGCGATGCCCAGTCCGAGCTGACCTCGGAGGTCGTCGGAGATCTTCCCGGCGACAGCCCCATCCCAGCGGGAGATGAAGACCGAAGCCACAGAGCCGACGTCGAGCCCAAGCCCCGCCTCGAGTCGCCGTTCCATGCCCTTCAGGTAAGCCTCCGCCGCAGCCAGGTACTGCTCGCGCGAGAAGAGCAGGGTCACGTTGATCGGGATGCCGGCGAAGATCAGCTCCTCGATGGCAGGGATGCCCTCGGGAGTGCCGGGCACCTTGATGTAGAGGTTCGGTGTCTCGGCCTGGGCGTGCAGCGTCTTGGCTGCGTCGATCGTGGTGTCGGTGTCGCCCGCCAGCTTCGGCGACACCTCGAGAGAGACCCAGCCGTCGACGCCCTGGGTCGCGTCCCACACGGGGCGGAAGAGGGATGCGGCTTTGGACAGGTCGGCGATGGCAAGTTCGAAGAACAGCAGCTCCGGCTCGATGCCCTGGCCCAGCAGCTCGCGGATCTGGTCGTCGTAGTCCGCGCTGCCGCCGACGGCCTTGTCGAAGATGGTGGGATTGGAGGTCAGCCCGGTGACGGCAAGGCCGGCGATGTAGCGCGACAACGTGCCGCTCGAAATGAGCTGGCGGGTGATGTTGTCGAGCCAGAGACTCTGACCGATCTCGTGGAGTTGTACGGCTGCGTTCATGGCTCGTTCCCTTTCGAACTCGAGGATCTCGCCCAATCGGCGGACGTGACGGGGCTCGGTGCTAGGCGTAGCAGTGACAAAAGCGGCGACGATCTCAGCCACCACCGCGGCGCCCATGACCCGGGCGCCGAGAGTGAGGACGTTGACATGATCATGCTCGACCATTTGGTGGCCGGTGTAATGGTCGCTGCCGTAGGCGGCGCGCACCCCCGGCAAGCGGTTGGCGGCGATTGTCACCCCGGCGCCACTCCCGCAGATGAGGACGCCGCGCTCGGCGTCCATCGCCGCCAGACAATCGCCGACGAGCTTGGCGATAACCGGGTAGTCGATACCTTCCGGAGGCGAGATATGGGGCCCGAGCAAGACTGGCTCGTGACCGGCGGCGATCACCGCATTGGCCACGACGGGACGCATGGGGAGGCCGGCATGGTCGGCGGAGATGGCGACCTTCACGACGCCGCAGATGTTACGAGGTTGCGCACGAGGTCGGCGACGTTCTCGGGCGTGAATCCGAGCTTGGCGTAGTCGGTGTCGTGCACGCCCACGGTCACAGGGCTCTTGCCGTCCTCGGGGGCGTTCCCTTCAGTGCTCGGTAGCGGCGGAGAAGCGCGTTCGTGCTGCTGTCATGGTTCAGGTCGGGTTCGGTTTCGGACTCCAACTCGGGGATAATGCGGTTGGCCAAGACCTTGCCGAGCTCGACACCCCATTGGTCGAAGCTGTCGATATTCCAGATCGTGCCCTGGGTGAACACCTTGTGTTCGTAGAGCGCCACCAGCTGACCGAGCCGGTACGGGGTCAACCGGTCGGTGAGGATCGAATTTGTCGGGTGGTTGCCGGCGAAGGTGCGATGCGCCACTTGGTGAGCCGGCACCCCTTCGGCTTCAACCTCTTGGCGTGTCTTGCCGAAGGCAAGGGCCTCGGTCTGGGCCAAGAAATTGGCGATGAGCAGGTCTTGGTGGTCACCCACCTTGTGCTCGGGCCGGGCGACGCCGATGAAGTCGCACGGGATCAAGCGGGTGCCTTGGTGGATCAGTTGGTAGTAGGCGTGCTGACCGTTGGTGCCGGGCTGGCCCCAGACAACCGGTCCGGTGTCGCAGTCAACCGGCTGCCCGTCGAGCGTCACCGACTTCCCGTCGCTCTCCATGTCCAGCTGCTGGAGGTATGCCGGGAACTGGGCCAGGTACTGGCTGTACGGCAAGATCGCCTGGGTCTCGGCGCCGAAGAAGTTGATGTACCAGATTCCGATCAGACCCATCAGCACCGGCAGGTTCTCCTCGAACGGCGCGGTGCGGAAGTGCTCGTCTACGGCGTGGAACCCAGCGAGCATCTCGCGGAACTGGTCGATGCCGATGGAGATGATGAGCGACAGCCCGACCGCCGAATCGTAGGAGTAGCGGCCACCAACCCAGTCCCAGAAGCCGAACATGTTGGCCGTGTCGATCCCGAACTCGGCCACCTTCTCGGCATTGGTCGACACGGCCACGAAGTGCTTGCTCACCGGCCCCCCACTCTGGGGGCCGCTCGGTCCCTGGGCCTGGTCGCCGACAGCGTCGAGCAGCCATTGGCGCGCCGTCCGCGCGTTGGTAAGTGTCTCCAGGGTGTCAAACGTCTTGGAGCAGACGATGAACAACGTTTCTTCCGGGTCGAGTCCGAGCAACGACTCGTAAATGTCGGTGCCGTCGACATTGGAGACGAAGCGAAAAGTGAGATCTCGCTGCGAGAACGCCTTCAGCGCCTCGTTGGCCATGTGGGGGCCGAGGTCAGAACCGCCGATGCCGATGTTGACCACGTCGCGGATTCGCTTGCCGGTGTGGCCCTTGTGCTCGCCCGATCGCACCCGTTCGGCGAAGGAGCCCATCCTGTCGATGACCTCGTGCACCTCGGGCACCACGTTGACGCCGTCGACCTCGATCACCCCGTCGCGGGGCGTGCGCAAAGCGACGTGCAGCACAGCCCGGTTTTCGGTGACGTTGATCTTCTCGCCGTCGAACATGGCGTCTCTGCGCTCCGCCACGCCGGCCCGCTTGGCGAGGGCGACGAGGAGACCGATCGTTTCGGCTGTCAACCGGTTCTTCGAGTAGTCGAGGTAGATGCCATCGAACTCGGCCGTCAGGGCCTCCCCGCGCTTGGGGTCGTCGTTGAACAGCTCTCGGAGATGGACGTGACGCATGGCCTCGAAATGAGCGGCGACGGCCTTCCATTCATCCGTGTCGGCAATTCGACGCATCGACCGCCCCTAGCGGACTGTGGGTGCCTGATCGTTGCCGGAAAGCTCGATCCAGGTGCGGCCCGGCTTCAATGCGATGGGCTTACCGGCGGCGTCGGTGTAGGTGGTGATCGCATTCGTGCTCGGCTTCGACCATTTCCCCTTGACGACCTTGCCGTCGGACGCGACGAGAACGTCACCCGAGCCGACCATCTGGGCCACGTAGACCTGTGAGCCGGCGGTGTCGACGTCGCCGTCACTCGGCAGCCATGCCACCGACTGCACGATCACGTTCGTAGCTGCGATCTGCTCGCCGCCTTCCACCGTGTGGGGGCGTCCGTTTATGGAGCGGAGCCAACCCTTGCCCGAATTCCACTCCCACGACAGCTTCTGGTTGCCAACAACTGCATCGACATGGGTGGCCGGCACGATCCCGGCACCCTCGAACGCGGCACCGGATTTCACGAACGTGAAGATCGGCGGTGGCGCCTTGGCCGTCGAGCCTTGGCCGGCAGCGTAGAGACGCTCCGTGGACGAGAAAAGTTTGTGATCGCCGGACTTGTCGGACCGGTTGAAGTAGGCGGCCTCGTGGGTCGACTGGCCGACGTCGACAACAGGCACGGCGTGAAGGGCGTCAATGAACTTCGGCGTGCCGCCCGAGTAGGCGAACAGTCCGCCGATAGGGGCGACGATGTCAGGGTCGGTCGGTCGCACCGAGCGGATGGAGCCGGCGGGCTCGGCATCGGTTGACTGGAAGATGGCGACGAAGCGGGTGTCACCTCCCTCAATCAGCGTCTCGTAGACAACATCCGCATCCTGGAGGCCTGACTGGGGCCGCGCCGGCGGTTCGTTCTCGATCTTGATCGAGACCGCAGGCCTGATCGCCTTGGCGGCATCGTCGATTGGCAGGCCGGTGAGCGGGTAGACGTTGCTCGGGGCCGCGACGGTTGTCGTTGGGCTGGCCAGCTTCCCGGAGGATCCTCCGCCGCCACAGGCCGCCAGCAGCAGAACAAAAGCGAGGACGGCCGGGAGTCGCCGGGCCGGCTGCAACGTGACCACGTTTCGCATCCCACGTCTCTATCACGCTGCGCGGGCGACGATGGGCGGAGCGCGAGCCACCAAAGGTTGGTCTGGCTGATATCCTTGCGGGCGCTGAGAGCCTCCCGACCAATAGGCGGGTGGCCGGCACGGCGCACGGAATACGTCAGCGCCGAATTTCTAGCGGGAGCGGGACGAAGGCGTCGACTGCTCCGGTGCCGGAGGGCAATGCAAGACGTACGAGCAACACCCGACGGGGGATTGCTGGGCGAAGACCTGCGATCCGCCATTGAGTCCGAGGCCGCGGGCTACGCCACCGCGCCGCAACTCGAGATGCTCGAAGGCAACCGCCACCAGTGGCGTGAGGGCCTTCGACGGCTTCTCAACGAGAACCAATCGCATCTGGCCTCGATCCGGAACCTCCCCGGCCCCGAGCGCGATCAGGTTGTGGCCGATTTCGAGCAGGAACGAAACCAGTTGCTGGCGTCGCTCCGCCGGCTCGACAACGCCAAGCGGGAGGGTCCCGACGCGCCGGTCCTCGACGCGCCGGGTGAGGTGCGCTTGCAGGCGTCGTGGTCGCCTGCCGGTCCCGAGCAGGCCGCCGGGTCAAGCGGCCCGAGCGGCCAAGAGCGGGGAATCAGCCAAGAGCAGGGAGCCGGGAGCATCGTTGTCTGGGCCGCCGGACCGGGCACTGCGGTCGAGAGTGCCGATGACGTTTCCGACCGACTGGAGCAGATGGAGGCGCCGGCCCACGGCTGGGCCCCTCATCCTCCGGTCCGGTTGCCATCGGGCGAGCGCGCACCGGCTCACGGCATTCAGATCGCCGATGCTCTGGGGTGGCTCGTCGCCGTGGGCGCTACCGAACGGCCAGAGGGAATCGGCGCCAGCGTCGTCTGGCTAGGGCGTATCGCCGTTTGGGCCGTGAGGCTGGTCGCCCAAGGGGCCATCGTCCCCGCGCTCGAGCCCGCGGGCGCCGAGGGCGGTTCCACCTACGCCGTCCGCTGGGTGCCGGCACTGGTCGACCGCGTGCAACTCGATGCACTGGCCCGCAAGATGCCCGCGCCGGTGGGCGCCCTTGACGAGCGCGACGCTCGCACGCTGGCTCTCGATGTGCTCGGCGCGACGGTGAACGCCATTGCTGCCGGGGCCGCCAGTCGGCTCGAGTTGCCCGCGCCGCCTCCGGTCGTGCGCACACCGGGCGATGTGGCCGAGGCGGTCGTGACTCGACTCGACGGATCGTCGTTCGAGGCTCCGGCGCGTCATGCAACGGCTCAGTCGGCTCGACTGGAACGTTGGGCCGACACCGTCCGCACGCCGCAGGACGCCCGGCTCGTCGTCCAGCTGTCATCGCCGGATCGAGGCGGCGCGTGGTTCCTGTCGGTGCTCGGCCCCGGCCACAACGGCCAGCCCGTGCCCCTCGAAGTTGCGCTCGTCGACGGCCGCTCCAAGCGGCATCTGGCCGAAGAGGCGCTGCGGTTGGAGCGGTTGTACCCGCTGCTGAATCGAGGCGGAGGCCACCGGCGGGGCGAGGTGATCCTCAGCCAGGACGAGGCGTGGGAGCTGATGACGGTCACCGGGCCGGCGCTTGAATCAGCCGGCTTCGATGTCCGGGTGCCAGCACTGTCGCGCCGGCGTCCCTCGCCCGCCCTGCGCCTGACCGCGGATCCGGTCGACGCCTCGGTCGTCGGCGCGCACCAGCTCGTCAACGTGCGCTGGTCGGCAATGTTCGACGACGTCGAGCTCGACGCCGATGACATCCGCCGCCTCAAGGCCGAGGCCCGCCCGCTCGTGCACTCACGGGGTCGGTGGGTCGAGCTCGACCATGCCGATCTGTCCGAGGCGGCCGCTGCGCTGGCCGAGCGCGACCACAAGACCCAGCTCACCGGCGGTGAGGTACTGCGTCACGCCATCGGGCTCGAACAGTCACCGCTCGCCGGGGGCACCAGCATCACTGGTGGCGGTTGGGCCGCCGATCTTCTCGACAAGGCCGGCCAGTCATCCCGTCAGCCGATCGAGGCGCCCGAGGGCTTCGTCGGCACCCTTCGCAGCTACCAGAGCGAGGCGCTGGCGTGGCTGGCGTTCCTCGACTCCGTCGAGCTTGGCGGCTGCCTCGCTCTCGACATGGGGCTGGGGAAGACCCCGACGATGCTCGCCCATATCGCCAGCAACGTTCGTGACGGTCCCACCCTCGTCATCGCGCCGGCGGCCGTCGTCGGGAACTGGGCCGCAGAGGCAGCCCGATTCACTCCGGGCCTACGCGCCATCGTCCACCACGGCGCGTCCCGAGCCTCGGCTCGTGACCTCGAGGGTGAGGTCGGCGGCGCCGACGTCGTCGTGACGACCTACGGCACGGCAGTGCGCGACGTCGACGCGTTGTCGGCCCAGCCGTGGGCTCGCATCGTGCTCGACGAAGCCCAGGCCATAAAGAACCCAGTGAGCGACACTGCCCAACAGCTGCGCCGTATTCCGGCGCGCAGCCGGGTCGCGCTCACGGGTACGCCAGTGGAGAACGGCCTCGGCGACCTCTGGGCCATTCTCGACTTCGCCAACCCAGGCCTACTGGGGCCCCGATCGGCATTCGTCTCCCAGCTCACAGCCGAGAGCCAAGCGGGTACGTCGGGCGACTCCAACCGAGAGCGGGGCGAGCATGCCCTCCAGGCCCTGAACGGGATCCTCGTGTTCCGCCGCACCAAGGCCGAGCCCGACGTCGCCGCCGAACTGCCCGACAAGATCGACGAGCTCGACCATTGCACCATGACCGACGAGCAGATTGGACTGTACGAAGCGGTTCTCGAGGGCCTGGTGACGGCCGACGAATCGGAGCGCCGTCAAGGCGACATCCTCGCGGCTATCACCGCCCTCAAGCAGATCTGCAACCACCCGGCGGCCTACACCGATGACGGTCGCCTGCTGGCGGGCCGGTCGGGGAAACTTGCTCGCCTCGAAGAGATCGTGGATGCCGTCTTCGCTGCCGGCGAAAAGGTGCTGGTGTTCACCCACTTCGCCGAATGGGGCAAGCGCCTGGCCGAGCACCTCACGGCGCGCAACGGCATCCCCGTCGCCTGCTACCACGGCAGCTTGGCGCGCGGCGCCCGCGACAAGCTCGTCGCCGAGTTCCAAGAGCGCGGAGGCGCCGGCGCGCTTGTGCTGTCGCTCAAAGCCGGCGGCACCGGCCTCAACCTGACAGCGGCCAACCACGTCGTGCTCTACGACCGTTGGTGGAACCCGGCCGTCGAAGACCAGGCCCGAGACCGGGCATGGCGACTGGGCCAGCAGCACACCGTCGTGTCGCACCGCCTTGTGTGCCCCGGCACCGTCGACGAGCGCATCGAGCAGGTCGTGGCCGGTAAGCGCCACATCGCCGACCTGGTACTGCCGAAATCGAGCTCGCTGGCCGACCTCGAACCCGACCAGCTCCGGATCGCGCTCGGGCTCCGGCCCGATGCCCTACTGGCCGCCGACGCCGACGGCGCGTCATCCGATGGCCGGGAGGCGGCATGACTCCGCTGCACCCGCGCCGCAGCGCGAAGCGGTCGCCGGGGCGGTCCGGCCGTCCGGCACAGGCGGTGCAGCGCCGGCCCGGCGACTTCTGGCGCGCCGTGCCGAAGGTCGACGTCCCTGAGCCCATTGTGCCCGCGGCGGCTCCGACTGCGATGCTGCGGTCGCTCGGGTCGCCGCCCCTCGCCGGCCAGGCCGACGCCGACCGCTATATCGCCGCAGTCGTGGAGCGGGCCGCGGGCCTGGCGACGGCGCTGGCGGTGCAGGCCGACATCCTGGCCGGCGCGGAGGACTGAGTCCGCGAGGGCTCTGGCGCGGCCGACAGTATCGTTTCGGCCGATGAGTAACGATTATGAGTTCCTCACCGTCTGGCGGGTAGCGGGCACGATTGACGAGGTTGAGGACGTGCTCGGGGACGCCGAATCCCTTCCGCGGTGGTGGCCGGCCGTCTACCTCACCGTCGACCAAATCGAAGCTGGTGCCAACGATGGCGTGGGACGCGCCGTTGACCTTCACACCAAAGGGTGGTTGCCGTACACCCTGCGTTGGACCCTGCGCATCACCGAGCCGATGACGGACGAAGGATTCGCGCTGGAGGCTTCGGGTGATCTCGAGGGCACTGGCCGCTGGACCTTCGAACAAGACGGACCCGAGGTCGTTATCACGTACGACTGGCGCATCAGCGCGACGAAACCGCTTCTGCGGCGTCTCAGCTGGCTGCTGAAGCCCGGGTTCGCGGCCAATCACCGCTGGGCGATGGCGCGGGGCGAGGAGAGCCTCGCCCTGGAGATGCGCCGGCGCCGGGCCGAGAGCGAGGCCGAGCGGGCTCAGGTGCCACCGCCACCGCCCACCACCTTCGCCCGGCTGGCGCGCCGGGGCCGATGACCCTTCGCGAACATGCCCGGCGCGAACCCATCTAAGGGCGGCACGAGCGGTAGCGTCGTCACCAGTGAACGGTCCCGAGATCACCGACGAGGAACTCACCGCCCTGGCTCTGGCCGCCGACCCAGACGTGCCAGCCGATCCCGACGCGGTCCCGTTTGCGGCCCTCTCGGGAGTTGCCGATCAGCGCCTGCTGCCAGAGTGGTACATGCCCTCGCCGATGGGGGGCGGTCGCCCGCTGCGCGGGTGGCGACGGCGCGTGGTTCTCGTCGTCGTCGCGTCGTTCGTGCTCATCAACGCCTACGGCCTCTGCAGCACCTATGGCTTCGTGGGGTTTGGCTGACAGTCCTCTAGGACGCGATGCCCGGCGCGCCCGCCTAGCAGTTGTCGCTCGGTGAGGGGATGTCGGGAATCGACGGATCGATGATCTCCATGTGGACGTGGGGCCATGCCGGATCCGCGGTCTTGAACTCGTCGACGTCGGACATGAACGGCAGCTTCGTCGGGCCCGGCGCGATCATCGTCTGGGCGGCCACAACTCGGTCACCGGGGCCAACGGCGACGCCGTCGATATGGAGCACCTTGACCTCCCAGCCCGGATGCTGGTCAGGCTCGATGATCAGGTAGTCATCGGAGTAGCGGCAATACAACGTGTAGGTGCCGGCCTCGAGGACCGTGCCCGTCACCGGCGAGCGGATCTCCGAAGCCGGGTCCACTACGACGTCTGCCGCGGTGCGCGAGTCAGTCGCCCGGTCACGGGTGGGGAGCGTGATGGGAGCGACAGCCGTTGACAGCGGTTGGAGCTGGCGCGCGCCGTCATGGTTGGCCTCGTGGAACCCGACCCGCTCAATCCGAGTTGCCGGATTGAGAAGGGTCACCCCCCCGGCCTCGGCGAAGGGTGTCCACGCTTGCTCGGTCACGACTCGGTTCGTCGCCGGCGCGGGTGTTGTCGCTGCCGCGGCCTCGGTAGCGACATTGTCAGGCACGGTCGCTACCGGAGCGGCGGTCGTGGTGACCCCGAGGGTGGATGTCGTTGTCACCGTCGCTGTTGTCAGCGTCGTAGACGAACTCTGCGCCTCGACGATCGCCGCCTCGCCTCCGCCCGCCGGAGTGCATGCCACCGCCACCACCAGCGCGACGACAGCACCGACCGAGGAGCGAAGACCGTTCACCACGAGCCGCAATGCTACGAGCCCCGAGAACTCCTAGGCTCGCGCCCGCCGTGCGGGTGCCGGCAGAGCGAGGAGGTTGGCATGTTCATCCAGGTGATCAATGCAAAGGTTGGCGACGCCGATGGGCTAAATCGCCAGATCGAACGCTGGCACACCGACATCCGTCCGGGGGCCCACGGATTCCTGGGCAGCACGGGTGGCATTACCGAGGACGGCCGGTTGGTGGTCATGGCCCGCTTCGAGTCCGAGGAGGCCGCCCGGCGCAACAGCGACCGCCCCGAGCAAGGCGAATGGTGGGCCGAGACAGAGAAGATGCTCACTGACGTGGAGTTCAAGGACAGCGTGGAGGTCGTCACCATGGGACGCGGCGGTTCTGACGACGCCGGCTTCGTGCAAGTCATGCGCGGGCGGGTGATCGACAAGGCCAAGATGGACGAGCTTCGGGGCCGGATGAGTGAGATGGACGAGGCCATGCGCAGTCACCGGCCCGACGTGATCGGTGACGTCGTGGCGGTCCACGCCGATGGGTCCTACACCGACGCCGTGTACTTCACCTCAGAGGCCGAAGCCCGCGCCGGCGAATCCAAGGAGATGTCAGCCGACATGCAGGCCATGTTCGAGGAGTTCATGGGCGCCTTCGAGATCGACGACTACCTCGATTTGAAGGAACCCGACCTCCGCTGACCCCGGTACGACCGCTACGAACATTCGCATCGCACCGATGAGTTTGTGCGGCGCCATCCGTCGTAATGGACGAGACCGACACGAGGAGGAGCAAACCGATGGCGACGTTGAGCAAGATCACCCCCTGCCTGTGGTTCGACACCGAGGGTGAGGATGCGGCCAACTTCTATACGAGCATCTTCAAGAACTCCCGAATCTTGGACATTCAGCGCTACGGCTCCGCCGGCCCCCGACCGGAGGGAACGGTCATGGTCGTGAGCTTCGAGTTGGATGGCCAGCAGTTCGTCGCCTTGAACGGCGGCCCGGAGTTCACCTTCGACGAGGCCATCTCCTTCCAGATCCGCTGTGACTCCCAGGAAGAGGTCGACGACCTTTGGGCCAAGCTCTCCGACGGCGGCGAGGAAGGTCCGTGCGGTTGGCTCAAGGACAAGTTCGGGCTCTCGTGGCAAGTCGTCCCCAACGCCCTCTTCTCCTTGCTCAGCGACCCCGACCCCGAGCGATCACAGCGCGCCATGAAGGCCATGCTGAGCATGGGCAAGATCGACATCGCCGAGGTACAGCGCGCCGCCGACGAAGCCTGAGCGCTCTACCCCCGAGGCACGCGCAACACGACGGCAGCCATGTCGTCGGTAATCGATCCTCCCGTGTGACGCAACACAGCCGCCTCTAGGGCAGTGGCAGTGGCCTGGGCGCTACTGGTTTCGGAGTCGAGCACTTGCTCGACTCCCGCGGTGTCGAAGAACGGCCCGTCGCTGTGCGCTTCGAGGACGCCGTCGGTGACCAAGAGGAGGGTGTCGCCGGCCTCGAGACTCACGCGCACCCCACCCACCTCGGCCTCGCTGAACACGCCGAGCAGCGTGCCCCCGATGTGCACCGTCTCGGATTGACCAGAGGCACGACGGACCATCGGCGGAGGATGGCCTCCGCTCGCCAGCTGGACCTCGATTGGAGAGCCGGCGGTGATGACCCCGAACAGTGTCGTGCAGAAGCGTTCGCCATAACTGTCCGGATTGGCGTTGAGCAGAGCGGTGTTGAGGGTCGCCATGACTCGCTGCGGATCGGTATCGCTGATCGTCAGCGCCCGCAGCGTGTAGCGCACCAGGGCAGTGAGCGCCACCGCTTCCGGTCCAGTGCCGGTGGCGTCACCGATGGCTATGGCCCACTGCCCGGGCCTGATCGGCCACACGTCGTAGAAATCACCGCCCACATCCATCCCATCTCCGAAGGGGTGATAAACGACCGCGACCTCGAGATCGGGGATTTCAGGCATCGAAGGCGGAAGGAGGCTGCGCTGCAGACGCCGACTGACATCCAGACGGTCCCGCTGCAGCTGGGCGCGATCCAGCGCCTGAGCTGTTTGGGCTGCGAGAGCAAGTACAAACCGCCGTTCGTCGTCGTCGAATAATCGCGCCTGATTGAAGCTGAATCGCAGCGCGCCCAACCTCCGCCCCTGGATCTCCAGCGGCACTGCACACAGCGCCACGGTGGCGGCCTCGAGACCCCTCCACTCAGGGAACCGCTCGTCACGTTCGGCACGGGACTCGAGCCAGACCGGCATTCCGGTACGCAGGACAACCGCGGTCGGCAACTCAGCATCTCGAGACTCGTTGCGCAGCCGCTCCAGGACTACCTCGTCGTACCCGACCGCCCCAGGAAGCAGCAGTTGGTCGGCGTGGGTCGAGAGGAGCAATCCCCCACCCGACGCACCGAGCGCGGCCACCCCTTCACTCAGCACCGCGTCGGCGACATCCTCCGGAGTCGCTGCCGTCGCGAGCGCCGACGCAACTGAGTACAGGCGGGCGGCCCGGTGGGACGATCGCTCGGCGCCGGCAAGGCCGTCTACCTCGACCAAAAGGCGTCGGGTAAAGGACCGTCCTGGTGGCAAAGGCGCGCCTGTCGCCGCCACCCGCAGTTGGGTGACGAGCTCCTCGATGTACCAGTGACGGAACACCCGGTGTTGCGGAGGCGTCTCCAAGGTGAGCATCCGCCTGGCCCGCGAATACGAATCCACCTCATCCAGCGCCTGCATGTAATCCTCGGCGGCGTCTGCCGCACTCGCAGGCAAGGACAGTACGAGCGCAGTGGTCTCGCCACCGTTACGCGCCGCGTCGAGCGCTTGGCGCTTGATCGCCAGACGCGCATCCGCGAAGCGATCGACGACGGCACTGAGCACTGCGGCCAGGTGTACCGGAACATTGGCCGTCAGCCCGGCCTGTGCCCCTGCGGAGGCGAGCTTGAACTCGCGGACCACGTCGTCGACATGTGACTTGGCCGCGAGGAGGAGGTCGGTGGGTACGTCACCCAATTCGACCCGATAGACCGGTTCGGCCTCGGCGACTTGCCACTTGTCGTCGTCCCACATCAGGAGCAGATCGCTCTCGGCCAGTTCGGGTTTCGCCGAGGGACCACGATTCGTGATCTCGGCCCACACGACCTTGCCGTCACCGTCGTTCCGGGCGCCCCAGTCAGTGGCGAGACGGGCAACCAGACGAAGGCCACGCCCCGTCAATGAGTCGGTTGAGGGGCGTCCGAGTATCGGCGGAACCCCACTCGCGTCGCAGACCTCGACCCGCAGGCCATCGGCCAGAGGCTCGACCGTCACGCCGGTACATCCGCCACCGTGAAGGACAGCATTCGTCAACAACTCACTCAACACCAGGGCGACGTCGTCGGCCAATTCCTTGTGCCCGGATTCGACGGCGCGCGCGCGGGCGTTGGCACGAGCCTCGCTAATGAGATCAGAGTCGGCGACCTGCCGGTCAGTACGGTCCCACGAACTCATGAAATTGGATTGATCGCCACGAGTGGCTGGCGTGCGCGGTTGAATGCTCTATCTGTCACCGCCGGCGCGCCTTTCGAAACCATTTCGTCAAAGCTAGGCGCTGATTCTTCGGGAATCCGGCTCTCCGGAACCACAGGCGCCGTCCGCAGACATCGATGCCTCGACGGCCGAACCACCCGGACCACCCCACCGTTGACGAACCCCGCAATGAATTCACTGAAAAAGGACATATTGCCATCAAAGCATTTTCGGACTAGGGTGATCGAAAACGCCCGAGTTTTCGGATTTGTGCCAAATATTATGACGAGATATGACGTTCACTCGTCAACAGTGCCGGGCAACAGAGGGGGTACCAATGGCTCGACGTCCAGCTCGCGTGGGTCGTGGAACGGATCGACCGCTTTGGTCGCGCCTCTTCGTCGTGTTCAGCGCAGTGGCCACCATTGGTGTCGTGGGTGTTGGCGATGCAACGCCGGCGGTCGCCGCTGGTGACGACGCCCAGCTGCAGATCTGCAAACAGGTCGACCGCCCCGAACTCGTCGGCTCCTTCTTCGGTTTCCTCGCCCTCAATCAGACCTTCACGCTCGTCCACGGGGGATGCCGCACCTTTACCTTGGCGCCGAACACGACGACGACTGTCACCGAGTTTCAGGGTCGCCCCGACGCCAAGTTGTGCACCGTCGGTGCCGTCCCCTCGAACGCTCTTGTCAGCTTTAACGGCGCCGCCGGCTCTGCCGTGGTCACGGTCGGCGCGGCCGGTAGCACCACCAAGGTCACCTTCACCAACTGCTACCAGGGTGCACCTCCTCCCCCGCGGCCCGGACAGCTCACCGTCTGCAAGCGCGCCGATTCCCAGCTCCTCCTCGACTTCTTCCATGCCGCCACTGTCTTCAACCTGCGCGCCGGCAGCCAGAGCTTCTCCCTCACCGGCGGGAACTGCGTGACGCTTACTCTCCCGGCTGGACCGACGACGGTCAGCGAGAGCCCGGGTAGCAACTTTGCCCTCTGTGGCGTCGAGACAAATCCAACGAGTGCTCTCAATAGCGTGAATCTGGCCGGAGGAAGCGCCAACGTCCACGTCACATCCGACTCGAACACGTTGGTGACGTTCCGCAACTGCTACGTACCGCCGAATCCGCCGCCACCGGCGCAGCTGCAGATCTGCAAACAGGTCGACCGCCCCGAACTCGTCGGCTCCTTCTTCGGTTTCCTCGCCCTCAATCAGACCTTCACGCTCGTCCACGGGGGCTGCCGCACCATTACCTTGGCGCCGGACACGACGACGACTGTGACTGAGTTTCAGGGTCGCCCCGACGCCAAGTTGTGCAACGTCGGTGCCGTCCCCTCGACCGCTCTTGTCAGCTCCAACGGCGCCGCCGGCACTGCCGTGGTCACGGTCGGCGCGGCCGGTAGCACCACCAAGGTCACCTTCACCAACTGCTACCAGGGTGCACCTCCTCCCCCGCGGCCCGGACTGCTCACCGTCTGCAAGCGCGCCGACTCTCAGCTCCTGGCCAGCTTCTTCCGGCGCGCCACCGTCTTCAACCTGCGCGCCGGAAGTCAGAGCTTCTCCCTCACCGGCGGGAACTGCGTGACGCTTACTCTCCCGGCAGGACAGACCACGGTCAGCGAGAGCCCGGGTAGCAACTTTGCGCTCTGTGGCGTCGAGACAAATCCCACGAGCGCTCTCAATAGCGTCAATCTGACCGGTGGAAGCGCCAACGTCCACGTTGCATCCGACTCGAACACCTTGGTGACTTTCCGCAACTGCTATGTGCCGCCACCTCCGCCGCCAACCGGTGAACTCAGGGTCTGCAAGACGGTCAGCGATCCGGCGCCCGCAGGCCCGTTTGCGTTCGCCGCTGCGAGCCGCGGCTTCTCCCTCTCTGCCGGCCAATGCACCAGCATCACGCTGCCGCCAGGAACGGTTCGTATCGTCGAGGCGCCCAAAACCGGGAGCCGAGTCTGCAGCATCGACGTGAGCCCGCCGGCCAACACGGTCGCGACCAATCTTCCGGGCGGCACAGCGGATGTGCTGGTCGTTGCTCAGGCGGTGACAACGGTCACCTTCCGCAACTGCCTCGAGTCGACGTGCCCACCGGCGTGCGGTACCTCCGATGCCGTAGTGGCCCCGGCCGAGCCGGCTACCGTTGTTGAGCCGACCGCGGCCCCCGCCGTCCAACCGGCCACGGCCGACGCTGCGGAACCGGTCGACGCTGCGGAACCGGCCAAGGTCGAACCTCCGGCGCGGGAACCCGTTGTCGAAGTCAGGCGGGATGCGGCACTCGAGGCGCGCGCGGCATCCGACGATGACGACGCGGCCACGCGTCGATCCCGGAGCGACCGCGCCCCTCGCTGATCGGTTCGCCTCAGGGCTTCGGTTCAGATCTTGTGCGTCACGCCGTCACCAGTTCCAGGAGTCGGCGAGGTCTTGACGGACGGTGTCCGCGTACCCATCGAGGGCGCCCAGTTGCTCTTCGGAACTCAACCTCATTTCGGCCGACCGCACGTGCCAGACCGGCGCGCCGTCGATTCGCCGGGCTTTGATGACGGCGAAGACCGACTCGATGAGGTGCTCCTCGGCGACACCTATCGTCTCGAGGCCGGCCAACAGCTCGCTGAACGGGATAGGCGCGGGCGGCTCGCGCCCGGGCATGGCGGAACTCGTCGGGGTGAGCGTTCCCTTCCACGCCTTCGTCAACCTCTGGCGGAGCGAGGTCGTCAGGCCGTCGAGCACTCCAAGCAGTTCCTCGTTCGCCAGCAACACGCCACCGCTGCGCACAGCCCACGACGCGCTCCCGTCCTCGCCGCGGAGCTTGAGGAGTGCAACAACGGACTCGACGTGCATCCCGGCGCCGATTGTCGTCGTGCCATAGCCGTCCAACAACTCGCTGAACGGCAGGGATTTCTCAACCAAGGAAGTTCTCCCTCACGAGACGCATCGACCCCTGCCCACGGACAGGCGACACTAGCGGCAAGGTCATGAGCACGTCGGCCGCCAGGAGGTTGGCGTCTCGGCACCTAGGCTGACCCGGCGGCTCCCCGCCGAACCGATCGTCCCTTCATGAACTTCGACCTGTTCTACGAGGTCCCACGATGACATCCTCAAACGAGAAGGGCGTCTCGTCCGATCACATCCTCGGATTCGCCCGCAGCCTGTTGTCGCATCGGTTCGGACAGGGCAGGCACAAGCCACACGAAGTGTTCCAGACGTCGACCATCATCTCCCTGATGGAGGGGCTGTACGACGGAAACGTCCCCTATAGAACCGTGATGCGCCATGGCGACTTCGGCATCGGCACCTTCAACGCCCTCGACGGCGAGATGGTTGCTCTCGACGGGAAGTTCTTTCACCTTCGAAACGATGGAAGCGTAAGGCCGGTGTCTGGCGATGAGCTCACGCCGTTTGCCGCCGTCACCCGCTTCCAACCGAACATCGACCACACCGAGGAGGGACAGCTGACGCGCACGCAGTGTGAAGAGGTCATTCACCGTTTGGCGCCGAGTGACAACCTCTTTTACGCGCTCCGCATCGACGGACAGTTCAGCTCCATCACGACGCGCACGGCGTCGAAGCAGTCGAAACCCTATCCCCGGCTCGTCGACGCGGCGGCGTCAGAGCCGAGCGTGATTCTCACCGACACGACCGGCACGATCGTCGGATTCCACACGCCGGACTACGCCCAAGGAATTTCGGTGGCGGGTTACCACCTGCACTTTTTGAGCGCCGACCATCAGTCGGGCGGCCACGTCTTCGACTTCACCGTGGACTCACCTCGCATTCGCATCGATTCGGAAGGCGAGCTACATCTCAGTCTGCAAACAACCGACGAGTTTCTCTCTACCCGATTCGCGGGCGATGTCTCGGCGGAGATCTCCCGAGCGGAAACGTCGATTGCGCCTCCGTCGACTAAAGAACAAAACCAGACAAGTAGTTCGTAGCCGCTGGTCAGACGGTTCGGGCCGGAGGCCCGACCAAAGTCGATAGGCGTCTCTTAAGGTATGGCGCTTCGCCGACCAAGAGATGGGAGAGACCTCGTGGACATCGACATTCGTCATGCGCCGAGCTTCGCTGTGGCCCGGGCGAGCCTGGCCGGAGGTGAGGCGATCAAGGCGGAGTCGTCGGCCATGATGGCCACCTCCGACGGCGTCAGTCTGGAAGCGCGCATGCAGGGAGGGCTTTTCAAGTCGCTCAAGCGGGCGGCGCTGGGAGGCGAGTCCCTCTTCGTGACCACCTACACCGCGCCGCCCCAAGGTGGGTGGGTCGACCTGGCCGCCGTCCTCCCTGGAGATCTCTTCGTTGCCGCTGTAGATCCGGCGCGGGCACTCTTCCTGTCGAAGGGATCGTGGCTGTGCGCTTCGGACGGGATAGAGCTCGACACGAAGTGGGGTGGCTTCAAGAATCTGTTCGGCGGCGAGGGCGGCTTCCTCGTGCGGGCCAGCGGCGCCGGGCAGGTCGGCATGTCCTGCTACGGCGCTCTCGACACGGTCACCCTCGCGCCCGGGGAGCGGTTCGTCGTCGACTCGGGCCACATGGTCGCCTACGAGGAAGGGGTCGCGATGACCCTCCGGAAAGCGGCCTCCGGCGTGGTCCAGTCGATCGCGAGTGGAGAGGGGCTGGTTCTGGAGTTCACCGGTCCGGGCGCGGTGATGACGCAGACCCGGAATCCGACAGCCCTCGTCGGATGGCTAACCGGCGTCCTCCCCTTCGCCAGGCAGGGCGAGCACTGACGAGCACGGTCAGTCGTCGCGCCCGGCACCGCGATCGGGTGCACTCATGTCCCCCGTCCCGGGTGTGCCATCGGCAAGCCCGTAGCGCAGGTACACGGTGCCCTTCGGTCCCGCTGCCGGCGGTTCGAGGAGTGCGAGGTTCGTGGGCACTGCGCCACCGTCGAACACTTTCTTCCCGACGCCGAGAACGACCGGGTGCACCCAGAGGTCGAGACGGTCGAAGAGCTTCTCGCGCAGAAGGGTCTGCACCAGGTTCAGGCTCCCGACGACCTTCACGTGCTCGTGCCGGTCACGGATCTCGCGCACCGCGCCGGCCAGATCCGGGCCGAGCTGCGTCGACCCGGCCCACGAGAGGTCGGGCCTCCCGCGAGACGCCACGTACTTCGGGACACTGTTGAAGAGCGTGGCGATCTCGTTGTCCTCGCCGCCCTCCTGGTTCGGCCAGTAAGCAGCGAAGATGTCATACGTCCGCCGGCCGAGCAGGAGGGCGTCCGTGCCCTCGTACGCGGCACCGACCTGGGCCCCGGCGACCTCGTCCATCAGGGGCGCCTGCCAGCCGCCGAACGGGAACCCCACCGGGTCCTCGTCGGGGCCACCGGGCGCCTGCCCGACGAGGTCGAGGGTTGCGAACATCTCGATGTGGATGAGGCCCATGTCGTCTCCCGGTGACTTGTTGTCTTGGTCGGAAAATAGACTCGTGGGCGCCGCCAGACTCATCGCTTTCACCGCACCCAGTTTCTACTCGTCGTCCGCCAGAGCCATTGGCGGTGGACAGGCCTCTCCAGCTGGGCACGCCGCCGAGTTCTCCGCACGCGCTAGGGAACGGCCTGAAGGCGAGCATTCGCCCAGGCCACGTCAAACTCGCTCGGCTCGAAAGGCCCGCCCATCCATCGGCACATGTGCTCGTACTCCTCGTGCGTCGGATCCGCCAACACCCGCAAGAGATCAACGTAGCCACCAGGACCCCCGCAGTCCTCCGGAGGGCAGGCGTTCTCACCGTCGAGGCAGACTCCAAATTTCAGCGGCATCGGCATCCCGCAAGACGCCTCGACCGTGACCTCGTGCTCCCAGGAATCGCCGAAGTCGTACTCGTACGCGAACCTTTTGGAAGTACCGACCGCGGTGACGACCTTGACCGACGTCTCATCGAGTTCGTCCTCCGGGAAGTCGTCGACCTGCATTCCGTAGCTTGACCCCTCTATTTGGAAGCTGTGCAGGTGACAGTCCTCCCAGCCCATCGCCGCCTGAATCATCCGGTGGAGCTTGTCGAGTCGCGCACTGCCGGGAACAAGCAGTCGACGCCATACGGGCGGATCGACCTCGCGTAACTCGATCCGACACTGGAACACTGGTTGACCCGGCGGGACTGGCACGCGACGACACTAGGGGGACGGAGCGGATCATCCGCGACCGAGGCATACCTCCGGAACTTTC
>DATLEI010000116.1:0-10453 GCA_035525375.1 Acidimicrobiales bacterium
CGCCTCCTGACCGCCGAGCACCAGCGCGCCGATGCCATGTGGCCCTGGAGGAGAACTACCGCAGTCTCAATCCCGTTGGACTAGCGCACCGCATCGCCAAGGCTCAGGACCGCCTGATGAAGGCGAACAGGAACAATGAGCAGCGAATCGAAAAGAGGTGGGACCCGCTCCCGATCGCCCGTGGAGGAGGCCAATGGCGGTGAGGCAACGAAAGCTGGGCTAGGAGACATCTTGACGTGAGGCAGTAAGGGGGAATCCAAAGGTCTCCATAGATCGGCTGCCCTTACATCTCTCGCCAGTCAGGAACTGCGCGCCAGCGGTCGGACCGCTATTGAGGATGCGCAGCAAGTAGCGTCAGCCAGGGCTACACGCCTGCTTCGGGCTGACCCGGAAATGGGAGGCACACATTGCGCAAGATTCAGCTCGTCCTGGCCATTCCGCTCATCACCAGCCTTCTGATGCTCACCGTCGGGCCGGCCGGCGCGCAGACAGAGCAGAGCGGGCTTGACGCGGGATTTGGCACAGGCGGCGTCGCACGTTTCGCGATTCCCGATCACGATCTGCTGCCGCTCGCCCAAGCCACGCAGAGGGATGGGAAGATCGTCGTTGCGAGTCGTGACAACAAGAACTACTCGCCTCCCCCGACCGGTTTCTCCATCCGAGTGACCAGGTTCAATGCCAATGGCACTCTTGACACAACGTTCGGGACAGCAGGGTCTGTCCGCACGACGGTCGCCGGACCGTACGGTCCTACCAGCACCGACGTCACGCCGTACGCGATCACGGTTGATCACCGCAATCGAACCGTTGTGGTCGGCTCCGCCGATACCTATCTAGGACCCGAGGTCATTGCCGTCGTCCGCTTTACACCCAGCGGCTCGCCCGACCCCAGCTTCGGCAACAACGGCGTCGTGCTCACCAGCCTTGCCGGCTATCAGGACTACGCCACCGACGTAGTTGCGCAGGGCGACGACCGCCTTGTAGTCGCCGCCGCGTCCAACGAGCTGGTGAACCTCCAGCCTCCGCGGGCGGTCCTGCTCCGCTACAACCTCGACGGGACTCTGGACGCTTCGTTTCATCCGCCGCGATACGTGTCAGGCGCGGAGGGGTTCACTCCCATGAAAGTGGCCATGATGCCAGGAGGCCGGGTCGTGACCGCTTCGGCCCGAAGCTATTTCTATCTCCCCAGCCAGGTGTCACTGATCCTCCATCGCTACCTTCCAAGTGGAGCAGCCGACCCGACATTCGGGACCAACGGCAAGGCAGATCTCGTCCTGCCCAGCTCTGCGGACACAATCGGCGACCTCACAGTCGGTGTCGACGGGAGTGCGGTGGTTACCGGAAAGATGTCGCACGCCTACGAAGACACTGCGTACGTGGCCAAGGTAACTCCGTCTGGGGTCCTTGACCCGACGTTCGGTATCGCCGGCGTCACTGAAATCTCGATGCCGATGAGCCTGGAAGGGATCGGTGCCGCACGTGATCGCTTGGGACGAGTGCTCGTGTGGTTCCGCGTTCCCCCCCCGAGGTTTGGGAAGGTTTTCGGAGTAGCTCGGCTCACGTCAGCTGGACAGCTTGACCCAACATTCGGCACTGGAGGTATCGCGAGACCGCCCGCCGAACTGGAGCAGACAGCGTTTGTCACAACGGGGGGTCTTCAGTGTGAAGCGGCCACTCTCACCGGCTTCCCGGTTTCCCCGGGGCAGAACGGCTCAGTCATGGTCACTCGGTTCAGAAACGGGCCGCTGTACCAGCCCGCCTCCCCGTTCTTGACTATCTGCCCGAACGTCGACGACGTGATCAACGGGTCCATTGGCTCATAACCGGCGGCGCAAGGCCGGCACGTCCCCGGTTCGCCGGAGTGCTTGCATTACGCCGGTCTGAGCCGGGACGTCAGCGTTTCGGCAATTCAGGGTCGCCTTCTCGGGCTCGAGCGGACCCGAACCACGATCTTCTTGGCCAAGTCCTTTGGCCACGTCACCCAAACGCCGTCGCTGGAACGGTTTCGGGAACCATGGCCAAGTCCGACCAGCGGCGAAGCGTCCCCATCGATCGTCGAGGGCGCGCTCTCCGTCCGTACCGGCGCTCATGCTCACATTTGGGCAGACGAGCCGGGCGGCGGGCAGGATGACCGGATCGCCCTCGTCTACCCGCTCGGGATAACCCGGCGGGGCGGCGTAGCATGGCGTCGTGTCCTCCCAACTCCCCCCCCCGCCGCGCGGCGCGCGCCGAGACAAGCCCACGGGGCCGTCGTTGTCGAGCCGGCCGCCGTGGTCGCGCCCCGTTGTCTGGGCCTTGGCCGGTGTCGCGCTCCTCGCAATCATTCTGGCCCCGTCGATGACTCGGTCGGACTCCAAGTCGCTCGACTACACCGAGTTTCGCGATCAGGTCTCCAAGGGCCAGATCGCCGAGGTCGACATCAACAACGAGTCGTCGAAGTTCTCGGGCAAGACCGAGTCGGGCAGTGAGTTCACCACCACCGGCCCGGCCAAGATCCCCGACGAAGACCTTGCCCTCTTCCGTGAGAAGGGCGTCGACGTCAAGTTCCACGGGCCCAGCTCCAACATCTGGGGCTCGATCCTCGTGTGGGTGCTGCCGATCGGGCTGCTCATCGGCTTCTGGTGGTGGATGGGGCGCCGGGCGCAGGGCCAGAT
Organism: Acidimicrobiales bacterium; assembly: GCA_035525375.1. Classification (GTDB taxonomy): domain Bacteria; phylum Actinomycetota; class Acidimicrobiia; order Acidimicrobiales; family AC-14; genus JALZBN01. The sequence goes on from DATLEI010000116.1 coordinate 2,655, forward strand.
GGCCGGCATCATGTCGATCGGTCGGTCGAAGGCCAAGGTGTACACGACCGAAAAGCCCAAGACGACCTTCGCCGACGTCGCCGGCTACACCGGCGTGAAGCAGGAGATCACCGAGGTCGTCGACTTCTTGAAGTCACCGGCCAAGTTCCGCGAGATCGGCGCCCGCATCCCGAAGGGTGTGCTCCTCGTCGGTCCTCCCGGTACCGGCAAGACCCTCATCGCACGCGCCGTGGCCGGCGAGGCGGGTGTGCCCTTCATGCACATCACCGGTTCCGACTTCATGGAGATGTTCGTCGGGGTCGGCGCGGCCCGGGTCCGTGACCTCTTCCAGACGGCGCGCAAGCAGGCGCCGTGCATCATCTTCGTCGACGAGATCGACTCCATCGGCCGCAAGCGTGGCGCCGGACTCGGCGGTGGCCACGACGAGCGAGAGCAAACGCTCAACCAGATGCTGTCGGAGATGGACGGCTTCGAGACCACCGAGGGGGTAGTGATGATGGCGGCCACCAACCGGCCCGACATCCTCGACTCCGCCCTTCTACGCCCCGGACGTTTCGACCGCCAGATCGTCGTTCCTCTTCCCGAGATCGAGGAGCGGCTCGCCATCCTCGAGGTGCACTGCAAGGACAAGCGTCTCGACGACGACATCGACCTCACGGTGGTGGCCCGGGGCACACCGGGGATGAGTGGCGCCGATCTCGCCCATCTCGTCAACGAAGCTGCGCTCTACGCCGTCCGGCGGGGCAAGCAGGAGATCCACATGGAGGACTTCGAGTCGGCACGTGACCGGGTGCTCATGGGCGCACGGCGCGAGTCGATGGCGCTGTCCGACGAGGAGAAGGAGATCATCGCCTACCACGAGGGTGGACACGCAGTGCTCGCCTACGTGATGGAGCACGCCGACCCGGTGCACAAGGTGACGATCCTTCCGGCCGGGATGGCACTGGGCGTGACCCAGCAGCTGCCCCTGGAGGAACGGCACATCTATCCCCTGGGCTACATCCAGGACTCCCTGGTCGTGCGCCTCGGTGGACGAATCGCCGAAGAGCTGGTCTTCAACTCGATTTCGACCGGCGCGAACAACGACCTCGTCGGTTGCACCGAACTCGCCCGCAAGATGGTGCGGGAGTTCGGGATGAGCGATCGGATCGGGCCGATGGCGTGGGGCTCGCAGGGAATGGTGTTCCTCGGCGACGATCTCATGCACACCCGCGACTACAGCGATGAGACGGCGCGGGTGATCGACGAGGAGGTCGAGCGCATCCTGCGGGAGCAGGAAGATCGAGCTCGCGACGCCCTTGGGAAGAACCGCGCCGGCCTCGACTCGGTTGCTCGTGCTCTCCTCGAGAAGGAGACCATCGACGGGGCTGAAGTCGGCCGTCTGGTCGACGAGGCCGCCGGCATCCGGCTGGTACGTTCGGCGAGCGGCGCCCTCGAGGTCGAGGAAGGCATGACGACCACCGAAGAGGGCAAATCGCCCGATGTGGGTCGCGCCGCCCGTCCCCCTCGCTGACCGCCAGGAGACGTTCTTTGGATCAATTCGGACCAGATGTTGCTGCGGCATTGCCCGGCGCGGGCTGGCTGCGCAACCGGCGCGTCGGCGCCGCTGAACGCTTTGCCTCAGCGTCGCTGCCGACCGAGGCCGAGGAGATCTGGCGCTATAGCCGTATCGGTCAGTTCGACATCGAGGCCTACACACCCGCGACGAGTCTGGCGATGTCGGGCCATCACGGGATCCCGCCGGTTCTCGAAGCCGCGATCACGGTCGCGGGTGAGCGCTCGGCTCTGGTCATCGTGCACGGCGGACGCATCGTTCACACCGAGGTCGACCCGGCCCTCGAAGCACGAGGGCTTGCCATCGGTGACATCGGCGCGGATGCCGACGGCGACGACGTGCTCGGTGATGTGGCAGCCAGCGCGACCGACGCCTTCACCGAACTCAACACTGCGTTCGCGCCGGGCTGCGTCGGCGTGCGAGTGCCCGCCGGGCTCGAAGTCGAACGACCGATCCTTGTGTTCCACTGGATCGACGCCGAGGGCTCCGCCGTCTTCCCGCGCACCATCGTGCGCGCCGGCGCGGACAGCGAGGTCACCGTCGTCGAGCACCAGGTCTCGACCGACGTCGCCGCGTTCGTTGACCCGGTCGTCGAGATCGACCTGGCCCCGGCGGCGCGGGTGAACTACCTCACCTTGCAGGATCTCGGCCCCCGCGTCTGGCAAACCGGATACCAGGCCAGCCGGGTCGCCCAGGACGCCACGTTGCGCTCCTCGGTCGTCGCCCTCGGTGGCCATTACGCCCGCGTCCGCACCGATTCCTCACTCGCCGGCAAGGGCGGCACCAGCTACCTCACGGCCGTCTACTTCGCCGATGGCGAGCGCATGCACGACTTCCGCACCATCCAAGACCATGTCGCGCCGTCGACGACGAGCGACCTCCTGTTCAAGGGCGCGGTGCAGGACACCGGCCGCTCGGTGTACTCCGGGCTCATCCGGGTCGGCAAGGAGGCGCGCGGCACGAACGCCTTCCAGACCAACCGCAACCTGGTGTTGTCGGAGGGCGCCGGCGCGGAGTCGGTGCCGAATCTCGAGATCGAAACCGATGACGTGCGCTGTAGCCACGCTTCGGCCGTCGGGCCCATTGACGACGAGCACCTGTACTACCTCGAAAGCCGGGGCGTCCCGCCCGACGTCGCCGAGCGTCTCATCGTTCTCGGGTTCTTCGGTGAGGTACTCGACCGGCTGCCGACCCCGACACTCGTCGACACCCTCCGAGCCACCATTGCCGGCCGGTTGGCGTCCAAGTCTGCCGACCCACCGGAAGTACCGTGAACGTGACCAGGGTGCGCCTGTGCGCCAAGGACGAGCTCGAGGCCGGCACGGCGCGCCGTTTCGACATCGGCGAACACCGAATTTGCCTTGTTCGCATCGGCGACGACTTCTACGCCGTCGGCGACCGCTGCAGTCACGCCGACTTCTCCCTGTCGGAGGGCGAGATCTGGCCCGACGAGCGCGAGATCGAGTGCTGGAAGCATGGCAGCACATTCTCGCTGGAGACAGGCGAGCCCCAATCCTTACCCGCCACTCGTCCCGTACCCGTGTACTCGGTGAACGTCGAAGGCGACGAAATCTTCGTGGAGGTGGACAGGGCATGAGCGAGCTTTCTATCGATGGCTTACGCGCCGGAGTCGATGGCGCCGAAATCCTCCGCGGCGTCACCCTCACCGTCTCATCAGGGAAGGTCCACGCGGTCATGGGACCCAACGGGTCAGGAAAGTCGACCCTTGCCCACGTGGTGATGGGACGTCCCGGCTACGAGGTCTACGGCGGCTCGGTCACCCTCGACGGCGTCGATCTCCTCTCGCTACCGGCATGGCAACGAGCCCAGGCCGGCATGTTCCTCGCCATGCAGTACCCAACCGAGGTGCCCGGCGTGTCCCTCCAGGACGCGATGACCGAGGCCCTGCGTGCCCGCGGCGCGGACATCTCCGACGTGCGTGAGCTGCTCTCGGCGGAGGCGGCGCGCATTGGGGTCAGTCAGGCCCTGCTCGAACGCCCGCTGAACGTTGACCTTTCGGGGGGCGAGAAGAAGCGCAACGAGACACTGCAGCTCGGCGTGCTGCAGCCCAAGATCGCCGTCCTCGACGAGATCGACTCCGGCCTCGACGTCGACGCCCTGCGCGCCGTCAGCCGGCGAGTCGAGACCATGACCGGTGAGATGAATCTCGGCGTGCTCGTAATCACCCACTACAGCCGCCTGCTCACCGAGCTGAAGCCCGACGTGGTCTCGGTACTGCGCGCCGGCCGAATCGTGGCCCATGGTGGGCCCGAGCTGGCAGACGAGCTAGAGAACACCGGGTACGCCGGCTACAACGAGGCCGACCCCGCAGCACCGGCCTGAACCGGGGGACGACACCTCGGTCTAGGTGTGCACTGTCGCTCTACGCCACGTATCTGCACAACAGGGTGGTCGGCGAACGGCCCTAGCGGCGTCTGCGTGCGCGCCGGGTCGCCAGCAGTAACGCGGCCACGATCGCCAGTCCCGCGCCGACCACTACCGACGTACCGATGACGTCTCCGGCGCCGCCTCCCGGCCCGCACGCGCCGGAGAGGGGCCGCAACACCGCCGGATCGCAGCCGGCCCGCACCCGCAACAGGCCCCACATGCCGGCCTCCCGGTAGGGCTCACGATGGTTGCCATAGACATAGTCGCCTGCCGGCCCCGCGCCGCCCTGCAAGGACAGGGTCAGGGCGTCGAGGCCGCCAAGTGTCACCGAACTGCGCAACGGGGTGGCGGGCGTCCCTGGTTCTTGGGGCCACTCGTGGCCCTCGATGCTGAAGACCTGCGCCTGCTCGCTCCACGGCGCCAGGACATGCACGCGCACCGGGTCGTCGGGATACGCGGACAGCACGAGCGTTGGCGGGTCACCGTGCCGCGAGTTGCTCTGATGCACGAGGCCCGTGTCTGGGGTGGCGTCCAACCGGTCCCTGAGCGGCGCGGCTGCATAGTTGAGCCCGACGGGGCCCTCGACGACGGTGTTGTAGGGCATGCGGTGGGTTCCAATGGTGGCATCCTCGTCCTGGAAGAACAGGCTGAAATCCCTATACGCACTCCCCGATCGGGGATGGACATCGACCGCCGGCCGGGAAAGCATCGAGACGTCCGTGCCGGTCACCGGGTCGCTGTAGGTGGCGCCCGCCGGACCGACGACGATCGCCCCATAGAGGCCGAGGCCTGGGTTCTTCGTGACATCGCCCCAGTCCCGTAGCAGCGCCGTGGTCTCACCTACTTCGGCGCTGGCGAAGAAGGTCGAGGTGCGGCTCTGGCCCTTGGCGACCGCCTGGGGCGGATTGTTCCCGGCCGCAACGCCGCCCGAGTCGGCGGGATCGAACGAGAGCATGTCGGAGTGGATGGAGACCGGACCCCCAGACGTGTCATTCGTCAGTTTCACTTTGATGCAGTCGCCGACGCCGACGTGCAGCACAAACGGTTCCGGCGCGCGCCGACCGGAGGTGACAGCCGGCGCGTCGGCTTCAAGGACGTAGGCCTTGCCCTTGGTGCTTCGCAGCATCGGCAGCGCGACGTCGACGGCGCGCACCGAGAACTCCTTCAACGGCGCGCCGGGCGGGCACACCGACCCCGATGCCGGCGCGGGCGGTGACTCGTGGCCGGGCAATCGCTGGATCTGGGCCCCTGGCGCGTCGCTCGCGCCGTCGAGCACACGCATGATCCCCCAGCTCCCCTCGCGCAGCTTCAGGGTGCGGCCGTTGTAATAGAGGTAATCGCCGGCGCGTGCCTGAGGGCCGCCGGCGCGCGGCAGGACCAGGTCGTAGCGTTCCGAGATTCCGATATCGACGTTGGACGTTGGCGGTGAGCGGGAGCTCCAGGGCTCCACTCGGAACCAATGCCCATCGACGTGGAACGAGTGCACGTCGTTACTGGCACCGACCAGGGCGCGAATGATGACAGGGTCGCCGACGAACGCCTGCAACAGCGGCGTCTCGGGATCACCATTGACAGGACTGCTGAACAACATCGAGGGATCACCCTTGTTGCGGCTGTCGAGGGGTGCGACCCGCAGGGCCAACGAACTGCCGGTCGAGCCCCCGACGTGAGTCAGAGGGTTGTCGTCTTGGATCGGCATCACCAGTTCGCGGAAGCTTCCGACGACGTCGGTCGACACGGGCGCGCCGGTGCGGACGTCAGCGATCGCTCCACTGCGAACCTCCGCCCCGGTCTGGGGATCGTGGTAGCTCGACCCCGGCGGCTCCGAGATAACCGCGCCGTAGAGACCATGGCGGCCCGAGGTGATCACGTTCACGTGGTCATGGAAGAACGCCGTGCCGAACTGGGTGTCGGGATACCACCGGTAACGCACGAACTCGGCGCTGACGATCTCCCCCGGCTCGTGCGCGTGGGGCAACGGCCCGTCGAAGGTCAGGACGTTCCCGACGACCGAAGTGATGCGCCGGACGTCGAGCTCCTGGTCGCGGTCCATCCCGACACCCACGACCGCGCCCGCCTGGAACGAAGAAGCATCGGCGACGGTCACGGAGGTCGCTCCCGCTACCGACGGGGCGCCGACCGGAACACCCGCCAGGCGGAACGGACGCACCGTCTGCTCGTAGTTGAAGCCCGTGTTCACACCGTCGCTACCCTGCACGTCGAACTGCATCAGATGGACGTGGACGCTCACCTTGCTGAGCGGGCTCTCCTCGTCGTCATTGAGCTCGCTTCGGAAGAATGTGTCGATGCAGTCCTCGCTGGCGTTGGCCCGGATGGCGAGGGGAACCCGTTTGGCCGGATCGGCGCGCGCCGCGTCGACGTCCGACCGAAGGACATAGAGCTGACCGTTGGGGTCGACGATGTTGTCCTTCGCGCTCAGCGGCACCGGGACGTTGATGACGTTGATATCGAAGCGTTTGGGCCGGGTGCCCGTCGGGCAGGTGCTCGCGGACCCGTTCTCCCCGGGTGCTGGAGGGTCGGGTCCCGATTGGAAGGGGTCGAGGTAGGGAGCGGGGCCGTGGTCCGGCGCGAATGGCGGCCGCTTGGCCAGGTGTGGCTGCAACATGGGATAGGCGGGCTTGCCCGTCGCAGGGTCGAAGAGGATCGCTCGCCGCGTACCCGGCGCGCGTGGGGTGTAGTTGGCCCACGAGTCGGTGGTTTCCGGCTCCCCCAGATACCGCTCACCGTCCCGCTGCCAATCGAAGACCGAGGCGTCGTAGCCCTTCGGCACCCCCGGCGGGGGAAGCTGCGCCTCGACCCAGCGGTGCAGGTCCTCCGCGGACCCGATGCGCGTCGTCGCTCCGTAGGCGCCCACCTCTTGGCCGATGAGCGACGGCGACTCAACCGCCGGCCGCACGCCCCCACCTCGGTCGGGCAACAGCTCCAGCGGTGGCAACGTATCGGTCGATGCGGCGCCGTCCTGGCGGGTGTTGTACACGCGCCAGACACCCCACATTCCGGCGAAGTAGTGCTCCGTGACGTGGCAGTGGAACATGAAGTCGCCGACGCTCTGCTGGCACCCTCCGCTGCCGCACTCGTCGACGATGTCGAAGGTCTCCGATGGCCCGATGGTCTGGGCGTCGGTGCGCTCCGAGACCTTGGGTCGCAGCTGCGGGTGCTTGTCGAGGCCGACGGCGAACGGCACCGGCTCGACGCCTGGCTGTCGCCTCCAGCGGATCCCTCCGCCGTGGGCGTGGTGCACATGGAAGACCTCCCCGCCCCCGTGGACGACCCGTTGCGTCACCGGGTCGCCGAGGTAGCTACGCATGATGGGTGTGGCGGGGTCACCGAAGCCATACGAGCTGTACTCGAGCGACTCGTCGAACGATCCGAACTTCTGCTGCTGGAGCAGCAGCCGGTCCATGAACGGTTCGCTCCGGTAGTTGATTGCCCTCCCGTCGGGTCGGTATGCATGGGTCAACGGGTCGACAAGCGGGATGAACTGGCCCTTGCTGTCGAGCAGTTGGTACGACTCGTCCCCGATCTCGTGGTAGTCGAGGACGTACTCGCGAAACGCCGGCCCTTCCTTCGGACGGATCATCGCCGTCCACCCGGTGTCGGCCGCCTTGCCCGTGAGCGGGTCGATCCATTCCGAACCCGGCGGCTCGACGACAAGGGCGCCGAAGAGTCCGTGATCGCTCTGCTGGCGCGTGTCGCCGTGGCTGTGGAACTCGTGGGTGGCCTCGGGCTCGTCGCTGCCGGCCATCCACTCGTAGGCGACATCGCGGCCGGGCCGGGCGACCGCTTCAGGGTTGGTCGCAATCGCCGGACCCCGGCCCGCCACCGAAAGGCTGGA
>DATLEI010000016.1:0-23695 GCA_035525375.1 Acidimicrobiales bacterium
CCCACGAGGGGTTGCCCCCTACACGCTCTCCAGGCGTGCCGGTTCGGCCGCTCCCGCATCCCTCCGCGTGCTGGCAGCAGGCTACCCTGATCCCTCCGAAGGTCCGCCGTCTCACGCAGCGGCTGGGTCCTGCGCAACGGAACCCCGTGAAACGAGTCAGGGCCGGAAGGCAGCAGCTCTCAGCGGGTAGGTCCGTGTGCCGCAGTCCAGCCTGGCCGCTGCGTCAGCCGGCGGACCTTCGATCCACCGAACCTGCGTGCAGACCAATCTGGTTTCCGGCGCGACCCGCACGCAGGTTCGTTCACGGATGTCGGACGGGCGGCGGATGTCGCAGTTGGGGCGTACTGTGGCGCGCCGTGGCGTACCAGTCCCTCTACCGCCGCTACCGGCCCACCCGTTTCGACGAGGTGCGGGGGCAGGACCACGTCACGCTCACGCTGCGCAATGCCGTCCGTGACAACCGGGTGTCGCACGCCTACCTGTTCAGCGGACCCCGAGGCACCGGCAAGACCTCGACGGCGCGCATTTTGGCCAAGGCCCTCAATTGCGCCGCGCCGGTCGAGGGCGAGCCGTGCGGGAAATGCGAGTCGTGCCTCGAGATCGCGGACGGACGCTCTCTCGACGTCATCGAGCTCGACGCGGCGTCGAACCGGGGCATCGACGCCATGCGCGACCTGGTGGCCCGAGTCTCGCTGGGGACGCCCGGACGGTGGAAGGTCTACATCGTCGACGAGGTCCACATGCTCACCACCGAGGCATCCAACACGCTCCTGAAGACGCTCGAGGAGCCGCCGGGTCACGTCATCTTCGTGCTGGCTACGACCGAGCCGCAGAAGGTGTTGCCGACCATCCAAAGCCGCACGCAGCACTTCGAGTTCCGGCTTTTGTCGACGGCCTTGCTGGAGGAGCATCTTCGCTGGGTTGCCAGCGACGCTGGCCTGGACATTGCTCCCGAGGCCATCGAAATCGTGGCTCGCAAGGGAAGCGGCTCCGCGCGCGATGCGTTGTCGGTACTCGATCAAGTAGCGGCTGCCGGCGGCGTCGAGAAGGAGCCGCCGTCGTCGGAACAGCTCATCGAAGCGCTGTGTGAGCATGATGCCGGCCAGGCGTTGGTCATCGTTGCCGAGCGGTGCAATGCCGGCCACGACCCCCGCCAACTCGTCCGGGAGTTGCTCGAACGGCTGCGCCAGGGCTTCCTGGCTCTGATGTCGAAGGGACTCGTAGGCCTTCCTGATGAGGAATTGGCGCGGGTGGAAGCCCAGGCGCGCCGGCTCGGTCCGGCGGCGACCGTACGGGCGATGGAGGTCCTCGGCGACGCCCTCGTGGCCATGCGGGAAGCGCCTGACCCGCGTGTGCTCGTGGAGGTGTCGCTCGTACGGTTGTGCCGTCCCGACGCCGACACGTCACCCGGCGCGATCGTCGATCGGCTCGAGCGTTTGGAGCGGGCCATTGCCGGCGGCCAGTCGAGGCCCACGCCCACGCCGACGCCCGCGCCGCCATCCGCACCAGCGTCGGCATCCTCCGGGCCTTCAGCGCCGCCCGCCGCCCCAGCAGCCGCCCCCGCCTCCCCGCCCGCCCCGATGTCGCCGACCAGCGCGGCGCGCGAAGCCCTCGCCGCCCGTCCTGCGCCGGCCCCACCGCCCCCGGCCCCGCCCGCGCCCCCTTCCGTTCCGAGCACTCAGGCGCGTCAGAGACCGCCCGCTTCAGTGCCCAAAAGCGCAAAGGAGAGCACCGCCACCACGGTCGCGCCGTTTCCTACCCGTGACGAGCTCACCCTTGCCTGGGGAGACGGCATCCTGGCCAAGTTGCCCCGCCGTTCGGCAGTGCGGTTCCAGGTTGGGCGCTTCGTGGGCGTCGAAAACGATGTTGCCGTCTACGCCCTGCCGAATCCGGTGCACCGTGACCGCTGTGAGGAGGTGCGCGCCGAGGTTGAACACGCACTCAGTGAGCACTTCAGGCGGCGCATCCCCCTGCGGGTGGTTGTCGATAGCGGCGCGACGCCAACGGCGTCCGAGGCCGCCGCCCCCGATCCAAAGGACCAGCCCGCCGCCGACGATGACGTCGATGTCGACGACCTCAGGGACGCGCCGCCGGGCACGCTAGCCTCGCCTGTAGATCACGTGTTGCAGGCGTTCGAAGGCGCCAAGGTCATCGAGGAATAAGGGACATGAGCTCAAATCAACCCGACATGAGCGAACTGCTGAAGCAGGCGCAGAAGATGCAGGAGCAGCTGATGCAGGCGCGCTCTGACGCCGCCGAGCAGGAGGTCGAGGGCCAGGCCGGCGGCGGCGCGGTCAAGGTCCGAGTGACCGGCGACATGGAGTTCAGGGGCGTGAAGATCGATCCCGGCGCGGTTGACCCGGCCGACGTCGAGATGCTCGAAGACCTCGTGCTCGCTGCCATCCGCGATGCAGTTACGAAGGCGGGAGAGGTGACCGAGGCGGCCATGGGCGGCCTCGACCTCGGTGGCCTCGGAGGGCCAGGCGGTCCCGGCGGCGGCCTGCTCGGCTGAGGTGGCCCCACTTTGTACGCCGCGCCGGTCCAGACACTCATCGATCAGCTGGGCCGGCTGCCCGGGATCGGCCCGAAGAGCGCTCAGCGGGTTGCCTTTCATCTGCTGAAGCTGCCCAAGGAAGACGCGCTACAGCTCGCAGCCGCAATCACCGAAGCCAAGGACCGGGTGGCCTTTTGCAAGCGGTGCTTCAACGTCTGTGAGGGTCCGAGCGGCCCTCCGAGCGACGACCAGCGCCCCCAGTGCGAGATTTGCACCGACGACCGGCGCGACCCGACAGTCGTCTGCGTGGTCGAGGAACCGCGTGACGTCGTCGCGGTGGAGAAGACCCACGAGTTCCGGGGTCGCTACCACGTGTTGCAGGGAGCGATCAGCCCCCTCGAGGGGATCGGTCCCGATCAGCTCCGGGTCAAGGAGCTGCTCGGTCGCCTCGATGATGAGGGCATCACCGAGGTCATCCTCTGCACCAATCCCAACATCGAGGGTGAGGCGACGGCGATGTACCTGGCGCGGCTTCTGAAGCCCTTGGGCGTGAAGGCGACGCGGATAGCCAGCGGGCTGCCCGTCGGCGGCGATCTCGAGTACGCCGACGAGCTCACGCTGGGCCGCGCCCTAGAAGGACGCCGAGAGCTCGACGCCTGATGCCGTCCGGACTCAGCTTCACGCTCTTCGGGATCCCGATTCGGATCGATCCGTCCTTCTTCATGATCGCGGTGCTGTGGGGACTGGGGGAACGGCGCGTCAGCCTCATCGTCAGTTGGGTCGTCGTGGTCACGCTCTCAGTCCTGGCCCACGAGCTCGGTCACGCGATCACGTTCAAGATCTTCGATCGCCGCCCCAACATCGTCTTGCAGTGGATGGGTGGTCTCACGTTCGCGCCCGGCGTTCTCACGCCGGCGCGCCAGCTGATCGTCAGCTTGGCCGGACCGCTCGCCGGACTGCTCCTCATCGGGCTCCCCGCTTTCGCGATCGCCCAGGGAACGCTCGACGACGGGTCGACCTGGGACGTCATCCTCAGTCAGGTCGTCTGGGTGAACATCGTGTGGTCGGTGTTCAATCTGCTGCCGGTGCTTCCCCTCGACGGGGGCCACGTCTGTGCGTCCGCGCTGTACTTCGTCGTCAGAGAGCGCGCCATGCGCATCGCCCACATCATCTCGATCGCGGTCGCAGCCGCGGGTGGCCTCTACGCCATTACCAATCCGAACTACATCTTCATCGCGCTCTTCGCCGGGTTCCTCGCGTACTGGAACTTCTCCCAGCTGAGTAAGGCGCGCCCGCAGGAAGATCAGCGCGAGTTCTACGAGGGCTTCAAGGCCATCGCCAGGTCAGACTTTGCTGAAGCGTCGAGACACGCCCAGCAGGTCATCGCCTCCGGGCCCGACGACCCGACACTGGCGGCCGCGGTCGAGCTCGACGCGTGGGCCAAGCTGTACTCGGCTGACGTTGCCGGTGCCCGCGCCGCCCTGAACGGCCTGCCCCAGGGCAGGGTCCCGAACCAGTTTCTTGTCGGTTCTATTGCCATGGTCGAAGGGCGGACGGAGGACGCGCTCGGCGCGTTCTGCTCCGGCTTCAGGATGGTCCAGTTCGGCCCGTGGAGCCCGGTCGCAGCCGCGCTCATCGCCCGCACCGGCCAGGTCGAGCCGCTGCTCGATCGGCTGGCGGCCGATGACCAGGTCGGCGTCGGCGCCATCGTCCAGTTCCAGTCGCATCTCCATTATGCCCAACGGTTCGCCGAGGCGGCACGCGCCGGCGAGCGCGCCTTCATGGCTGCCCCCGCCGAGCGAGGACAAGTGGCTTACAACGTGGCCTGCGACTGGGCGCTGGCGGGCGATGCCGACGTCGCCATGGCGTGGCTGGAACGGGCCGTCGCGGAAGGCTTTGCCAGCCGCAGCCAGATCGACGACGATCCCGACTTGGCGTCGCTGCACAGCGACGGCCGCTACGAGGCCCTTCTGGCGAAGCTCCCCGGCACGTGAGCGAGCTTGCGAGCGAACCGACAAGCACAGCGTCCCCGCTCAGCGGGGCGGCCGCCAAAGGCGGCGGCCCTCTGAGCGAGCTTGCGATTCCCACGTGAAGGTCCACCTCCTCGACGGCACCTACGAGTTGTTCCGGCACCACTTCGGGGCCAACCGTCCCGGCGCGCCGCCGACGGATGGTGACGATCCAGTCGCTGCGACGAGGGGTGTCCTGTGGAGCGTCGTCAACCTGTTGGACGAGGGAGTCACCCACCTCGGCGTGGCCACTGACCACATCATCGAGTCGTTCCGGAACGACCTGTGGCCGGGATACAAGACCAGTGCCGGCATGCCTCCCGAACTGCTCAGCCAGTTCCCGTTGCTCGAGGATGCCCTGGGCGCGCTCGGCGTCGTTGTCTGGCCCATGGTCGAGCTCGAGGCTGACGACGCTCTCGCCGCGGCCGCAGCGACGGCCGCCGCCGACGCCGCGGTCGAGCAAATCATCATCATGACGCCTGACAAAGACCTCGCCCAGTGTGTCCGCGATGACCGCGTGGTGCAGCTGAACCGGCGGTCGGGCGCGGTCTCCGACGCCGACGGTGTATTCGTCCATTACGGGGTATGGCCCGAGTCGATCCCCGACTGGCTCGCCCTCGTCGGCGACTCGGCCGACGGGTTCCCCGGGCTTCCTGGATGGGGGAAGCAGTCGGCGAGCACGGTGCTGGCCCGCTACATGCACATCGAGGACATTCCAGTGAATCCTCGCACCTGGGACGTCGATGTTCGAGGCCGCGACAAGCTTGGCGCCACCCTTTCAGCGGGCCTCGAGCTCGCCTACTTGTTCAGAGACCTCGCCACCCTCAGAGCAGACGCGCCGGTACTGAAGCGCGTCGAGGAACTGCGCTGGCGTGGCCCTGGTCTGGAGCTGGCGGCAATGGGTGAGCGCCTTCGGGCACCGCGCCTAGCCGAGCGTGCCGCCACACTGGCTGGGCAACGATCGTCATGAACGCCGGTAGCGTGAACGGCGACATGGAGCGCACGACCGACAAGGCCCTCGACGGGCTCCTGAAGCGCCGGGAGGAGGCGTACCAGGCCGGATCCGAGAAGGCGGTGGCGCGCCAGCATTCCCGCGGCAAGATGACGGCGCGCGAGCGGGTCGAGTACTTGCTCGACGACGGCAGCTTCACCGAGGTCGGACTGCTCGCTCGCCACCGGGCGACCGACGCGGGCCTGCTCGAACGTCCTTATACCGACGGCGTCATCACCGGATGGGGCACGGTCGACGGACGCCAGGTGTTCCTCTTCTCGCAGGACTTCACAGTCTTCGGCGGGTCTCTCGGCGAGGTCTTCGCCGAGAAGGTGCACGCGATCATGGATCAGGCCCAGCGGGTGGGCGCGCCGTTCATCGGCCTCAACGATGGCGCCGGCGCGCGTATCCAGGAGGGCGTTGTCTCGCTCGTCGCCTACGGCGAGATCTTCCGGCGTAACGCGGCCGCCTCCGGTGTGGTGCCCCAGATCAGCGTGATCATGGGACCGTGCGCCGGCGGCGCCGTGTACAGCCCGGCTATGACCGACTTCGTCTTCATGGTGGAGGAGACGTCGTACATGTTCATCACCGGCCCTGACGTGGTGAAGACGGTCACCGGCGAGGACGTGACCCTCGAGGAGCTCGGCGGCGCGCAAACGCATGCCACCCGCTCTGGCGTCGCCCACTTCGTGGCACCGGATGACAAGTCGTGCCTCGACGAGGTGCGCCACCTGCTCGGATTCCTACCGTCCAGCAACCGCGACGCTCCGCCTCGCAAGGCGACTACAGACGATCCCTCCCGGCGCGCTCCGGAACTGTCGGGCTTCGTCCCCGACGACATCCACCTCTCCTACGACATGACCGAGGTGATCGAGAAGGTCGTCGACGACGGCGAGTTGTATCAATACTCACCACAGTGGGCGCGCAACCTGGTCTGTGGGTTCGCTCGCCTCGATGGTCATCCTGTGGGCATCGTCGCCAACCAGCCCGCGTTCCTCGCCGGTGTAATCGACATCGAGGCCTCTGAGAAGGGTGCTCGGTTCGTGCGCACCTGCGATTCGTTCAACATTCCGATCGTCACGTTCGTCGACGTGCCCGGCTTCCTGCCGGGAAGCGACCAGGAGCACGGCGGCATCATTCGCCAAGGGGCCAAGCTGCTCTACGCCTTCTGCGAGGCCACCGTGCCAAGAATCCAGGTCGTCACCAGGAAGGCCTACGGCGGCGCGTACGTCGTGATGAACTCCAAATCGATCGGCGCCGACCTCGCGTTTGCCTGGCCCACGGCCAAGCTTGCGGTGATGGGCCCGCAGGGTGTCGTGGAGATCATCGGCCGTCACGACATCGAGCAGGCGGTCAACCCCGAGGCCCGGCGCGCCGAGCTCATCGCCGAATACACCGAGGCCCACGCCAACCCCTACCTCGCCACGGAAATGGGCTATGTCGATGACGTCATCGATCCCGGCGATACCCGCCCGATGTTGGTCAAGAGCTTGGCCATGCTGCGTTCAAAGCGCGCCGAGCAGCCGCGGAGGAAGCATGGCAACGTCCCCCTCTGATGCCGAGGTCGCCGCGATCGTGATGGCGCTCGAGGTCCTTCGCCAGCAGGCCATCGAGGTCGCGCCGGCACCAACGGTTCCAGCGTGGCGATGGGGCGACAGGCGCGCATGGTGATTGAGCTCACAACGATCTCCGACGACCATGCCGTGCTGCACGATGGCGTGCGCGTCGTGCGCGCCGATGGGCTGACGCCCGACACCGCCTACGAGATCGAGGGCGTGAAGTTCCGCACCTTGCCTCGTCCCGCAGGCGAGCGTCTGGCCACGGTGGCGACTGTCAACGACGTCCACTTCGGCGAGACCACCTGCGGCGACCTCCACGGGGTCGACCTTGGGCCGATCCTTCGGTCCGCGCCGGGCGAGCCGCCGTATCCCGAGACGATGAATCGGGCCGCAGCCGCCGAGATCGCCCTGTGTGAACCCGATGCCGTTGTTGCCAAGGGTGACCTCACCGCCCACGGAAGCGAGGACCAGCTCCGGGCATTCCTCGACTGCTACGCCAGCGTCTTCGGCGATCGACTCTGGTACGTCAAGGGCAACCACGACGTAGTGAAGGGCGAGGACCACACGTTCAGCGCCCCGGCAACCATCGAGGTCGCTCTACCGGGCGTCACCCTCGCAGCCCTCGACACCTCCGTCCCCGGTGCGGCCGGCGGCGCGCTCTCGACTGATCAGCTGGAGTGGCTCGACGAGCTGGCGGCGCGCACTGACGCGCCGGTGCTCGTCTTCGGTCACCACCACTGTGACCTCGGACCCCCGTCGGCGGGTATCCGCTTGGCCGACTCCGAGCGCCTCATCGAGGTCGCGGCGCGCCGGCGCGCGATCAACGGCTACTTCGCCGGGCACACCCATCGGAACCGGGTACAGCGATTTCCCGCGACCGGCGACGTTCCGTGGGCCGAGGTGTCGGCCACCAAGGACTTTCCCGGCGCGTGGGCCGAGTACCGGATCTTCGAGGGTGGCATCCTTCAGGTCCTTCACCGGATCTCTGCACCCGACGCACTGGCGTGGAGCGAGCGCACCCGGGCAATGTTCGGCGGGCTCTACCCCGCCTATTCCTTCGGCCAGCTCGACGAGCGTTGCTTCCCGATCTGGCCCCGAGCAGCAAAGGTCCCCGCTTGACTGACGAAGTGACAGAGCACGGCCCCCTCGCCCTTGTCGGCGGATGCGAGTGGCGCGAGGGGTGCACGTTCGACGCGGCCCTGCTCGCCGAGAGTGGCACGACCGAGGTGCTTGTCATCCCGACGGCTGCTGCTTACGAGCATGCCGAACGCCGGGTCGCCGACGCAGAGCGCTACTTCGCCGAACTCGGCGCTTCGGTGGAGGGGCTGATGGTGTTGCACAGGCGCGAGGCGGAGCTGGAGTCGAACGCCGAGATCGTGCGCGAGAGCCGCTTCATCTATCTCTCCGGCGGCTCGCCCATGCACCTCCGGTCGGTGCTCAAGGATTCGCCCTTGTGGGAGGCGTTGGTCGCCGCGTGGCGGGACGGCGCCGTACTGGCCGGGTCAGCGGCTGGCGCCATGGTGTTGTGCGACCCGATGGTCGACCAGCGCGGCGGCGCGTTCACCCTCGGCCTAGGCCTGTTGCCGAGGATGGCGCTGATCCCGCATCACGACACCTGGTCGACCGAGAAGGCGAAGCGCACGATCACGCTTGCGCCGCCCAAGCTTCCGATCGTGGCCATCGACGAACAGACCGCGCTCATTCGCCGCCCCGACAAGTCATGGGTGGTCGAGGGCGCGGGCAAGGCGGTCGTCTTTCTCGACGGCAACGAAGCCGGGATCTGGGCCCTCCCCCGCTAGCTCCACCTGCCCCCCGCCGGGCCTGGGGCCTTAGCTCTCGGCGATTGCCACTGACTCGATGACTACCTTCTCCTTGGGCGCGCCGCTCGGAGAGCCGACCGCCTCGATAGCGGCAACCACCTCGAGGCCGGCGACGACCTTGCCGAAGAGTGAGTATTGCGGCGGCAGGCCCATGCCGGAGGGGCCACTGACGATGAAGAACTGGCTGCCATTGGTGTTGGGTCCCGCGTTGGCCATGGCCAGCGAGCCCATCTCGTAGCGACCGGGCTTGGGCAACTCGTCCTCGAACCGGTACCCGGGCCCGCCCCGCCCCGTCCCCTCGGGATCGCCGCCCTGGAGCATGAAGCCCGGAATCACCCGGTGGAAGCCGACGCCGTCGTAGTAGTGGTAGCGAGCCAGCACAACGAAGTTGTTGACCGTCTTGGGCGCGCCGGACGGATCAAGGGCGATCGTCATGGTGCCCTTCGACGTGACCATGGTCGCCGTGTACGTCTTCGACGGGTCGATGCACATGGGCGGCGCGCCGTCGAAGCGCTGCTTCTTGGGGCTCGAGCCATCGACCTCGGGGCATTCGGTCGTCATCTGATCAGGACTCCTTAATGGTCATGGATTCGATCGTCACTGGTTCACGCGGGGTGTTTGGCGCACTCGGGGTGCCGAGAGCGTCGATCTTGGTCACGACGTCGAGTCCTTCGGTGACCTGCCCGAACAGGGAGTACTGCGGTGGAAGGACCTCTCCTTGTGGACCACTGATGACGAAGAACTGGCTGCCGTTGGTGTTGGGCCCCGAGTTGGCCATCGCCAGCGACCCGACCTTGTACTCGCCCGCTTGTGGCAACTCGTCGTTGAACTTGTAGCCGGGACCACCCGAGCCGTCGCCAGCGGGGTCGCCACCCTGGAGCACGAACCCGGGGACGACCCGATGAAAGTTGAGGCAGTCGTAGTAGTGGTTGCGGGCGAGGAAGACAAAGTTGTTGACCGTGTTCAGTGCCTTCTTGGGATCGAGTTGAGCAACCATCGTTCCCTGGTTCGTCTTGATCTCTGCGGTGTACGTCTTCGCCGGGTCGATGCCGATCGGCGGCGACGTCGGGTAGGTGCGCTGGGGCGGCTTCGCCTGCGGACACCCGCCGGCGCCGGCGTCGGCCGCCACCTTCTTGTCGTCGCGACTACTGCCCCCGCTGACAACGGCGACGACGCCGAGCACGAGCAGGATGATGAGAAACACGGCGACGCCAATGGCCCGCCGGCGCGTCGATCGGCGCCGCGCCGCCACCATTGCCGCCTGCCGGGCGCGTGAGCTGCGCTGTCGTTGACGCTTCGGGGCAGGCATGGACCGCACAACCTATATCCCGCCCGTGCCACTTGAGGTGGCGAGTATCCTCGACTTCCACCGTGCATCTCGCCCAAACGGCCGCTCGCGTCCCGCTGCCCGCCCGACGGTGAGCCTCGTCGTCCAGAAGTACGGGGGCACCTCCGTGGATGGTCCCGACCGGATGCGCGCCGTCGCCGACCACGTGGTCAAGACGCGCGCCGAGGGGCACGACGTCGTCGTGGTCGTAAGCGCGATGGGAAAGACGACCGACGAGCTGCTGAAGCTGGCGCGTGACGTATCGCCGTCGCCGCCAGGGCGCGAGCTCGATATGTTGCAGACCGCGGGCGAGCGCATCTCCATGGCGCTGCTGTGCATGGCCATTTGGCACAAGGGCATGGCGTCGACATCGTTCACCGGGAGCCAGGCCGGCATCGTCACCGACGCCGCCCACGGGCGGGCCAAGATCCTCGAGATCCGCGCCGACCGAATTCGCGATGCGTTGTCGCAAGGGCAGATCGTCGTCGTAGCCGGGTTCCAGGGCGTGTCGCAGACGTCAAACGAAGTAACGACCCTTGGCCGGGGCGGCTCCGACACGACCGCGGTTGCCCTCGCGGCCGCTCTCGATGCCGATGTCTGCGAGATCTACACCGACGTGTCCGGCATCTTCAGTGCCGACCCCCGCGTCGTCGCCGACGCCCGGCTGCTGCCTTCGGTGACGTACGAGGAGATGCTCGAAATGGCCGCAACGGGTGGCCGCGTGCTGGCGCTGCGTTCAGTCGAGTTCGCCCGGAACCACGGAGTCCCGGTTCATGTGCGGTCGAGTTTCACGTGGGAACCGGGTACGTGGGTCACCGACGACACTGACATCAACTCTGAGGAGGCACCGGTGGAGCAGGCCATCATCTCGGCAGTCACGCACGACGTGTCGGAGGCGAAGGTCACGATCGAGAGCGTTCCCGACCGACCCGGCATCGCGGCGCGCCTGTTCCGGGCGCTCGCCGACCATGGGGTCAATGTGGACATGATCGTGCAGAACGTCTCGGTCAACGGCGCGACCGACATCTCCTTCACCATGCCGATGGCCGATCTACACGCCGGACTGCGGGTCACCGAGGCACTATCGGCCGACATCGGTGCCGGGAAGGTGACGCATGACTCCGAGATTGGCAGGGTGAGCCTGGTCGGCGCGGGGATGAAGACCCATCCCGGTGTAGCGGCGGCCATGTTCGAGGCGCTGGCCAAGGAAAACGTCAACATCGAGATGATCTCCACCTCGTCGATTCGCATCAGTTGCGTGGTCCACGCCGCCGACGTCGAACGCGCCGTGCGGGTACTGCACTCGACCTTCGACCTCGACGCCGAGCCCGCGGCGGGATGACGGTACGGTTGTCGTCGTGAGAATCGGCATTGTTGGCGCGACAGGGTTGGTCGGCGGTCTCATCCGCACCATGCTCGACGAGCGCCGTTTCCCCGTTTCGGAGCTGCGGCTGTTCGCATCGGCGCGCTCTGCCGGTCGGCGAATCCAGTGGGCCGACACCGAAGTCGTGGTGGAGGACGCCGCCGAGGCCGACTTCTCCGGCCTCGACATCGCCTTGTTTGCCGCCGGCGCGACTCTCTCCCGTTCGTTGGCGCCACGCGTGGCCGAAGCCGGCGCCGTCGTCGTCGACAATTCGTCGGCGTGGCGAATGGATCCCGATGTGCCACTCGTTGTTGCCGAGGTCAATCCCGGCGCGCTCGACTCCATCCCCAAGGGCATTGTCGCCAACCCCAACTGCACGACGATGGTCGGCATGCCGGTGCTGAAGCCTCTACACGACGACGCTGGCCTTCGGCGCATCGTGGTCAGCACCTATCAGGCTGTGTCCGGCGCCGCCCGCAAGGGTATTGACGAGCTCCACGAGCAAGTGGTGAAGGTGGGCGACCGCTCCGCTGACCTGGCGATGTCGGGATCCAGTGTCGAGTTCCCGCCCTCCGATGCCTTCGCCGGCCCGATCGCCTTCAATGTGCTGCCGGTCGCGGGGACGTTCGTCGACGATGAGACCAACGAGGAGCACAAGTTCCGCGACGAGAGCCGCAAGATCCTCGACATCCCGGAACTCGCCGTCATGTGTACGTGTGTCCGGGTTCCCGTCTACAGCGGCCACTCCCTGTCGCTCAACGTCGAGTTCGACAACCCCATCTCCGCGGCTCGCGCCACCGAGCTGCTCACTGACGCGCCGGGCGTGCAGCTCATTGACGTCCCCACCCCCCTCGCCGCCGCCGGTAGCGACCCGTGCTTTGTCGGGCGGATCCGTCAAGACGCCGACTCCGACAAGGCGCTGGCGCTCTTCGTGAGTGGCGACAATCTCCGTAAGGGGGCGGCGCTCAACGCCGTGCAAATAGCCGAGGCGCTCGCGGACAGGGTCATTACCAGATGAGTAAACAGCAGCGCATCGTCTCGATAGGCGTGCTCGTCGTGCTCCTGCTGGCCGTGGGCTGGACCCTTTTGCCGTTCCGGTTCGCCGACGCCGTCGACTGTGGACCGCCGCTGCTCGGGGCCAAGCCGGGTCATTTCGACGACCAGGGTCGCGGGCTCATCAACCCCAAACGTGACTGCCACAACACGGCCAAGAGCCGGCTCACGTTCGCCGCTGTGGCCTCTTTGATAGCGGTCGTCACCGGCGCGGCAACGATCGCTCTTCAGCCAGTCAGCCGCTTCTGTATCTCGGGCGATCACGAGAATTGCCCGGAGTGGTGGCTGGCCGCGTTAGGTCCGTTTGGTGAAACACTTTCGTGTCAGTGCAGTTGCCACGTGGGCCACATGGCGCCGGCCCCTCCCGGCCCAGCAGCCCCTCCGGGGCCTCCGCCCTCGACCTAGACGGCGCGACCGCAGCGAGGCGCCGTCGTCCAGGGTTGGAAGCCACGCTCGGATTGAAGTTGCAGCGCCATCGCGTCTTGTAGGGCAGGAGATGCATCACCAGCAGTACCGGTCTGACCCAGGGCGTGCCACGTTTCGTCCGTGAATTGGTACGCGCCGCCGCCCGGAGATGAGTAGTTGTTGCCTGACTCCAATTGACGGATGCAATCCCAGATGCCACCCGGTGCCTCGCCACCGCCGAGAACGGGAGCCGGGCCTTTGGCCGCGACGACGATCGGCTTGCGCGCCGCCGCGTCCCGGCGCGCCTGCTCTGCGGCCACGAGGCTGGCGAGTTCACCCTTGACCTGGCGCAGGTTGGCATCCTGCTTCGCGAACGCCTGCTCGAGCGCCCGCTTGTCGGACTGGAGCGCCTCGGCCTCCGCCCGCGCCTTTGCCTCCGCTGTTTCCAGGTCTGCCCGTCTGGCATCGAGGTCCTCACGGGCGGCCTTGAGCTGGTCCACGATATTGCGCTCCAACCCGTTCACGATGTCGAGGTAGAAGCGGCGGGCTACGACGTCTTCGCCGCCATGGCTGCGCCAGAGGTTGGAGAGCCGGAAGAGCGAGCCTCCGAGTGCATACGCGTCCTGGGCGTGGCGGACCAGGCGCTGGCGGGTCTCGCTCTGGAGCCGGGTGGCTTCATCGAGTTGATGGCGGGCTTCAACGAGCGCTTCTTGGTGCGTCTCCAACTCCGCCTGCGCCCTGCGATAGCGGCTGTCGAGCGTGCGGATCCGCTGCGCCTGCCCGTCGAGGTCCGACGCCAGGCGCGCCGCCTGCTCCTGTTTTTCGCTCACTGGAGACGCGGGGGCAGTGGTCGCCCCCGTTACGAGGAGGACCATAGCTACGCCCAGGACAAGAAAGGGCCGGTGTCGGAGTCGTGCAATCAATCGGTAGTCGCCGCCGTGGATTGCGTGTCAACGTTCTCTACCCGCCGCTACGGGAGCCGTGACGGAGAGCTGCGGACGACCCGAACGCTAGTGAGCACTGCCGCGCCGAGGCAAGCTGCTAGCCCTGCTGGAGCACCGACAACACGTTGCCCGCCGGGTCGCGGAACCACGCGACCTGCGGGCCGTTGGTGCGCATGATTCCCTTCTCGTCGGTCTTGAGCTCCCCCTCGTCGTAGATCTCGAAGTCGACCCCCCGGTCGGCGAGGGCATCGACCGCCGTGTCGATGTCGTCGACGGGAAAGTTGAGGACGGTGAAGGTCGCCGGCGTATGGTCGGGCTTGGCGTAGATCATCACCCTGCCGCCGCCAGCGACCGACACGTTCAGGAGCTCCTCCATGTCGGGATTCTCGGACACCTCCAGACCGAGCGTCTCGCCGTAGAACCTCTTGGCCGCTTCCCGATCGTCAACCGAAAAGCTGCTGAATGCCTGGGTGTCCCTGAACATGCGGTTCCTCCTCAGTAGTGAAGTCTTCAGCTATGACGGCGCGGCACGCGCCGACTCATCGTCCCACTACCGATGAGTTCGGCGCGCCGGTGACGTCCAAGCCGTATGTCCATAGACTGTTCTCCCGTGGCAACCGACACGACAACCATCGAGGCCGAGCTCGAGTCTCATCGTCGAGAGCTGACGGGTTATTGCTACCGGATGCTCGGCTCCGGCTTCGAAGCTGAGGATGCGGTGCAGGAAACCATGGTGCGGGCGTGGCGCGGCATGGATGCCTTCGAGGGCCGCTCGGCCTTGCGGTCATGGCTTTACCGAATTGCCACCAACGTCTGTCTTGACATGGCGCAAGGCCCCCAGCGCCGGGCGCGGCCAATGGACTTGGGACCCTCATCGCCGGCCGATTCAGCACTGACACCCCTCCCCGAGAACACCTGGATTTCCCCCGTGCAAGACGCCCACGTGCTGGCCGCTGCGGCCGACCCGGCCGAGCTCGCCGCCCAACGGGAATCAATTCGGCTGGCGTTCGTTGCCGCCCTGCAGCACCTGCCGCCCCGGCAGCGCGCCGTGCTCATCTTGCGCGAGGTGTTGCGTTGGCAGGCCAGCGAAGTAGCCGAGCTACTCGACACGAGTGTCGCTTCGGTGAACAGCGCGCTGCAGCGAGCACGGGCCACTCTCGCCGACGCCGATCTGGACGCGCCGGGCACGACAACGATGGATCCTGAGCAGCGGGAGATCCTGGCCCGCTACGTCGAGGCCTTCGAGCGCTACGACATCAACTCGCTGGTGTCGCTCATCCATGAGGACGCCACGTTCTCGATGCCGCCGTTTGCCCTGTGGCTGCGGGGCACCGACGAGATCGCCAAGTTCTACGTCGGCCAGGGCATCGGTTGCCGGGGCTCGCGCCTCATCGCGACCGAGGCCAACGGTTGCACTGCCTTCGGCGCGTACAAGCCGGCCGGGAACGGAATGCTCGAACCCTGGGCCATTCAGGTCATCGAGGTGTCAGCGGGTCGGATCACCGGGCTCCACCATTTCATCGACCCTGAGCTGTTCACTGCGTTCGGTCTGCCGGCGCGCCTCGAGCAGTAGCTCGCGAAGTCCCGAGAACTCGAGCAACCGGCAGAGCTCCTCGGACGGGTGCCGAACCTGGACGCAGAGGCCGATCCGGCGCGCCGCCAGTTGCATCCGGGCCAGGCTCTCAACCGTTGACAGGTCGGGGCGTGCCACGAGATCGAGCGGCCACGTGGCCACCTCGGTGGTGCCGTCGAGGGCAACGACAATCGTCTCAAACCCGTCACCACCTTCCACGTGCATCAAGACTCCGTCGGCGCGCCGAACTCATCGTTGCCAGGATGGAGCCACGGCTGAGTCGTACGCTCCCCGCATGTCGACTGGCCAGGACAACGCTGCCGCTGACGCGCCGCCTGCCGACTGGTTGTCACCCATACGAACAGCCTTGTTGTGGGCGTTGACTGTCGAGGTGGCCGTGCTTGTCGTCACCGGGGTAGCGCTGTTCTTCATCTACCGACCGTCGTACGACGGCGGGTGGCAACAGGTCTTTGGTGGCGCGCCGGGTGACAGTTCGTTTCCAGACGTGGTGCGCTGGCTTCACCGTTGGGCGTCGGCCGTGGCAGTTCCTACCGCGCTGGCCTTCGGCGTTTTGCTGGTCGTCGACGCGTGGACAGCGGCGCGCAAGTGGCGTGCCGCCTCCGGCATCGCCGCCGGACTCAGCCTGTCCGTCATGGCCGCGTCGGCCTCCGGGTTCCTCCTCCCGTGGGACCAGTTGGCACTCTGGGCCGTGAAGGTCGGCACCAACATGCGTGGGTATCGCCCCATGTTCGGCGAGGACGTGCGGTTCGTGCTCATTGGTGGCGTGGAGGTGACGACCGGCACCGTCGTCCGTTGGCTGCTGGTGCACATGTTGGTGTTGGGCCCCGCAGTCGTCGCCCTGGTGACGGTGGCATGGCGGCGCGTTTGTCGTGCCCGTCCGCTTGGGTAAAAACGATGTTATGACCACTGGATCGCGGTTCAACCAGGAACTGGGTAAGACGGTCGAAGGGCTTCAGGAACAGTTCGACACGGCCGTGGAGCGGAGTGCCGCATTGCGGGAGAGTGGCGCGAGTGAGGAGGTCGTCCTTGCCGAGACTGCCGTTGCCATCAACGCCGCGAAGGCGTTGGAGGTGCTGACCGGCGTGAGCTGGGACAGCCGCCTCATGGACAAGGCGGCTGGTTGCGGTCAGGAACCGGCTGTTCCCGGCGCAATCATGGAGCCTCCCGCCGTAGAGAAGCCGCGGCGCGGCTGGCTGCGTAAGTAATTCAGGGCCTCGGGCGACACACTCCGAGGCGACGTCGAGCGAATAGACCGTCGAACGTAGAGGCCCCGGCCGCTTGGGTCAGGCCGCCGAGATCCTGAGACAGTGAGAAGGACCCGGCCAGAGACGCGCACAGCTTTGATGTTCATCATCAGTACCCCTTGTCGTTAGGGGTACCATCGCCTTCGGGTCGTCAGCAGAGCGTGACATGAGCGTGACCTGCCGGCGGGGAAGGCTGCTCAGCCAGGCTGGTCGGGGTCACTCAATATTTTTGTCAGCCACTCATGGACCACGGCAGAGGCCGCATCAGGTTGAGTAAGGGTCAGCGTACGTTCGACGCCGGCCGACACGTCGTCGGTGATGCGGATATGGGCGCGCAGAGGCTCCGAGGATCCGTCCTCGATCCATGCTCGAATTATCAACATTCCTACTTGATTTGAAATTCTGGGTTCCCGCCGTCGATGTTCATTCTCATTTGAGTACGGAACGGCCCTTCACCCTGGATGCTTGAGCTAATTCCAGATTCACTATAGGACGGGGACATTAAGAAGCCCTGAAGAAGCCCTGAAGAAGCCCTGAAGAAGCCAAGGTGTGTGCCAATCTGCTCCTGGTCGACGAAACTGTTCGATATTCGGCACCCTAAAGCCGGTGCGTGACCGAGGCGTTACCGCTTCTGAAGCTTGGCCAGCAGCGTGGTGAGGCGCGACGTCGGTTCGAGTCCCATCTCGGCGTGCAGCAGCACGCGATAGCGCTCGAGCTCCCCGATGGCCTCCGACTGATTCCCTTCGGCCATGTGGACTCGTATCAGCGCGGCACGGGAGCTCTCCCTCAAGGGCTCGGCGCGCACCGCAGAAAGAGCGGCGATGGCTGCTTCAGGCAGGCGGTCGGCCGCTGTCAATCGAGCCGCCACCGCCTCGAGCGCATGCATGCGCAGTTGGTGCCAGTCCTCAGCGGCGATTAAGGCCCAGTCGTCGTACCAGCCCGGCAGGACCTCGCTCGATAGCGACGCCACCGCTGGCGAGCTGATGTCTTCGTCGAGCCGCTCGCCGTCGCGATCAATCAATCGGTGCGCGCGGGCCTCGGACTGCCGGACATCGACGACTACGCCTTCCCCTATACCCAGATCCACAGCGGTCACCTTCAGTGCCTCGCGGGATGGACGGTCAAGCCGGGAGAGCGCCGTCCGCAGGCTTGCCCCCGCACGATCGTCGTTGGACTCGGGCCAGAACGTGCCCGCCACGTGACTGCGAGTCACCGCCTGGTCACGTAGGGCAAGAAAGGCGAGGAGGCGCTGCGAACCGGCCGAAATCCCTAGTAGGGCGTCGCCACCGACGGAGAAGACGAACCCTCCCAGGACGGACAGGGCGCGCTCCTCGCCCGACTCCTTCCCCACCGCCGGGGTTTCCTCTACCGGTTCGTCGGAGATCAGCCACCTCCGGGCTCGCTCCAATACTAGCTGAATTGACTGCTACGGCAATTTACGAGTATCGGCGGTCACGCCCGTGTGACGGTGAGGTGACGGGGCATCCCCGAGGATGCGCATCAACGAAGGAGCCCCTAATGCCCGTTGCTGACCTCATTCCCGTCTTCCCCCACGCTTTCCGAGCGCAAACGCCGAAATCGAGAGCGGCAGCTTTGGGTGGCGCACTCCTGATGGCCATCTTCCTGATGTTGACGTGGGGCGCGTTGCACGACAGCGCGTTCGCCGAAGGCAGCCCGGCCGGCGCGGCCCAGTCGGCGGATGTCCCACAGGCGTATGTCCCACAATCGGCGGCCATAGGTCTGTCCTCGGAGGCCAGCGTCGCCACGCCGGCACCGTCGGTCGCACCTCCGGCGCAGACCGCAGCTTCGACCGTCCCCGACGTCGAGGTCCCGGCGACCGCAGTCGACATTGAGGTCCCGGCGACCGCAGTCGTGACCCCGCCCGCAGCCGCCCCTGTCCCCGAGGTCCAGGTCCCGGCGACCGCAGTCGTGACCCCTCCTGTGGCGACCGCAGTCGTAACCCCTCCGGTAGCTGCCCCCGTCCCGACCCTTCCCGCGGCGACCGCCGTCGCGACCCCTCCGGTCGACACCGGGTCAGGCCCGGCGCCACCACTGACATCGGCGGCGACAGCTCCTGCCAGTAGCTCTTCGCTCGCCCCTGAACCCATCCCGGTCACGGCAGCCGAGGTGGGTGGCGCGCCGGTTGCCGTGAACCAGTGCAACGGCACCGACAACGTCGGCGGTCTAGCGGTCAACTGCACTGTCACCGTGACCAACAACCTTGACCTCGCCACGGGTCTCACGAGTTCGACAGTGGAACTGGTTGAGTGCCACGGCGCGGCCAACGCCGCTCTGCCATGCACGACCACAATTACACCCTCGGACCAGCTCGTTACGTCCGTCGATCAGTGCAACGGCTCCGGCAATGGCGGAGGCGGCACCGTCACGTGCACCGTGAACATCGTCAACAACATCACCGGCGTGGCGACGACGACACCGGCCACCGTGAACCAATGCAACTCGGCCGGGACAGGTGGCGGCACCGAACCGACAACCGCTTGTGACCCCTTCCCGGCCAACACGACCAACGCCACCATCACTCAATGCAATGAGTCCGGAACCGGCGGCGGCGGCACCATGAGGGTGAAGTGCGATGTGCGTCCGTCCACGGAGAGTTCGGCGCTGCCGGTCACCGTCGATCAGTGCAACGGATCCGGCAACGGCGGCGGTGGCTACGTGACCTGCACGGTCTCGGTAACGAACAACATCATCCCGCCCGCCGTCACCCCCCCGGTCGTGGTCCCGCCCCCGGTCGTGGTCCCGCCGGTCAGCCCCCCTCCGGTCGTGGTCCCGCCGGTCAGCCCACCTCCGGTCGTGGTCCCGCCGGTCAGCCCGCCCCCGGTGATTGAGCTGCCGGGGACTCCGCTGCCGTTCTCGCCGCCACCCCGCGTGGAGCACACGATGACGCCCTTGCCGGTGACGCCGTTGCCACTGACGCCGGTGTTCGGTGAGCGATCGACCACTCCGGTCGTGCTTGCTCAGACCCCGACAGTCGCAGGTCCGGGCGCCGCGAGCTCGGTAGCAGCCGCTCCGACAGGAGTGGCCGTGCTCGGGTCCAGCCTGGCTCGTACCGGTCTCAGCATCGGATCGATGACGATGGTCGCCCTGATCGCCATGATGCTCGGGGCGTGCCTGGTCCTGTTCTCGAGGCGCTCGAACTCCCGCTAGCTGGCGCAACGCAGCCGCGCCTTGAGCAGTCGCTCAGAGCGCGGCCAAGACGTCGTCGATCGGCGCGTGATCTGACGGGTCGCGCTCGAGGTGCTCGTAGCGCAACTTGTTGCCAGGCCCGGCGACGAAGGTCGCGCCGAGTTGCGTTACCCGCTTGCCAATCTTGTGCTGCCGGTGCCCGGCGCGCCGGGTCCGCAACGCCCCGGCCCAGTTCGCGGGCCCTGCCAGGCGCCACAGTCCGGCTTCTCGTAGGGAGGCCGCCGCCGCGGCCGCACCGTCCTCGTCCAACAACACGAGGAATGGGACGTCTTCCTCCGCGATGAACGCCTTGGCGTAGCGGGCGTCCCCAGTACCGACAGCGACGACATCAGCGCCATGCGCGGTGATGTCGCTATAGGCACGACGCAACTGCGCCGCATGTTCTCGGCAATGCAGTCAGCCGAAGTGACGGAGGAATACCAGGACGATCGTCCGGTCGGCCCAGAGGTCTCCCAGTGTGTGCGGTTTGCCCGACGGGTCGTGGAGGCAGTGCGCTGCCAGCGCGGCGATGTCCATTCTCTTCAGAGTACGGAACCGTTCTCTGCCTGGGATGCCGGCGATGGTTTCATGCTCTCAAACTGTCGTGGTTTTCGCGAATCAGGGCCAGATCACGACAGTCTGAGTGCACCGAATGTCCGAGGGCTGCGCCCTTCGCAGGCGGGCCCCGGCCGCTTAATCGCGCGCTTATGGCCCTATGTTTTCCCGCCTACCCCTGTCAACCTCGACCCATGACACCGTTCCCGAAAGAACTGGCCAGATCGCGTCACGATTTTGCCGCGCCGCCGTCTCTCCCTGTGACCAGCGCATCTCGCTCCCGTTGATAGCCAAACAACGCCACTGGGACCAAGCTGTGGTGGACCTTCTACGGACCCGCCGCTATCGCCTCCGCGCCGGCGTGGCGTTGGTCCTGCTCGCGCTGATGGCGGGCGCGGTGGGCGCGCCGGGTGTCGCCCAGGCCCACGACTGGGAGGCGCCGGGCATCAACGACGCCCAGCTGAACCTTTCGCCCGACGGCTACGACGGCAACGGCGGGGTGAACACGTTCCTCGGGGTCGTACCCGCCAACGTCGAAGGTAGGAAGTTCGTCGCCAACGACATCGCCCACGTCTACCTCTGCAAGGCAGGCGAGGTCGATCTCGCTAACGGATGTCAACCACTCGGCGCGGCACCGACAATGGCCGACGGCACCTTCAGCGTTTCGCTCCCCGGGTGGACGCCGACCATCACCCGACCAGACGGGTCACAGATCACCTGTGTGGGCGCGGCCGGTGGGGGCAGGGTGCAGTGCGCCGTCGTGGCGGCCACTTTCGTCGGCCTCGATTCGGCCCAGGTGACCGCCAAGGCTGAGCACTACGTCTGCTTCTCCCGCCCGGAGTCACAGAACGGGTGCATCCCGGGACCGCAGGGTCCCAAGAACCCTCCGCCCAACAGCACCCATGGCGAGCGCCTGTCGCTGAGCAAGGATCGGGAGTTCAGCGTCTACGCGGAAGTCACCCAGGTCAGCGGCACGAAGTTCGCCCCCAGTGCCACCGCCGAGATCTTCAAGTGCCCGGCCCTGGCCGGAAACCTCCATGCCGAGTGCCGGCGGATCGGGGTAGCGCCGACCGACGCAACGGGCGGCTTCGGGCCGGTGCCTGTGCCGTTCGACAACCTCTCACCGTCCTGCGCGGCTGCCGCCCAGCTCCAGTGTTCGGTCGTCGCCGCAACCTTCAACAGCCCGACCGATACCGAGTCGACGTCGCGCGCCGAGCACTTCGTCTGCGTCACCGGCACCTTCTACCCGTGCACCCCAGGCGACCCGACACGGCCAACGTCAACCACGATCGCGCCGGAGTGGCAGCCGGCCGCATCGATGTCGGCGGCGCGCCAGCGTCATGCATCAACCACCGGCACCGACGGCCGTATCTATTCGATGGGTGGCCATGAAGCCGACGGCACCGTGCTGAGTTCGGCCGAGGTCTTCGACCCCTGTGGCGCCAAGACCTGGAAGGCGCTGCCGCCCATGCCCACACCCCGCACCCAGTTCGCGGCGGCTGCCGGACCCGACGGGCGCATCTACGCCATCGGTGGCAGCGACGAGCTTTCCGGAACACCGCTCGCATCGGTGGACGCCTACGACCCCACGACGAACTCGTGGTCGCGGGTTGCTAGCCTCGCCGTCCCCCGAGCGAGACTGGCCGCGACCACGGGGTCCGACGGGCGCATCTACGCGATAGGCGGGGTAATCGGCGTTGGACGCAGTGGTGGCGAGGCGGTACCCACCGTCGAGGCCTACGACCCGGCAACCAACGTGTGGGAGCTGGTGACCCCGTTGAACGTCGCACGAGCCGACCTTGGCGCGGCGACGGCTGCCGATGGTCACATCTTCGTGATTGGTGGCCGTGGTTACGACAATGCATTCCTGGCGCCACCGGTTGAGTCCTACGCGCCCGGGTCAGGGGGAACGCCCGGCTTGTGGCAGGTCAGGGCCGTGAAGCGACTTGTGCCGACCGACCCAGCGGTGACCGCAGGTGCGGACGGGCTGCTCTACATCATCGGGGGGCAGGGTTTCGCGGGGGACATCCGTAGGGCCGTCATGTCCTACGACCCCGTTACCGACGGGTGGGCCGACCTGACCGAGCCCATGGCGACGCATCGCACGACCGCCGCGGCCACCTCCGGCAAGGACGGTCGGGTGTACGCGATCGGTGGCACTGAGGACCTCGGGGCCGTTGAAGGCCCGCCGCCGCTGTCGTCGGTGGAGTCCCTGAAAGTCGCGCCGAATATGTGTCCCGCTCTCCCGCCGGTGGCCGACTTCAACGGCGACCGCTCGACCGACGTCGCCGTGTTCCGCCCCGCTAACGGCGTGTCCTACCTGCGGGGACAGACTCCTGAGGCGGTGGCCTGGGGAGCGGAGGGCGACGTCCCCGTCCCTGGTGACTACGACGGTGACAGGCAGTCGGACCTGGCCGTGTTCCGTCCATCCAATGGCGTCTGGTACCTCAAAGGCCAGACGCCCGACGCGCTGGCCTGGGGCGTGGACGGTGACGTCCCCGTCCCCGCCGACTACGACGGCGATCACAAGACCGACGTGGCCGTGTTCCGTCCGTCGAACGGCACGTGGTACATCCGCCAGTCGTCCACCGGCGCGGAGCTGGCGGCCAACTACGGCGCGCCGGGCGACGTCCCCGTCCCACACGACTACGACGGTGACCGCAAGGCCGACATCGCCGTGTTCCGGCCCTCCAAGGGCGTCTGGTACATGCAGGGTCAGAGCCCCGACGCCAACGCCTACGGCGCGCCGGGCGACATCCCCGTTCCCGCCGACTACGACGGCGACGGCGACGCGGACATAGCCGTGCTCCGTCCGTCCAACGGCGTCTGGTATCTGCGCAACCAGACCCCCGACGCTGTCGCCCACGGCGCCGACGGCGACATCCCTGTCCCGAGTGATTACGACGGAGACGGCATCGCCGACCTCACCGTCTTCCGCCCCTCCAACGGCATCTGGTACTTGGAGAACGGCGAAGCCATCGCCTGGGGCGCAACCGGCGATGTCCCCCTGCCGCTGCCCGCCGCAGTGCGCGCCGCCTACTTCGGAGGAACACCTTGATTGCCAGTCGCCGTCACTGGGACCAACTGCTCGCCGACCGTCTCCGCACTCGCGCCGGGCGCCGCTCGGGGCGCGCCACTCTCGGCGCGCTCG
>DATLEI010000018.1:0-24435 GCA_035525375.1 Acidimicrobiales bacterium
CTCACGACCTGCGCCACCACGCGGCGACTCTCACGGCGAGGATGCCGGGCGTCACGACGAAAGAGCTAATGGCCCGAATCGGCCACGCTTCGCCGCGCGCCGCACTCATCTACCAGCACGCGACGAGGGAGCGCGACCGCGCGATTGCCACCTATCTCGATGCGGTCGTCGGGGCCGAGATGCCCTCCCCTACTGCCGAGGTCGTCGACCTCGAGCCGGCGGCGCGTGGGGCTGGTGCGGGGTTGGCTTGACATAATCTCAGGGCTTCTCGGCGGAAATAGGCCCTAACCAGCACGTTTACTAGAGGCGGCGAGGAGAATCGAACTCCTGTACACGGCTTTGCAGGCCGTTGCCTAAACCACTCGGCCACGCCGCCCAGACGCGCCAGCTTACCTGGGCCACACCCTGGGTAAGCCTGGCGCCATGACCGATTCCCGACCCGCAGTCCTGTTCGACGTCGACGGAACGCTTGTCGACACCAACTGGTTCCACACCGTCTCGTGGTGGCGCGCCTTGCGCGACGTCGGCGAGGAGGTGTCGATGAGCCGCATCCATCCGCTCATCGGTATGGGTTCCGATCAAATGGTAAAGCGCCTGATCGGCCACGACAGCGAGGACGCCTCCGAGGCGCACTCCAAGCGCTACGAGCCGTTCAAGGACGAAATCACGGCCTTCCCCCGCGCGGCCGACCTCGTCAAGGAAGTCGCCAACCGCGGCGCCGTCGTGGTGCTGGCCACATCGTCGAACGAAGAAGACGTCGAGCGCCTCCAAGAAGCAGTCGGTGCCGGTGATGCCGTCGATCACGTCGTCAGCAAAGGCGACGTCGAGAAGAGCAAGCCCGCGCCCGACATCTTCGCCACCGCCCTCGAACAGATGGACCTCGACCCCAAACGCACCATGGTCGTCGGCGACACCGTCTGGGATGTGCGCGCCGCGAAGAAGGTCGGCCTCAAGACGGTCGGCGTCCTCACCGGAGGTGCGACCAGAGAACAACTCGAGGACGAGGGCGCCATCGCCGTGTACGAGGACGTAGCCGAGCTACTCGACCAGTTCGACGACAGCCCACTAGCGAAGCTCTTCTAAACTGGCGGTGCAGGTGCCGTGCCCGGCCCGGTGGAGGTGCAGCATCACGCCATCGGCCCGGGCCCACTTGGCCATCGACTGCATCGCCGTGTACCCGACGGGCGATGGGCAAGCGACGATGCCGTATCGGCCGCCGATAGGTTCCAACTCGCCAGTGGAGCCTGAGCGGGTCTGACGCTAACGTTCCTCCCGTTGCCGACGCGCCGCCACGGGCGGCCCCCCAGGAGGAATACAGAATGAGCGTGGAAGATCTCAAGGCCGTCGCCAAGGCCATGGTTGCTCCCGGTAAGGGAGTCCTTGCCGCCGACGAGAGCAATGCCACCATCTCCAAGCGCTTCGGCGCCCTCGACATCGAGTCCACCGAGGAGAACCGGCGCGCCTACCGCAACACGCTCCTCTCCGCCCCCGGCATGGAGGACTACATCAGCGGGGTCATCCTCTACGACGAGACCATCCGCCAGAAGGTTGACGACGGCACACCGTTCCCCAAGATGCTCGAGCAGAAGGGCGTGTTCCCCGGCATCAAGGTCGACACCGGCTCCAAGCCACTGGCCCTCGCCGACGGCGAGCAGGTCACCGAAGGGCTCGACGGGCTCCGTGAGCGCATCGCCGAATACGTGGCACTGGGCGCCAAGTTCGCCAAGTGGCGCGCCGTCATCATCATCGACGAGGCCAACGGCTTCCCGAGCAACGACGCCATTCGCTGCAACGCCCACGCGTTGGCTCGCTATGCGGCACTGTGCCAGGAAGGCGGACTCGTGCCCATCGTCGAGCCTGAGGTCCTCATGGACGGCTCGAACGATATCGATGCCTGCTTCGACGTTTCCCTCCGCACCCAGCGGCGCGTCTTCAACGAACTGGCCGTGCAGCGGGTCGACCTCGAGGCAATGGTGCTCAAGCCCAACATGGTGATCTCGGGCAAGCAGTGCTCCACCCAGGCCGGCGCTCAAGAGGTCGCCGAGAAGACACTGGCGTGCCTCTACCGCACCGTCCCCGCCGCCGTCCCCGGGATTGCTTTCCTGTCAGGTGGCCAGAGCGCAGCCGTCGCCACCGAGCACCTCGACCTGATGAACCGCATGGGGCCTCACCCCTGGCAGCTGACCTTCTCCTACGGCCGCGCCCTACAGGATGAAGCTCTCAAGACCTGGAAGGGCGACGCCGGCAACGTGGGCGAGGCCCAGAAGGTGTTCACTCATCGGGGCGAGCTCACCGGCGCGGCGCGCAACGGCAACTACTCACGGGAAATGGAAACCGCGAGCGCCTAGCGCTCGTTGGGGACGATGACCTCGACCGTCGTCCCTTCGCCGGGTCGAGAATCGACGGCAAGCGTCGCGCCGATGAGTTCGGCTCGCTCCTGCATGCCGACCATCCCATAGGAATGCCGTTCCTCCGCTGAGGTGAGGCGCTCCTGGCCAAAGCCACGTCCGTCATCATCGACCGTGAGCCGGGTCGTACCGTCAACAACCTGCAAAGAGATTCCGACCTTCGACGCGCCCGCATGTTTCACCACGTTCTGGAGGGCCTCCTGGGCGATGCGATAGAGCGCAACCTCTACGTGCGCGGGCAAACGGCCGGCTTCCACGTCGAGGACGACTTCGAGGGCCGGGATCGACCGGCCCAGGCTCTCAAGGCCCGCGGCCAACCCCAAGTCGTCGAGCACTGACGGGCGGAGGCCGGTGATCGCTGAGCGGGTCTCTTGCAAGGCAGCAGTCGCGAGCTCCTTGGCCACGGACAGCTCATGGCGAAGGGTCTCATCACCCCCCGCAGCGTCCTCGGCGGCCAGTAGGTGGTACCAGAGGCTGACGAGGCGCTGGCCGATCCCGTCATGGATCTCCCCCGACAGCCGGCGGCGCTCCAGCTCTTGGGCCTCCACCGTGCGCGCCGCGAAGGCCTCGAGCATCTCCTCTCGCTCCGCTAGGCGGTTGTAGAGCCGTGCCTTCTCAATCGTGCGGGCGAGCAGGTTGGCCACCTGAGTCAAAAGCGCCAGATCGCGCTCCCCGTAGGAGCGCTGCTGCTTCGAGTGCACGTTCAGGACCCCCACCACCCGGCCATGGGCCAGCATCGGCACGGACACCAAGGAGGCGTAGTCCTCCCCACGGAGTGCCGGGATATAGCGGTACCGGTCGTCGTTCCACTTGTCCGGCACAACGGCAGGCTCGCCGTGCTGCGCCACCCAACCAGCGATGCCCTCACCGATGGCCAGCTCGACCGTACCGGCGAGCTCGTCGAACGGTGGCGTCGCGCCGGCGAGGACGACCCGGCCCCGGTCCTCCTCGACGACGTGCACAAAGCACACGTCTGAGCCGGTCGCCTCGGTGACAAGGGCGGCCACCCGGCCACTCGCCTCCCTGACATCGAGATCGCTCGAGGTGACCTCGATGATGCGACGCAGCAGGCGGTTCTCCGAAGCCAGGTCTTCTCCGAGTACCTCCTCCGCCTTCGGCACTAGTGGAAGATCCCCTCACGGAGGGCGGTGGCTATGGCCTGGGCCCGATCGGGCACCTCGAGCTTGCGGTAGATGCCTCGAGCATGGGTCTTCACCGTCTCCTCGCCGATATAGAGCTTTTGGCCGATGGCGCGATTCGAGAGGCCGCGCACCATTAGCTCCAGCACCTCGCTCTCCCGCTGCGTGAGCCCCAGGCGCGCGCCCGGCCAGAACTCACCGCTTTGAAAGCGCGCCGCGGTCATCGCCACCCGTCCGGCCAGAACTGGATCGATGGCCACCTCCCCTTCCATCACCCGCTCCAGGTGGCCCGCCAGCTCCGGAGCGGTCGTCGTCTTCAGGAGGAACCCGGACGCGCCGACCCGGAGGGCCTGAAAGAGGTATTGCTCGTCGTCGTAGACAGTAAAGAAGACGACCTTGGTGCCCGGCCGGGTGTCGATGAGCTGCTGGCACAGGTCGAGCCCGCTCGCACCTCGCAGTCGCACGTCGAGCAGCACCACGTCGGGCTCCAACTCGCCGATGAGCGCCAGGGCCTCCTCGGGATCGGTCGTCGCCCCCAGAATCTTCACCCGGTGGCTCTGGGACGCCAACATCGATCCCAGCCCCTCCAGGACGACCTGGTGGTCGTCCACGAGCAGCAAACCCACCGGTCCAGGCACGATTCACTCAGGTTATCCCCCGCCGGAGCCACCCTACGGGGGAGGCGAATACTCCCCCTCCCGCCGTACGTTATGCGCCCTGTTGTCGTGGCAGCCGGTCTGCCCGCGTCGCCGAGGAGGCCCCCATGTCGAGTCGTCGCTTTTCCACGGTGGCCGGTGACGCGCGATGATGGCCGGCCGGCACCTGGCCAGCTGGGCTGGAGGCTTGCGTCCTCGGGAGACTCGCCAACGCCAGCACGGCAATGGCAACGGCAACGGCCAAACCGCAGATATGGCCTCGACAGCAGGAACGAAGGTGACAGCAATGCCTGACAAGCCGATAGCGATTCAGCCTGCGTGGCGCACCGGCGACTCGCCCACCACGCCGATCATGCTTGCGATCGCCGGCGACAGCGCCACTGGGAAGACGACGATCACCAAGGGCCTGGTTGAGGCTCTCGGTCCCGATCGCATCACCTCGATCTGCGTCGATGACTACCACAAGTTCGACCGCGAGGAGCGCAAGGGCCTCCCCTTCACGCCGCTGCACCCGGATGCGAACTACATGGATGTCATGGAGCAGCACCTCCAGCTCCTGGCCCTCGGCCACCCCATCCTGAAGCCCGTCTACAACCACAAGGACGGCACCCTTGGGCGCCCCGTCGAGGTCGAGCCCCGTGAGTTCGTCATCATCGAAGGGCTCCTGCCCCTGCACTCCAAGCGAGCCCGAACCTGTTTCGACGCGACGGTCTATCTCGACCCGCCCGAGCAGGTTCGCTACGAGTGGAAGATCGCTCGCGACACGAAGAAGCGCGGCTACAAGTCGGAGCAGGTCATGGAGGAACTCGAGCGGCGCGAACCCGAGTCAGCCGAGTTCATCCGGCCCCAGCGCTCCAACGCCGACATCGTCATCCGCTTCGAGCCCATCGAAGGCCGGGACGGCCCTGACGACCCACTCAGCGCAACCGTCCTCCTTCGCCCTACCATCTCGCACCCCGACCTCTCCAACATCCTCACCGATGAACACAAAGAGGCCATGCACCTCAAGCTGTCCCGCGACGAAGACGGGAAGCCGGTCGATGCCCTCCACGTGCACTCCTACGCCAAGCGTGAGGTCACTCGAGAGGTCGAGGAAGCAATCTGGGCCGAGCTTGGGATTACCGATTCGGTGCCCGAGTCACTCGGCACGATCGAGCCCGGAAAGCGCAGTGAGCCCCTCGCTGTCGCCCAGCTCATCCTGCTCTACCACCTCGTCCAGGCCCACCAAGAACAGCCCTAGTCGCGGGGTAGTCGCCCCGTGCGCGCGAAGTTGGTCCGCACGGCGCGGTCCGCGAGTTGGAATCGCACCCAGAACCACGCCAGCATGAGCGCGCCAACAACCTCCTCGGCCACCAGCAGGGCCGCGCCGTGGTCGAGCGCCGGTAGCGGGCCGCTGAGCGCGGCCCCGAAGAACGGCCACCAAAATATGTCGGTGCGTGCCCACATGCCATCGGCGACCAGGTGCAAGAACATGCCGACCGGAAGGAAAATCCAGCGCCGCCTGGCGTGACGGTGGCCGCAGGTGGCCAGCATGACGCCGACGAGCACGACGACGGCCGCGCCAAGAGTGTGCATGACCCTGGCACCGCCGAATGGCACGTCGAACAGGTCCGGCAGGAGCGCTCCCACCACGACCACCCGGTAATCGATTGCCGGGTCCTTAAAGACCACCCAGACGACGACGAGCGCGAGTCCTGCGGGCCACAGGACCACTCAGCGGACGAGCACGCGGCCGCACTGCTCACACGTCACGAGGGCGTCGGGGGGCTCCCGCTTCATGCGGTCGAGCTCGGTCGCCGGGAGAGTCAGGTGACAGCCTCCGCAGCGTCCGTTGACCAGGGGCGCGGCGCCGATGCCGTCCTCGTTGGCCCGAATCCTCTCGTACAGCGCCAACAGGTCAGTGGGAACTCGTGCGGCAGTCTCGGCACGCGCCGTGGTCTCGTTGGCGAGCTCGGCGTCGATGCCGGCCTGGGCCTCGGCGATAGCGGCGCGCAACTCGACGCCCTCGTCGTCAAGCCGGGCGCGCTCCTTCTCGAGCGCTTGCACTTCCTCGTCGATGGGCTCGCGGACCGACATCGCCTCGAGCACCTCGTCCTCGAGCGCGCTATGGCGCCGGCGCAATGACTCGGTGTCGGCCTGCATCGCCTGTAGCTCACGGACGACAGTCACCTCGCCTGAGTACAGGCGAGCGTCGAGGCCCTTGATCTTGTCCTCGACGTTGGCCATCTCATCCTCGAGCTGCCGCTGCACGCGGGCGGCGGCATCGCGACGCTCTACCGCCTCCGCGAGCGACACTTCAACGGTCACGAGGGCGTCAGCGACAGCAGCAAGACGCGCCGACTCGGGCAGCGTCGCACGCCGGTGCGTCAACCGATCGGCCGCCGTGTCGTGCACCTGCACGGAGAGCAGGTCTTTGTAAATGCTCAACACCGGCGCGGCTTCGCCGTCAGTCACGGCTCGGCCGTTCGGGACGTTCGGGAATCGTGAATGGCGGCAGGGTCGGAATGGGCGGGATGGTGAACTGTGGCAACGTCGGAATCGTGAACTGAGGAATGGGGACGTTTTGAACTGGTGCTTCCTGTAGCGGCGACTGCGGCACCGTTTCCGGCACCGCCAGGCGCGGCCCGCGGTCCGCGCCGCTGTCACGGCTGGTCGACTTTTCGTTCGGAACCGACAGGTACTCGGATCCGCCCGGGTAGGACTCGGGCTCAGGGAAGCCCACCGGTTGGACGTCGGCGAGGGCGGCAGTCATGTAGTCGTGCCAGATGCGCGCCGGGTAGGTGCCGCCGAAGACCGTGATGCCGCCGACATTCCGCATCGGTACATCGCCGTCAGGCGAACCCATCCATACTGCGGTGGCGAGCGTCGGTGTGAACCCGACGAACCAGGCATTCGTGTTGTTGTCCGTGCTTCCCGTCTTGCCCGCGACCTGCCAGTTCGGTAGGCCGGCGGCGCGTCCGGTGCCTCGCTGAACGACCTGGGTCAAGATTTGTGTCGCGACGCGGGCAGTGTCGGCGGGCAGCACTCGTTCGCCTTTCGGCGCGTTGCTGAACAGGTCCTTTCCCTCCCGGTCGGCGACACGATCGATGAAGTACGGCGTGTGACGCACCCCATCGGCAGCGAGGGTTCCGTATGCCGATGCCATCTGCAATGGGGTGACGGTCTCGCTTCCCAGGGTGATCGCCAGGTTCGGTGCCAGCGGGTTGGTGATCCCCATGCGTTTCGCGACCTCGACCACCTTGTCAGGGCCCACGATCTTCACCAGTCGGGCGTAGGCGCAGTTCACCGACTGGACCGTCGCATCGGTGAGGCTCAGCACTCCCCCGGCCGACCCTTCGACGTTGCTCGGCGTCCACGGATTCGGCGTGCCGCCGGGGTTCGGGATGGAGCACGGCGAGTAACCGGCGATGGAGTCGCTCGGCGAAAAGCCCTGCTCGAGAGCAGCAATCAGGGTGAAGGTCTTGAAGGATGACCCCGTTTGCCGCCCTGGGCCGTCGGTCGCAAGGTTGAACTTCGACTGAACGAAGTCGGGTCCGCCGACCAGAGCTCGAACGGCGCCCGTGGTGGGGTCGACCGAAACGACAGCTGCGTTGAACTGTCCACCGGTATCGGGAAGGTTGGTCGCCACCGATTCCTCGGCCGTCCGCTGGTCGAGCGGGTCGAGGGTTGTGTGAATCGAGAGTCCGCCCTTGAACAGCGCGGCCGTGCGCTCTTGCAGCGTGGCCCCGAGACGAGTGTCCGCGAGCAAGACCTGCTTGACGTGCTCGGTGAAGTAGTCGCTCGCCCGCGCCGGGTCCTCGGGGGGAGGCTGGGGCAGGGTCTCCGCCTTAACCTGCGTGCGTTGCTCGTCGGTCATATGGCCGAGGTCATGCATCCGGTCGGCGACGACGTTGCGCCGATCGTGCGCCGCCGCGGGGTGACGGAAGGGGTCGGCGCCGACGGGGTCGCGGATGAGGCTGGCGAGAAGAGTCGCCTGTCCGAGCGTCAGCTGATCGACGTCGCTGGCGAAGTACCGCTCAGCCGCGGCTTGCAATCCGTATGCTCCATTGCCGAAGTACACGGTGTTCAAGTAGCGCTCGAGGATCTCCTGCTTCGACATCCGGCCCTCGAGCCGGAAGGCCAGTGCAGCTTCTTGAATCTTGCGATTCACGTCCTGGCGGGCGTTGAGCAACGTGACCTTCACCAGTTGCTGAGTGATGGTCGAGCCGCCTTCGGACACCCCACCCGACTCGACGTTCACCACCAAAGCCCGGGCCAGCGCCCGCAAATCAATGGCGCCATGGTCGAAGAAGCGATCGTCCTCGGCGTCGAGGACGGCGCGCACGACGTGGGGCGGCACCCGCGCCAGGGTGACGGGAACCCGGTCTTCCTCGGCGTGCCACACCGCCAGAACGCTGCCGTCACGGGCATAGACGACGGAACGAGCGGCGAGCGGCTGCAGATCGAGAACGTCGCCGGTCTCGGCCATCTCGGAGGTGAATATGACGTGCCCCAAACCGATGATCAGGGCTCCGGCGGCAGCGACACCGACTCCAACAGCTCCGACAGTCAGGATGAACCGGCGGAGGGCGCTCATTGTGGGTCGCAGATTACTGTGCGGCGGAAACTACGGTGGGTTCAGCCCCATTCCTCGCCGAGTATCGCCTCTAGGCGTTCCTTGCGCCGGGGCCGCTCGGTCTTCGCTGTCACCTTGGCCCGACACCGGCCCGAGAGGCCGTGAAGCCAGAGGGTTGTCTTGGCGTCGTCGTCGGGCTCGGCCACGATCCGAGCGAAGCACTCCGGACAACGGATGGTGAGTCTCGGCATTCGTCCTTCTCAGTGCGTGGTGCGGGCGAACTCTTGTAGGCGGCTGGAGCACTCCAGGATACCGCGTCGGTCGGCGCGCGCCCCAGCGCGATACTCGCGGGACATGACCAACCTCGATGACATCCTGAGACGGGGCAGTTGCGCCATCTGCGGGCGCAAGGTTCACCTCGACGACAACGAAGGCCGAGTCGCCTGCGACGGCTGCGACATCCCCACCGACAACTGCACCTGCGCGCCCGCGACCGACGATTGATCGTGTGGGCCGGTGGGCGCTGAGGGACTCGAACCCCCGACCCCCGCCTTGTAAGGGCGGTGCTCTAACCAACTGAGCTAAGCGCCCGAAGTAGGCAGAGCGTACTGGCCGTCGGCCGCCGACCTCGTCCCGTCGTGCTCCAAGTTTGAGTAATCTTGTGTGCGGATCGAATCACTCGGACGAGCAGGGCGGCGACGGGGACATACGGCATACGTGGCAGAAGATCTCATGCGGCAATACCTCAAGGAAATTGGCGCCTATGCGTTGCTGACTGCCGCCGATGAGGTCAGGCTGGCCAAGGCAATCGAGAGTGGCCGGGAGGCCGACGGGGACCTGTCGGCGCCGACTCCACGGGAAACAGGCGGCACCGCCGAACTTTCCCTGCGCGGCGAGCTCGACCGCGCCACCCGCGACGAGCTGCGCAAGAAGTCGGTCGCCGGTCGCGAAGCCAAGGAAGCGTTCATCCAGTCGAATCTCCGCCTCGTGGTCTCGATCGCCAAGCGTTACCAGCCGTGCGGCCTGCCCCTCATCGACTTGGTCCAAGAGGGCAATCTCGGCCTCATGCGCGCCGTCGACCGGTTCGACCACCGGCGCGGCTTCAAGTTCTCGACCTATGCCACGTGGTGGATCCGTCAGGCCATCACCCGCGCCATTGCCGACAAGAGCCGCACCATCCGTGTTCCAGTGCATATGGTCGAGACCGTCGGCCAGGTGACACGCTCGACCGCCCGCTTGGCGCGCCGCCTCGGGCGTGACCCCACGACGGCCGAGCTTGCCGCGGACACCGGGTTCACTGCCGAGAAGGTCAGAGATGCCCAGCGGGTCGCCCCCGATCCGGTCTCCCTGTCGGAGCCAGTGGGTGAAGACGATGCCGAGCTGGCCGACTTTCTCGAGGACCCGTCGGCGCAAGCGTCCTTCGAGGCTGCGGTTTCCGCGCTCGAGCATGCCGAGCTGCGCGGAGTCCTGGCCACGCTTTCCGATCGCGAACAACGCATCCTCGAGCTGCGCTTCGGACTGGTCGGCGACCGTCCC
This sequence comes from Acidimicrobiales bacterium, assembly GCA_035525375.1. GTDB lineage: Bacteria > Actinomycetota > Acidimicrobiia > Acidimicrobiales > AC-14 > JALZBN01. The sequence continues at coordinate 10,295 of DATLEI010000018.1, forward strand.
CATACCCTCGAAGAGGTGGGCAAGGAGTTCGAGTTGACCCGGGAGCGAATCCGTCAGATCGAAGCGAAGGCACTCTCCAAGCTGCGCCATCCCGCCGGCCCCCCAGGGTCGGAAGGCGGCGAGGCGGAGGGCAGCGTCATGTCCCGGTTCAGCTCAGATTCTCGGCGCCGTTCGCCCGCTGCTCCCCGCACTTCTCGCTGAGCGCGCCGGCGGCCTCCTCCTGCAACCGGGGAAGGCGCGCCGGGTCGAACCACCGCACCTCGATGATCTCCGGATAATGGGCTACCGGCTCCTGGCGGAGCGAGGAAGCTGCGATACGAGCTTCGAAGATGACGTCGACGCGCCGTCCCGGAGAATCAACGATGATCGTCGGCTCTCCGTCGACCTCCAGCTCCACACCGACTTCCTCGCATGATTCCCGCAGGGCGGCGTCCCGTGGGTCCTCCGCCCGCCGGATAAGCCCTCCCGGCAGGCCCCAGCCTCCTCGGTACGAATGGCGGACGAGCAGAACCTTGCCATCGCCTCGAACGACAATGCAGGCCGCGCCGACTCGGAACGAGGGGGTGATGCGCCGGATGAGGAACTTTCGGGCCCACGCCGGAAGGGCGCCATAGGTGCGCAGCGCGAGCAGCCGGAACCGGTCGAGCTTCGTGTGGGTCTCTTTCAATCGAACCCGGCGCGCGCCGCGACGGCCTCGGCCAGCAGTTCAGGAGTTGCCGCCGCAACCGGCGAGCGGCGAACCTCGGCCGTGCGCACGACCAGATCGCGGTCGATGCGGTCAACAACGGGCGCGCCGGCCTCGGTGCAGATGAGCAAGCCGGCCAGGTAGTCCCACGGCGCGTGGCCGGCGACCGAGCAGTCGACGAAAGCATCGAGCTGACCTGCGGCTACGGCGCAGAGGTCGAGGGCGGCCGCACCGAGGGCTCGAACCTGGCGCCAACCCAGGTGCTTGCTCGGGAATCCGACGACGCAAACGAGTGCCTCCGACATGGAGGTGCAGCCGGTAGGCCGGATCACCTTGCCGTTGTGGCGCGCGCCGGCCCCACGGATGGCCTCGTAGCGATCCCCCGTTGCCAGGTTCACCACGAGACCCACGCGGGGGCCCTCGGCATCAAGGACGCAGAGGCTGGTCGCATACCAGGGCAGCCGGCGCGAGGCATTGGTCGATCCGTCGACGGGATCGACGGCGACGAGGAGTTCACGGTCACGGTTGTGATCGCCGGTTTCCTCGCTCAGCACGCCCAGGCCCGCGGCGTCGAGCACCTTCAAGGCCGCCTCGTCGGCGACTAGGTCGCTGAAGTACTGGCCCGGCCGGGTGCCAGCGGGTCCCCAGTCGGCTAATCCGTCGAGCGCACCTCGTATCGCGCCGGCCGCGGTGTCGAGAACCGCAAGCAATTCCTCGTCCGTCAACCGGTTGCCCCCTTCGGGAGCTGCCCTGCCGAGCGGGTCACTGTGCTCATTGGTTCGCTCGCCTGCGCTCGCTCACAGTGGGCGACGCTACAAGGCTCGGGCCTGACCTACGCTCCTGTCGTCTTCGTTTCGCCAAAACCAGGAGGGTGCCGGTGGCCGCCATCGACGTGGCCGGCTACGTCGCAGAGCTCAAGGACCACGCCGTCGACCATGGCTTCCATGTTCACGACGAGCGGCATTTCGTCGAGACGTACTCGTTGCGACAGGTGTGGGAGGTCGATCTCCATCCGGAGGAGGGCTGCGGCGGGCCCCTTGACTTGCACCTGGCTCTCGAGGTCGAGCCGCGGGTGCTTCTTGCCTTCGAGGATGCTGTCGCCGACCTGCCCGACGAGGACGAGCCGCCGGACGAGTTCCAGTTTCCGCTCAACTTCACCTGGGCCTTGCCACCGCTGCCCAAGGGACCAGATCTACTCCTGCTAGCGACCGAGCTGGCCGGTGTCGGGGGCCCCGACCTTCCCCTTGAGGTTTCGGCCATCGACTCGTTTGCGTCGGTGACCGACGCGCCGGAGCGCAGCCTGACTGTGGTGGCGCGTCAGCAGGTCTCGTTGGCGCGGGTACTGGCCGGCGAAGAACTGCTGTGCGAAGTCCTCGACCGGTGCCTGGCCGTCAGCCGTTTCCTGCTGAACCAGGCCCCGGCGTGGGGCGTCTAGCCGTCACTCGGGTGTCCCTGAAGATTTCCTGAAGATTTTTCCTTGACGGCTGAGGCGGTCATCCTTATCATGCAACTTGGAGTCCCGAGGTGGTAACCAGAGCAGCGGTTCGCACGAGCCGAGGCCGAGGAAACTTCCTTGGGGCTCCATTCTTTTGCCCCTCGGCAGAGTCCTGCGCTCGGTTCGGTCGTTCAGTGCCCGGAGCGGGACTTGAACCCGCACGTCCTTACGGACAATGGTGTTTGAGACCATCGCGTCTGCCGATTCCGCCATCCGGGCGGGATGGTTTGTTGCACGCAAATCGTCATGATTTGGGTCGATTTTGACGGAATCACGACACTTTGAGTGCAATCAACGGGACTGCCTGAGCGTACCCCTAGCTCGGGGGCCGGGACTCTGCTGGCCGGTCGGCGGGACCCGCCACCAGGTCGGATGTGCCGAGGATGAAGATGCCGATCACCATGCTCGCCAGTGCCGCCAACTCGATCGGCAAGGTCGCGCCGGAGGTGTTCACGGTCTCCTTGAAGGCCAGCGCGCCGATGACGATGCTCACCACCGGATCCACCACCGCCAGCACGGGCAGCGACGAGCTCAGGGGGCCCGACTGGAAGGCGCTCTGGCCTACCAGCAAGGACAGAAGGGCTACAGCCATCAGCGCATACGGCTGCCATTGGCCCAGCGCCCCCACAGCGTCATTCGAGACCAGATGCGCGACCGTCTTGGTCAGCGCCGCGGTCAGGCCATAGAAGATGCCAGTGGCGCAGGCCAGGTACATCGTGCGGCGCGCCGTATGGCGGCCTGCGGCAAACACAAGGATTCCGGCGATGCCGAGGGTAATCACGAAGACCACGGCCCAGGCCAGCCCCGAAGGCTCCGGATTGCCCTTGGAGGGCGAGGCGACCAGCAGGAAGACCGTCACGCCGGCGAACACTGCCAGCGCACCGAGCCAGTCCGTGCGGCTCATGTGCTTGTGGCCGACGACAGCGCCGAACGGAAGGGCAAACAAGAGCCCGCTGACCATCAACGGCTGAACAAGCACAAGCGACCCGTAGGACAAGGCGAGAAACTGGAACCCGTAGGCGGTCAGGTTCACGGCCGCGCCGATAAGCCAACGAGGACGGGCCAAGAGTCGCAGCACGAGGCGGGGACGCATCGAGTGTGACGACGGCTCCCGGCCGACCGCCTGGTGTTGCAACACCGACGCCACGGCGTAACCCAGAGCAGCCATGAGGGCGGCGACCACGGCGATGACCACGAGTCAAGGTACCGTGTCCGCAATGCGGCGAATCGCGTACGTCGGAGCGGCCGCGCTCGCGGCCCATGCTCTACCCGCGATAACCGCCAACTCCGCGCTACGGCAGCGCTTGTTTCCTGCGCTCGCCGGCGTCGGCAGCCCGGGACGGGTGGCCCTGACGTTCGACGACGGCCCTGACCCAGCCTCGACGCCCGCCTTCCTGACTGCCCTCGACAAGCTCGGCTGGAAAGCAACCTTCTTCATGCTGGGACCGATGGTGCGGCGCGCGCCGGCCCTCGCGGCCGAGGTCGCCGCCGCGGGCCACGAGATCGCCGTCCACGGCGAGCGCCACCGGTCGCATTTCTGGCGATCGCTGCCCGACCTCACGGATGACCTCGCCCGGGCCACCGACACCCTCGCAGAAGCCACCCAACAACCCCCCGTCTGGTTTCGGCCTCCCTACGGCGCGCTCACAACCGGCTCGTTGGTCGCGGCGCGCCGCCAGAACCTCAAGACGGTGCTGTGGACGGCCTGGGGCCGGGACTGGCGCACAAAGGCCACGCCATACTCGGTAGCCGCCGACGTACGGCACGGCCTGAACCCCGGCGCGACTGTGTTGCTCCACGATTCGGATTGCACCTCGTCACCCGGGTCTTGGCGAACAACGCTGGCCAGCCTTCTTGCCCTGGCCGAGCTATTCGAAGAGCGAGGACTTCAGGTCGGGCGGCTCGCCGACCACGGTCTCATCCGCAGCTAACCATTTACGGAAACAACGATGCCGATCCACAGGAACGACAGGATGGTTCCGATGATGCCGAGAATCCAGCCAGTCTTGGCCTTGCTGTTGTAGTCCTTCTCGCGACCGCCCCAGACAATCGCCAGGATGCCGCATATGAAGCAGGGGTTGATGAACAGCGAGATGATTCCCAACACGAAGGCGGCCTGCGCCTTCGACCCTTCGGCCGGCGCGCCGTAGGGCTGCTGGGGCTGGCCGTAGGGTTGCTGGGGTGGTGCCGCCGCCTCGCCCTGCGGCGGATACCACTTCCCGTCACTGGCCTGCCACCAGCCTGGTCCTTGCGAATAGTCGCTCATGCCCCGCCTTTCGTTCGTGTGCTGATCGCCTAGAGGGATTCCAGCAGATTCGTTGCGGTGTCCGCTGGCGACACCTTGTACCAAGCCTTGGCGATGCGTCCTGTCTCGTCAATGAGAAAGGCGGACCGGAGAATACCCATGTACTTGCGGCCGTACATGCTCTTCTCGGCCCAGGTGCCGTAGGCCTCGGCAACGGAGTGGTCCTCGTCGGCGAGCAACGGGAATCCCAAGCCGTACTTCTCGTCGAACCTCGCCTGCTTGCGAGGAGGGTCGGGGCTTATGCCGATGATGGCCGTGTCGCCCACCTGGCCGGCGATGTCACGCAATGCACACGACTGCTTGGTGCAGCCGGGCGTATCGGCCTTCGGGTAGAAGTAGACGAGAGCCTTGTGCCCGCGCAGACCCTCGAGGGTGACGGTCTCCCCAGCCTGGTTCTGCAGGGCGAAGGCCGGCGCGTTGTCCCCTTCGTTGAGTTCGGCCACGGTCGGAGTTCTACTCGACTGCCGCGGCCACAGCGTGGAAGCCGCCGTCGACGTGGAGGATCTCGCCGGTGGTGGCCGGGAACCAATCGGACAGCAGAGCCACGCATGCCCGGGCGACCGGGGTGGCGTCGCCGGTGTCCCAGCCCAGGGGCGCCCGACCGGCCCATGCCGATTCCATCTTGTCGAAGCCGGCGATGCCCTTGGCTGCGAGTGTGCGCAGCGGACCGGCGGAAACGAGGTTGACCCGGATCTGATGCTGCCCGAGGTCACGCGCCAAGTAGCGCGCCGCCGATTCGAGGGCGGCCTTGGCCACGCCCATCCAGTCATACGCGGGCCAGGCCTGGGTGGCATCGAAGTCGAGCCCGACCACGGACCCTCCGCCGGACTCCATCAACGGCAGTAGCGCCGCTGCCAGACCCTTGAGCGAGTAGGCCGAGACGTTGAGGGTCAAAGCCACGTCGTCCCACTCGGCGCTCATGAAGTTCCCACCGAGACAGCTCTGCGGCGCGAAGGCGACCGCGTGCAGCACGCCGTCTACCTGGCCCCATCGCTCACGCAAATCGTCGGCAAGGGCGGACAGGTGCCCGGCGTCGGTGATGTCGAGTTCGAGGACGTCAACCTCCGTCGGCAAGCGACGCGCCGCCCGCTGCGTGAGGCTCATGGCCCGCCCGAACGACGTGAGCACGACCTCGGCGCCTTCCTCCTGCGCCAACCGCGCCACCGAATAGGCGATTGACGCCTCACTGAGGACGCCCGTGATCAGCACCCGTTTTCCCTCTAGCAGCACGGCAAACCCTTTCTCAAGCCCTAAAGCGGGGAGTTGGTGTGTTTGGCCGTCGAGCGACGATCAGCACGCTTGGTGCGCAGGGACGCCAGCCCAGCCACAAGCGCCTTGCGGGTGTCGACGGGATCGATGATCTCGTCGACGTACCCGCGCTCTGCAGCCATCGCGGGCGTGCAGTGACGGGCCATGTACTCGGCTTCCAGCTCGGCCTGGCGAACGGCGCGCTCATCGTCGGCCACATCGATCAGCTTGCGCCCGTGAAGCACCTGTACAGCACCCGGCGCGCCCATCACCGCGATCTCGGCGTTGGGCCACGAGAGGCACAGGTCGTTGCCGAGGCCCCGGGAGTCCATCACGATGTACGCGCCGCCGTACGCCTTGCGCAGGACAATCGACACCCTCGGCACGGTGGCGACGGCGTAGGCATGCACGAGCTCGGCGCCGTGGCGAATCATTCCCCGCCACTCGAGGTCACGCCCGGGCTGAAAACCGGGGCTGTCGACGAACGTCACGAGCGGTAGCCCGAACGCGTCGCAGCTCTGCACGAAGCCGGCTGCCTTCTGGGAGGCGGCGATGTCGAGGGTGCCCGCCTTCTGGATCGGTTGGTTGGCGATGATGCCAACCGTGCCGCCGCCCATCCGGGCGTATCCCGTGACGACATTTGTGGCATGGGCGGCGCGGATTTCCAGGAACGAATCAAGGTCGGCCACGTCGCCGATCACATCCCGTACGTCGTAGGAAGCGGTCGGGCGCGATGGCACCACCTCGGCCGCAATCCGTGACGGTCGGTCGACGGGATCAGTTGTCGGGTACGGCGGCGGATCTTCGAGGTAGTTGGACGGAAGGTACGAAAGCAGGTCCTCGACGGCGGCCCGGGCGTCTTCTTCATCGGCGACCAGAAGTGACGCCACCCCGCTGAGGCGGTGATGCACCGAGGAACCGCCGAGCTCCGTGCGGGTCGTCGCGACGCCGGTGAACTCGGCGACTGCTGTCGGTCCGCAGACGTAGGCAAACGCTTCATCGGTCATGACCACGTGGTCGGCGAGCCCGAGTAGCAGCGCGGGTCCCGAGACGCAGGGTCCGACGACGGACAGGATGATCGGGATGGCGCCGGATGCGTCGCTCAGAACAGCCGCGGTCTTGCCCCACGCATGGAGCGACGGAAGGCCTTCGTAGACGTCCGCGCCTGACGTAGCGATCTCGCCGACGACAGGTATCCCAAGTTCGAGTCCCATCCGCACTGCTCGTTCGATGACATCACCCTCGACCGGCCCGATGGCGCCCCGGTGCTTTCCCCCGCCGAGGGAGAACCAGGCCACGCGCCGTCCGTCGACCTCTGTGAGCGCCGCTCGGGCCGCCCCGCCCCGGGAACCGGCCAGAGCGACAGAACTCATGCGGGAGGCGCCAGTACCAGTGAAGCGTTGTGACCGCCGAAGCCGAACGAGTTCGAGACGACCGGTTCGGCGGCCAGCTCGCGAGGCTTTCCGGCAACAACATCAATCGCCAGTTCGGTGTGGTCGTGGTTGGCCGTCGGCGGAATAACGCCGTCGCGCATGGCGAGAATTGATGCGACCGCCTCAGCTGCGCCGGCAGCACCAATCAGGTGGCCGATCGCACCCTTGGCCGACGTCACGGGGATGTTGCGCTCGCCGAAGACCTTCACCAGGGCCTCGGCCTCGGCCGCGTCGTTGAGCGCAGTGGACGTGCCGTGCGCGTTGACGTGGCCGATGTCGGACGCTTGCATCCCGGCATCAGCAATGGCGAGCTGCATACACGCAGCCGCGCCCTCACCTCCGGGCGACGGCGCAGTCACGTGGTAGGCGTCGGCGTTGCGGCCGTACCCGGCCACCTCACCGTAGATGTGCGCGCCCCGGGCCTCGGCGTGGTCCCAGCGCTCGAGCACGAGGAAGCCGGCGCCTTCGCCGATGACAAAGCCGTCGCGGTCGTCGTCGAAGGGGCGTGATGCCCGCTCCGGGTCGTCTGCTCGGCGACTCAAGGCATCCATCCGGGCGAACGACGCCAGCGCGATCGTCGTAACCGCCGCCTCGCTGCCACCGGCGAGCACAACGTCAGCCGATCCTTCCCGCACCAGCCGAGCGCCCTCGCCCACACCGTGGCTTCCGGCTGCGCACGCTGTGGCAATGCAGAAGTTGGGGCCCGTCCAGCCCAGCTTCATAGCGATAGTGGCCGCGGTGGCGTTGGCCATCATCATGGGCACCAGGAACGGGCTCACGCGGGTCGGCCCCCGCTCGAAGAGAACGAGCTCCTGCTGCTCCTGGGTGAGCAGCCCGCCCACACCGGTGCCGGCGACAACGCCGCAGCGCGCCGGATCCGCGCCGGGATCGCCCGCATCGGCGAGCGCGTCGGCCGCGGCGGCGAAACCCAACTGTGTGACCCGGTCGGCGCGGCGCGCCTCTTTGTGGTCGAAGTACTTCTCGACCTCGAAGTCACGGATCTCGCAGGCGAACTTCACGGGGAAGTCGGTCACGTCGATGCTCTTGATCGGGCCCGCGTTCGACCTGCCCGCGAGCAGAGTCGACCAGAAGCTCTCCACATCGCAACCAGCCGGGGTCTTCACCCCGACACCAGTTATCGCGACGCGGTGACGGGGCATGGTGTCAGGCGACACTCCCCGCCTCGATTCACTCACGCCGCTGTTTCCATGACGAGTGTCGCGGCTTCCCCAGCGGTAGTGATGCCCTCGAGCTTCTCCTCGGGGATGGAGATGTCGAAGCGCTCCTCGATGGCCATCACGACTTCGACAAGATCGAGGCTGTCGGCCTCGAGATCCTCTTTGAACCGGGCGTCCTCCGTGACCTTGGCCTTGTCGACGCCGAGCACCTCGGCGGCAACGTCGCCCAGCTGGTCGAGGACTTCCTGGCGATTCATCTCAATGTCCTCCTCTGGTGGCGTGAACGCGCACCGAACTCAGTTTGCACATGATTATCAGCGACCTACTCAATGACCCATGCCCAGACCGCCATCGACGGGCACCACGGCGCCCGTGACGTAGCCTGCCGCGTCGGAACAGAGGAACGCCACCACGGCGGCGACCTCTTCGGGCGTCCCGAACCTCCCCAACGGTACCTGACCGGTCATGGCTGCCCGCTGATCTTCGGTCAGGGCGTCGGTCATCGCCGTCGTGATCGGGCCCGGAGCCACGACATTGGCGGTGACGTTGCGACTGGAGAGCTCCCTGGCAACCGCCCGGGTGAGCCCGATAAGACCGGATTTGGCCGCCGCGTAGTTAACTTGGCCGGCCGACCCCGACATGGCCGCGACCGAGCTCACCGAGACGATGCGCCCGAACCGTGACCGCACCATGCCCGACGCGGCGCGCCGAATGGTGTGGAAGGCACCGTCGAGGTTCGTGCGAACGACGTCGCTCCACTGCTCGTCGCTCATGCGCAGCAGCAATCCGTCTCGGGTGATCCCGGCATTGGCAACCAGCACCTCAACCCGGCCAAGGTCGGCCTCGACCTGGTCGAATGCCGCGTCGACCGAAGCCGGATCACGGACATCGATCTGTATGGCAAGGGCCTCGCCACCCACCGCTTCCACCGACGCGCAGGTTTCCTTCCCACCGTCAGCGTCGGAGGCGAACCCGACAGCCACGCGATGGCCGTCAGCGGCAAGCGCCAGAGCACAGGCGCGCCCGATGCCACGAGAGGCACCGGTGACGAGCGCGACGCGACCGCCCACTAGACCCCCCAACGCAAAAGGGCACTGGCCCACGCCATGCCCGCGCCGAACCCTGAAATCAACACCAGTTGCCCCGGTTGCAGCCGGCCGCTGTCGGCTGCCTCTGCAAGAGCGAGCGGGATCGACGCCGCCGAGGTGTTGCCGTAACGATCGATGTTCACAAACGTGCGCTCCGGCGGGATGCCCAGCCGAGACGCGGCTGCGTCGATGATGCGGACATTGGCTTGATGGGGGACGAAGAGGTCGACATCCGACGCCTCGACACCGACCTGGCGAAGGGTGGCCGCCGAAGACTCGACGATTGCTCGCACGGCGCGCCGGAAGACCTCCTGGCCCTCCATCTTCAGGAAATGCAGGCCACCAGCGAGAGTCTCAGCGGTCGTCGGCATGCGACTCCCGCCGGCGGGAACCGCGAGCAGTGAGGCGGCCGAGCCGTCACAGCCGAGATCCCAGGCCAACAGACCGGCGCCGTCGCCGTTCTCACCACCGCCGGGTACGAGGACGACCGCGCCAGCACCGTCACCGAACAGGACGCAGGTCGATCGGTCGGTGGGGTCGGCTACCCGGCTGAGGGTCTCGGAGCCGATGACCAGAACAGCGTCGAGGCCACCGGTGGAAAGCATTCCGGCAGCAATGACCAGGGCGTAGACGAAACCCGAGCAGGCTGCGTCGATGTCGAACGCACCGCAACGCAGGCCGAGCCCGTCCTGCACGAAGGCCGCTGTCGGTGGGATGGGCTGCTCAGGCGTGCACGTGGCGACGATGCAGCACCCGATATCGGTCGGGCTGAGGTTGGCGGACTTGATGGCGGCGGCCCCGGCCTCGATGGCCAGACTTGCAGTCGTCTCGTTCTCGCCCGCGATTCGTCGCTCGCGAATTCCGGTGCGTTCCACGATCCAGGCGTCGCTCGTGTCGACCCGCTTGGCCCAGTCAGCGTTGGTCACCCGTTGTTCAGGAAGCGCGATTCCCCAGCCTGCGATCGCGGCGCGACCGCCCGGCGCAGGCCGGAACTGGTGGGCCGGGACCTCGGCAGGGTCGACGATCACGTGGGCAGCCCTCGGGCCCGCGCCCCCCTCAGGGGCTCGCTCAGGTACTCAGCCAACGCGAAGCCATGCGACCGGTTGTCCTTCTCGGACCCGCTCGCCGGTGTGCGCCATCATCTCCATCAGTTGACCGCCAAAAGGACTCTTCACCGGTGTCGAATGGCCGACGCCGTCGACAAAGCCAATCACCTGTTCCTCGACGACCTCGTCGGCACCGTTCTCGCTGCCCTCGACGGGGCGGAAGCGTCCGGGAGCGGGTGCAAGAATGACCCGCTCGGGTACGACAGGGCGTTCGCCGTGGACCATGGCGAGTTCCACTCTATGCGACCTCCATCTTCGGGGCCCTTTCGAGGCCGGTGATGTCATCTGGAACGCTCACGCTGTGAACCTGCTTGCCAGGTACGGCGCGCCGGGCGAGGCCCGCAAGTACGCCCCCGGGGCCGACCTCTACAAAGGAGTGGGCACCGAGATCGACCAGAGCCGTCATCGACTCCCGCCATCGCACAGGGCGCACGAGGTGATCGGCCAACTGCAGCCGCCATCCGTCGCCTCCGGGGTGCGGGCAAGCATCGAGGTTGGAAACCACGGGGGCGGTGCCGGCCTGGAATTGGACGCCGTCGAGGATTGGCATCAGGGCTTCCCGTGCGTCCGCCATGAGCGGGGTATGAAACGCGCCACCGACATTCAGAGGCATTACCCGTTTCACACCGATCTCAGTGGCCCGGCCGGTTGCGGCCGCAAGACCCTCGGGCGTGCCGCCCAGAACGATCTGACCGGGTGCATTGTCGTTGGCGACCCAGCACTCGACCCCGGTGCACGCTTCCTCGGCCTGGTCGATTGTCCCGCCGAGGAGGGCTGCCATCTTGCCGTGATGACGGTCGGCCGCGCGCTGGGTGCAGTCGGCGCGCTGGGCAACGAGGCGTACCCCGTCCTCTAGCTCGAGGACGCCAGCGGCAACGAGGGCGGTCACCTGACCCAAGGAATGGCCCGCGAAAGCTACGGCGGGTTCGCCGCCGAGAGGACCACTCGGATCCTGCACCTGAAGGCGCGTTGCCTCCCAGGCAAGGAGCGACGCGAGCATGACGGCGAGTTGCGCCTCACGGGTGCGGGCGAGGTCTTCCCTGGACGCGTCGAGGAGGAGCCGGCCGACGGGCTCACCGAGGACGGCTTCGGCCGCTTCCACGATTGACCAGGCCGGGTGCGCGCGCCAACGCTCGCCCATACTCGGTACTTGGGTTCCCTGACCGGGAAACAGCACGGCAATGCCCACGCCCTGCCTCACTTTGGGGAGTAGGGGTTCTGACCGGGCTACCGGGGGATTGGTTACACGGGTCTCAGAAGGCGCTGTCGAGGCCGGCTCGAAGCTCGGCCACGAGGCGCGCCGCGCCGTCCGGGCCCTCGCCCTCGAGGAGGCGACGAACAAGCGCGGAGCCGACGATTACTCCGTCGGCGTAGGTAGAGGCTTCGACTGCCTGCTCGGGCGTGGAAACGCCGACGCCGATGAGTACCGGCTTGTCGGTCACCGCCTTGAGGCGCTTGCCCATCAGCGTCGCCGAGGCAGCCAGACCGCTGCGCTCCCCAGTGACACCCATCAGGCCGACGGCGTAAACCCAGCCTCGAGACCGCTCACAGATTCTGACCAGGCGCTCGTCGTCGGTCGTCGGCGCGGCGAGGAGTATGGCCTCGATCTCGCCCGAGGCGGCGGCTGCTTCCCACTCGTCGAGCTCCTCCAGGGGCAGGTCGGGCACGATGGCGCCCGCGATGCCGCTGCTGGCCAGATCGCGTGCGAAAGCCTGTAGCCCCGCGCGAAAGGGGATGTTGTAGTAGGTCATGACCGCCAGCGGGACCCTGATCTGGGTGTCCGCGATCTCGGCCAGGATCCCCGCAGGTGTCGCCCCCCGCGCTAGCGCCAGAGCGGATGCCTCCTGGATCGTCGAGCCGTCCATCATGGGGTCGGAGAACGGGATGCCGATCTCGACCGCGTCTGCGCCCGCAGCTGCGACCGCCTCCACGACGGCGACCCAGCCGTCGATACCGCCGGTGACGTAGGGCACGAGCAGCTTCGCGCCGGCATCACGGCGCGCCCGCAGGCTGGCCTCCATCGTCCCCACGGATGTGACGGTCACGCCGAGACGTCGGGCATCAAGCCCATAACCTGATCGACGTCCTTGTCGCCTCTGCCGGAAAGGGTCAGGAGAACAGTGGAGCCGGTCGGTAATTCGCCGGTCGCGGCGGCGCGCACGATCCAGGCCAGCCCGTGCGCCGGCTCCAGGGCGGGGATGATGCCTTCGGATCGGGACAAGAGCTTGAAAGCCTCCAGAACTTCGGCATCTCCCGCTGAGGCGTACTCGACCCGGCCGAGCGCCGCTAGGTGGGCGTGCTCGGGCCCAATTCCGGGATAGTCGAGGCCGGCAGATATCGAGTGCGCTTCCTCCACCTGACCCACGTCGTCCTGGAGGAGGAGCGACTTCGACCCGTGGACCACCCCGGGCACGCCGAGGCCAATCGAGGCGCCGCCGGCGGCCTGCACGCCGACCAGGCGGGCGTCGGTGTCGACGAAGCCGGCGAAGGTTCCCGCCGCGTTGGAGCCGCCGCCGACGCAGGCAACGACGACATCAGGATCGGCGTCGCCGAGTATCACCCGGCACTGCTCACGGGCCTCTGCGCCCACGACGCGCTGAAACTCGCGAACCATCCAGGGGAATGGATGGGGGCCAACGACTGATCCCAGGCAGTAGTGGGTGCTCTCGACGCTGGCGACCCAGTCCCGGAGGGTCTCGTTTATCGCGTCCTTCAGCGTCCGACTGCCGGACCCCACTGCGATCACCTCCGCGCCGAGCAGCTTCATGCGGAAGACATTCAGGGCTTGGCGCTCGACGTCGACCTCGCCCATGTACACGGTGCAGTCGAGGCCGAACAGGGCCGCTGCGGTCGCAGTCGCCACGCCGTGCTGGCCGGCGCCGGTCTCGGCGATCACACGAGGTTTTCCCATCCTCCGGGTGAGCAGGGCCTGACCCAACACGTTGTTGATCTTGTGTGACCCCGTGTGGGCGAGGTCTTCGCGCTTGAGGAGGACGCGAATGCCGAGTTGACCGGACAGCCGATTGCATTCCGTGACAGGAGTAGGACGCCCGGCGTAGTCGCGCAGTAAGGCGTCGAGCTCGAGGTGAAATGCCGGGTCGGCCCACGCGTCGGCGAACGCGATCTCCAGTTCGGCACATGCCGGCACGAGGGACTCCGGTAGAAAGCGTCCTCCGAACTCGCCAAAGCGGCCACCCGGCTCGGGGTCGGTCATCAGGCCGGGACCCTGGTACGGCTGCATCATCCCCCGGTTTCCTCCCAGTCGTAGGGAACCAGCTCGTCGTCGCCCTTGTAGGGGTCGGCGCCGGCGGCCTTGGCTGCGGCCACGAACGCCCGGACCTTCACCGGATCCTTGTGGCCAGGCGCCGATTCCACGCCAGTGGCTACGTCGACTCCCCATGGATGCACCCTGGCGATCGCCTCGCCCACATTGGAGGGATTGAGGCCACCGGCCAGCAACAGCCGCACGCCGTCAGGGACACCGTCGGCGAGACTCCAGTCGAACACCTCGCCCGAACCAGGGGACGGCGCGTCAATCATGATGGCGTCAGCGCTGTAGCCCCCGGCTTGGACAATGGAGCTGCCGCCGGCCGGAAAGGCTTG
>DATLEI010000045.1:0-17619 GCA_035525375.1 Acidimicrobiales bacterium
GCAGGCTCACCATCCTCGTCATGTCCGCACTGCGTGCTGGGTGCAATTGCCGCCTTCGTCTCGAGAGCTGTGTTCCTTCGCGAACCGCAGGCGCGACGGGCCGGAATCCACGCAGGAAGCGGGGGAGGTTTACCACGGCGCGGATGGTCGAGCAAGCACCGCTGGGCACGGAACCGAAATGATTCTCGGAAAAGTTTCGGGGGCCCGACTGCGTTGGAAATGTGTTGGAAGGCCAGTTTTTCGGCGCTGTTGGAATCAGAACAGCTCCGGGGGTGGGACTCGAACCCACAGCCGTCGCATTAACAGTGCGCTGCTCCGCCAATTGAGCTACCCCGGAATCACGTGGGAGGTTAGCAGCGCTCTGACCAGACCCATGATGGCCCGATGCGTTCGCGAGCATGCGTACTTCACCGTCGCGCAACCGTGCTCGTGCTTGTTGTGACGGATACCTGCGTCGGGCAGAGCTCGGTACGGCTTGCCGAATTGACCGGCCGGGATGCCGGTGACAACCGACCAGTGCGCGACCGCCGCGTCGAGGTCGAGACCCTCGTGTAGATAGAGGCGGACCCGGAGGCGGCTTTCGTCGATGTCGAAGAATCGGCGAAGCCAAGCACAGAAGAACCTCAGCATCCGAGGATCACTGTTGGAGAACCCGACCGCGCCCTCCGTCTTCGCACCCTCGCCCGCGTACAACGCCACACCCGCGACCAGGAATGCTTGATCATCAAGCGTTCCAACCTGTGACACGCCGGCGGTATCAAGCTCTTGAATCTCTCGCAGCTTGGCTGATGCAACGGGTGCGGCCGCCGTTGCGCGCCGGTCCTTCGGGGGGACGGGCAGAACGGCACGTCTCGGACCCACACCGATACTGAACTCTTGGCGACGCCGAGTTTGGCGGCGATGTCGGCGAGGGTCCAGCTCTCGGCGCGTAGCTCGCGCGCCAGTTCACGTTCCAACAGCTTTCCTCGGTAACCCATCGTTTCATAGTATCTGGTGTTATCCACTGATTGTGGGATACCTGTGCACTTTCCATGCTTTTCGTGCCCGACCCCCTTGGCCTCCCCGGGCGCGCCGGGCCCGCGATAGAACAGAGGCGCGCCGGGCCCGTAGCTCAGTGGTTAGAGCAGCGGACTCATAATCCGTCGGTCGCTGGTTCGAACCCAGCCGGGCCCACCCGACGCCCGCACCGGCAGGACCGTGCTCGCCATGTTCGCCGCCCCTCCGCCCTGGGTAAGGTCGGGCCATGAGCTTTCGACTTGGATTCGTGATCGGTGGCGGCGTTGGCTATTACCTGGGATCGAAGGCCGGCCGCCAACGCTACGACCAGATCAACCGCGCCGTCCGGCGTCTGAAGCGGTCAGATGCGTTCGAGACCGCTACTGACAAGGCGAAGTCGACGCTGGGCGACGGCGTAGAGAAGGCCCGTGATCTCGTGGGCAGCCGCGTGGGTGACGGCGACAACGGCGACGCGCCGGGCACCATGCCTCCAACACGCTTCCCCTGACCCTCGCTCGCCTGACCCTCGCTCCCCTGACTCTCGCTCCCCTGACTCTCAGCTTCCCTGACCCTCAGCCCCTCGGTCACTACTCCTCTTCGAGGTAGTCGCGCAGCTTCTGGCTCCGGATCGGGTGCCGGAGCTTGGCTAGCGTCTTGGCCTCGATCTGGCGGATGCGCTCCCGAGTCACGCCGAACTCGCGACCGACCTCCTCGAGCGTTCGGACCTGGCCATCGTCGAGGCCGAACCGAAGCCGGACGACCTGCCGCTCGCGATCCGTCAATCCGTCGAGGGCCTCGTTGACCGCCTCCGCCAAGAGAGCCCGGGCCGCCGCGTCCGCAGGGGCGACAGCCTGTTGATCCTCGATGAAGTCGCCTAGGTAACTGTCCTCTTCCTGGCCAATTGGCGTTTCCAACGACACCGGTTCCTGGGCGATCCGGTGAATCTCCCGTACCCGCGCCGGCGTCATCCGCAGACGCAAAGCGAGCTCGTCGAGCGTCGGCTCGTGACCGAGCTCCTGCAGCAACTGGCGCTCGACCCGCAGGACGGTATGGATCGTCTCCACCATGTGGACCGGGACCCGGATGGTGCGGGCCTGGTCGGCGATGGCCCTGGTGATGGCCTGGCGGATCCACCAGGTCGCATAGGTCGAGAACTTGAAACCCTTGGTGTAGTCGAACTTCTCCACGGCGCGGATCAGGCCGAGGTTTCCTTCCTGGATGAGATCCAAGAACAGCAAACCCCTCCCGAGGTACCGCTTGGCGATCGATACAACCAGTCGGAGGTTGGCCTCGGTCAGGTCCTTCTTGGCGTGGAACCCGTCGGCAACGATGGCCTCCAACGGCTCGAGAACCACCTCTGGCACCGTCGCGCCGTGGCCGCTGGCGTCTTCCAACTCGGCAATCCGCGCCGCGGCCTCAAGACCAGCCTCGATCCGTCGGGCCAGCGACACTTCTTGGGGGCCGGTCAGGAGCTCGACCTTGCCGATCTCCTGCAGGTAGGTGCGGACGGGATCGACCGAGAGGGTGTTGGAAGCCCCGGACTCGCTCTTCGCCCCCCCCCGGGGGTGCTTCACCTCCGGCGTCGGCGCAGCCGGAGCGCGCCCTGGCAGCACCGGCGCAGCTGCGCCGTTCGCGCCGGGACCCTGCTCCTCCAGAGCCTCGTCGAGCTCGATTCCCTCCGCGCCCAACCGCAACCGAATGGAGTCGATGAGCTCCGGCGTCAGCTCGACATCCTTCAGGAGGACAACGACCTCGTCAGGCGTCAACGAGCCCCGCTGGCGTCCTTGGGCCAAGAGGTGGTCGAACGCTGCCGCCGACACCTCCGGAACGGTCATTTCTCTACCTCGAACTGGTCGACGAGCCAGCGTACCAACGTGGTCGTCGCCTCAACCGCCGTCGACGGGTCGCGCAATCCCTCGAGTGTCAGCTTCAACCAACCGGTCACCGGCGCGTAGCTCATGGGGTCCTCGGCATGGCGAGCCGCGATTTCGAGGTCGGCGAGGGCGCGCCGGCCCGCCTCCTCAGCCAGTCTGGCCATGACGTCGTCGGCATCGGTGCGGGGGTCTTCGACGGCCAGCCGCTGGAGGAGGGTTGCCGCCGCAGGGTCGGCCCCGGCGATGGCGTCATGCAGGTTGTCGGACTCGGCCAGGGCTCGGTAGGCCCCAAGCGCCACCTCGTCGTCGAACAACACGACGCTCAGCCGGCCAAGAATGGCGTCGGGGTGGTGCAGGGCGAGGCGGAGGGCCTCGAGTTCGGGACGAGAACCCGGCGCCGGTTGGCCGATATCTGCCCGCCGCTCGACGGAACTCGGACCGGCCAGCCGAGACCGAGACGCCGACTCACGTTGTTGGGGGGGCGAAGCGGCGATGCTGCGCAACCGGTCGGGCTCGATACGAGTGCGGTCGGCTACCTCCATGAGGTACTGATCCCGGACAAGCTCGCTCGGATGCTCGCGAATGACACCCAGCGCGGCCTCGGCTGCCCGGGCGCGACTCTCTGGGTTTCGGAGGTCAGCTGCGGCGAGGACCCGTTCCAGCCGGAAGGCGAGAAACGGTCGGGCTCCACTGATTGCCGCTTTCAGGGCTTCGGGGTCGCGCCGGGCAAGCTCTCCGGGGTCAGTCCCCTGCGGCAGGTCGGCGACAGCGATGTCGACCTCGTAGAGCCGCTCCCACTCGTAGAAGCGCGCTGCGGCCGCTTGGCCAGCTGCGTCAGCGTCGTAGGCGAGGACGACGCGCCGGGCGAAATTCTTCAGCGTCCGGAAGTGCTCGTCGGCCAGCGCCGTGCCGCAGGTGGCGACCGCGCGGGGTATGCCGGCCGCGCCGAGCCCCATGACGTCGGTGTAGCCCTCACAAACCACGACCTCTTCGCTCTTGACGATGCCGGCCTTGGCCCAGTTGAGGCCGTAGAGCACGCGCCGCTTCGAATAGATCGGCGTCTCGGGTGAATTCTTGTACTTCGGGGGCGGACCACCGGGCAGTGACCGGCCCCCGAACGCCACCGGATCACCCCGCACGTCGAAGATGGGGAACATGAGCCGGCCCCGGAAGCTGTCTTGCTGGCGCTCGCGCCGGTTCAGGAATCCGAGACCGGTGTCCTTGAGGACGTCGACCGGCAGCTTGAGATGGCGACACAAGGCGTCCCAGTCATCGGGCGCCCATCCCAGCCCGTAGGTCCGCACGATCTCCCCGTCGTAGCCCCGCGAGCGGAGATAGGCCCGAGCGGCCGCAGCGTCGGGCCCGGAGAGCAGTCGCTCGTGGTACCAGTCGACGGCGGCGCGCATGGCCTCGACCAGGCGGTCGTGGCGCTGGCGCTCGCGGGAGACGGCTGCGTCGTCGTAGCGCACCTGGATCCCGGCGCGCCCGGCGAGGGTCTCCACCGCCTCGGCGAACTCGAGGTGCTGGACCTCCCGGACGAACGTGATGACATCACCCTTGGCGCCACAGCCGAAACAGAAGTAGAGCCCCTCTTCTGCATTGACCGAGAACGATGGCGACTTCTCGGCGTGGAACGGACACAGCCCGACGTACCGGCGACCGACCTTCCGGAGCGCGATGTGCTCCCCGGCGATCTGGATGATGTCGGATGCCTGCCGCACCCTCGCGATGTCATCGGTGACGATCCCCACAGGCAGGAGTGAATCAGAGTCGGGCGCTAACCGCGGGCGCCGCCGGTGAAGCGCCACGCCGCGAGTCGCAAGCTCGGCACGAAGGTCGAACTGTCCACTAGGCGACCATCATCACCCGTGCCAAGAACGGCGCCCGGCGCGAGGGCATCCGCGTAGGACTGGGTGAAGCGCAGGTTGCTGATCGCCTTGGTAACCGCGCCGTTCTCGATCAGGAAGGTGCCGTTGCGGGTGAGGCCGGTGACGACAAGCGATTTAGGGTCGATGACCCGGGTGTACCAGAAGTCGGAGACGTACAGGCCGCGCTCGACGCCGCCCACGACCTGATCGATCGACTGGGCGCCAAGACCCTCCAAGAACAGGTTGCTGGCCATGGGTCCGAAACTCTCGCCTCCGACAATGGCGTGGCCCGTGCTCTCTGTGCCGGCGAGGCGCGCCGTGCGGCGGTCGTGGAGCAGCCCCTCGACGGTGCCGGCGCGCACGAGGTCGACGCGCCTCTTGGGAGTTCCCTCGGCATCGAAAGGAATCCCTAACGCCCGAGGGTCGGCGACGTCGTCGAACAGGCCTAGCGAAGCGTCGAGCTGACGCTCCCCGACCCGCACGAACGATCGGCTTTCGGCATGGGCTTTGGCGTTGAAGCCGTAGGCCCCGAGGAAACCGACGATGTCGGCGACACATCTGGGGCCGAGTACGACTTCGTACTCCCCTGGCTCGATGTCGATGGCCCCGGATTCACCACTTCGGGCCGCCGCGGCGGCGGCATCACCGGCCGCGGCACCGTCGATCTCGCGCAGCGTGTCGGCCGTCTGCCACCCTGCGCCATCGGACGTCGCCGTACGGTGCACACCGTCGACTGCGGTGTGGGAGTACCTGGCGAGGGCGCGCTGGCCGGCGGAGTTGGCGAAGCACACGTCGAAGCCACCGGAGTCGCAATAGCCCGCGCCCAGGAGATCGGGCGCGGACGCAACGAAGGCCTGCACCACCGCGGCACGGCTCTCGGGCGGCGCGAACCGAGTGTCGTCGTCGTAATGATCGACAGGGCTGACCGGCGCGGGCGGTGCCAGCCCGGGCCAGTCAGGGTCGGGCGGACGCAGGCGAGCCGCCTCCAGCGCGCTCTCGACCAACCGGGTCAGCCCTTCAGTGTCGACGCGGTTCGTGGATGCGGCCGCTTGACGACCCTCGCTCACCACCCGCACCCGCACGAACCGGTTGTCCTCGGCGACGTTCTGGTGAATTACTGAGTTGGCGAAGCGGGTCAGCGCATAGCGGCCCTCCCGCGCGGACGTCTCGGCTTCGGCGCGCGACCCGACGAGTTCCAGGACGGCGTCGCACAGATCCTCGGGAGTCATCGCGCAACACCACCCTTCACCCGGCAACCCCGACCCGGACGTTTCGGAAACGCGCCGGCACGGCTGGGTGCCCGGTATGGCCGGTCTGCATCGGCTGGCCCTTCCCGCAGTTCGGCGTGCCCCAGAAGAGCCACTCGTCGGGTCCACCCACCATGTCGAGCGAACCCCAGAACTGGGGAGTGATGCCGGTGTAGGTCGGGTTGCGCAGCAGTCGACCGAGACGTCCGTTCTTTATCTCCCGTCCGACCTCGCATCCGAACTGGAAGTTGAGACGCTTGTCGTCGATGGACCACGACCGGTTCGTTTCCATGTAGACGCCATCGCGCGTCGCCGCGATCATCTCGTCGAGGGAGGAGTCGCCCGGGACCAACCCGACGTTCGTCATTCGCACCATGGGAAGCCGCCCGTAACCGTCGGCGCGCACCATTCCGCCCGGCGCGACTCCGGCTATGGCGGCTGAGTCACGGCCGCTGAGCACGCCAACCCATACGCCGTCGCGCACGATGTCGACCGGCTGGGAGGGGGTGCCCTCGTCGTCGAAGCCGAACGAGCCCAGCGCTCCGGGCAAGGTGGCGTCAGCAGTGATGTTCATGACGTCCGACCCGTACCGAAAACGGCCAAGCTGAGAAAGGTCGAGGAACGACGTGCCTGCGAACGCAGCCTCCCAGCCGAGGATCCGGTCGAGCTCGATGGCATGCCCCACGGACTCGTGGACCTGCAGGCCCAACTGCTCGGGCCCCAGGATCAGATCGGTCGTGGCCGCTGGGCAAAGGGGTGCGGTCAGGAGCTCGACCGCCTCCTCTCCTACTCGCTGGGCGTTGCCGACAAGGTCGGCCTCCCGCACGATCTCGAAGCCGCGGGTGCCGAAGTGGCCGCCGATGCCCGAGTAGGACCGGCGCTGCGTCTCCGTGTCACTCGCAGCCGTCGCGCTCATTCCCGCTCCGCACTCGACGATGTGCTGGGAGATGCGGTGACCGTGACTCGAGACGAACCACTTCTCGGTATCCCACGACGTGTAGGTGGCCTCGGCGACCGAGACACCTACGACGGCCGCCATGGCGGCCGTGGCCGCAATCAACACGTCAGCCTTGACCCCGGTCGAGACCGAGGACGGGAGCTCGGCCCAGCCGGAGTCCCAGTGCGTCTGGTGGACCGCGACGTCAGCCAGCTCGAGCGGCGGGCCGGGGACCATGGCCGACGCCTTGGCGATGGCGGCCGCCTCCTCGCCGGCGCGCCGCGCGCTGGCGTCGGTCAGATCAGCGGTGGCGAAGAAGCCCCAGGACGAACCGAACAGGGCGCGCACCCCGACACCGAGAGAATCGGCGCGACGTAGCGACTCGAGGACACCGTCGCGGGCGCCCAGGTGCTCGCTGGTAGCGGCGACGGCGCGAGCGTCGGCGTAGGACGCGCCGGCGGCGAGAGCGCCCTCGACCGCCGCGGAGGCGAAATCGAACATGACGCCGTGGCGCTACGACTCGGAAGCTATTGCTTGGGCCGCGGCGAGCCGGGCGATCGGCACCCGGAACGGAGAGCAGGAGACGTAGTCGAGCCCGGCCTCTCGGAACAGGGCGATCGACTCCGGATCGCCACCGTGCTCGCCGCACACCCCGAGCTTCAGACCGGGACGGGCTGCCCGCCCGCGCTGGGATGCGGTGAGAACCAGTTCGCCCACTGCAGGCCTGTCGATGGTTTCGAACGGGTTCCGCTTCAGGAGACCCTCCTCGAGATAGATCGACATGATGCGACCCTCGATGTCGTCGCGGCTGAAGCCGAAGACCATCTGGGTGAGGTCGTTGGTGCCGAAGGAGAAGAAGTCGGCCTCCTCGGCGAGATCGCCGGCGCGCAGCGCGGCGCGCGGCGTTTCGATCATCGTGCCGATGGTGACGTCGACCGGCTTCTTCACGTCCTTCGTGGCCTCGGCCACTGCACCCTCCACCCAGCTGCGGGCCAGCGCCATCTCCTCGCGCGACACAGTCAACGGGATCATGATCTCGACGACGGGTCTGCCACCGGCCTTCACCCGGTCGGCGGCAGCCTCCATGAGCGCCCGTACCTGCATGGCGTAGAGGCCAGGCTTCAAGACGCCCAAACGCACACCGCGGGTTCCCAGCATGGGATTGAACTCGTGCCACACCTGGGCGGCGCGGAAGAAGTCTTGCTCCTCGTCGGTGAGACCATGGACAGCGGCCTTGATGGCCAGCTCCTCTGTGCGAGGAAGAAACTCATGCAGCGGCGGGTCGAGAAGCCGCACGGTGACGGGCAAACCGTCCATCGCCTCGAGGATCTCGGCGAAGTCAGCCTTCTGGGCCTTGCGCAACTCCTCGAGCGCAGCCGCCTCTTCCTCTGGGGTGTCGGCGAGGATCATGCGGCGGACGACTGGGAGCCGTTCGCCGAGGAACATGTGCTCGGTGCGGCAGAGCCCGATTCCCTCGGCACCGAAGCGCCGGGCATTGGCCGCATCGGGCCCGGTGTCGGCATTCGCCCGTACGGCCATTTTCCCTTTGCGGATCTCGTCGGCCCAGCCGAGGATCGTCGTGAACTCCGGCGGGGGTTCGGCGACCGACAGCTCGACCGCTCCCACCATCACATTGCCCGTCGTACCGTCAACCGAGATCACGTCGCCTTCGTTGACCGTGTGAGCCCCTGCAGTGAAACTCTTTCCCCGGATGGCGACCGACTCGGCGCCGACGACCGCTGGCTTTCCCCAACCGCGGGCAACAACGGCGGCATGGCTCACGAGGCCACCTCGCGATGTGAGGATGCCCTCGGCCACAATCATTCCGTGCACGTCTTCGGGGGAGGTCTCGGTGCGAACCAGGATGACCTGCTCACCGCGTTCGGCGGCGTCGGCCGCGCCGTCGGCCGTGAAATAGGCCTTCCCAACCGCAGCCCCCGGCGACGCGGCCAGCCCAGTGGCGAGCACGTTGGCGTCGGTCTCAGCGAACTGCGGGTGAAGAACGCCTTCGAGATGCTCGGCCGTGACCCGCTGCACGGCCTCCGTCTTGGAGAGCTTGATCTTGCGGTCGCGCGTCATGGCGACGGCCATCCGGAGGGCTGCCGCGCCGGTGCGTTTGCCGACCCTCGTCTGCAGCATCCAAAGCTTTCCCTGCTCGATGGTGAACTCGGTGTCGCACATGTCGCGGTAATGACGCTCGAGCCGGTCGAAGATGCCCAACAGCTGCTTGTAGATCTTGGGGAACAGCTCCTTCATGTCCTCGAGCGGGAGCGTGTTGCGAATGCCGGCGACGACGTCCTCGCCCTGGGCGTTTACCAGGAAGTCGCCGTAACCGCCGGCGACGCCGGTGGCGGGGTCGCGGGTGAAACCGACGCCAGTGCCGGAGTTGTCGTCACGATTCCCGAAAACCATCGCCTGGACGTTCACGGCGGTGCCGAGATCGTGCGGGATGCGCTCGCGCACGCGGTACGCGACCGCCCGAGGCCCGTTCCATGATTGGAACACGGCCTCGATCGCGCCTCGAAGCTGAGCTTCAGGGTTCTGCGGAAATGGAGAGCCGGTGTGCCGCGCAACGATGCCCTTGAAGGCGTCGACGAGGTACTCCAAGAGCTCGGCCGGGATTGCCGCGTCATTCTCTGTATGAGCCAGTTGCTTGGCCGCTTCGAACAGCTCGTCGAACTCCTCACCCGGAATGTCGAGGACGATGCGCCCGTACATCTGCACGAACCGCCGGTAGCTGTCGTAGGCAAAGCGCTCGTCGCCAGTCTGCTTGGCCAGGCCGATCACTGATTCGTCGTTGAGGCCCAGGTTGAGAACCGTGTCCATCATCCCTGGCATCGAGAACTTGGCTCCGGAGCGAACGCTCACGAGCAAGGGATCGGACGGGTCGCCGAGGCGCTTGCCCATCGTCTTCTCGAGCCGGCGCACTTGGCGGGAGATCTCGTCGGAAAGGCTCTTGGGCCAGCCCTCGTGCATGTAGGCGCGGCAGGCGTCGGTCGAGATGGTGAACCCGGGCGGCACTGGGAGATCGAGCACCGAGGTCATCTCGGCCAGGTTCGCCCCCTTGCCGCCGAGCAGGTCCTTCATGCTCATTGGCGACTTCTTGTGCTTGTGGTCAAAGGCGAACACGTACGTCAAGGCGCGGAAATCCTTTTCGAGGAGCGCGCCCGGCCCGAATGGCCGAGGCGGGAGGCAGTCGAGGCGAGCTTAGTTGAGGACGCCGACGGCGGTCTCGAGGCGATCTGCCGTCGGCACATCGTCGGCGAGCACGATCTGGACCTGGGAACCGCTCCGAGTGATTCGTCCTGCGCCATCAGGCCCGGAGAAGTGACCGTCGGGTTCCGGCGCGCGACCGGATCCGGACCAACCTGCGACCCACTTGTTGAGCGCAGCCTCGAGCCGGGCCGCATCGTCGTCACTGTCGGCTCGCCACTTGTCAACGACACCGAGCGCGGAGCCACAGCGAACGGTTTGGAAGGTGTCGCCGTCCCAGCCCTTGGCGCCCCGATTGGACTCGGATGTGCCGAGGTGCGCGTTGAGCAGCTCGCGCATCACAAATTCGCCGAGAGTGTTCTTCCTGAGCGCAGCACAACCGCTGGGGACGGCAGCGTCGGTGATCGCGGGTGAGGACCAGTCCTCGGCCGGGCTGTACAGCTCAGAGTCGAGAATCTGCTCGGTAGAAGTCGGAGGTCGGTTGTACGCTTCGTCAACCCTCTTGAAGCTCGTGCCGTCGATGAGGTCGGCCACGAACTCCGCTCCCGCTGTATAGGGGAACAGAAGTGACGCTCGGATGAACGGCGGGGTGCGGGCAAAGACCGACGTATCGGCGCCGCTGCCCAGTAACGCTTCGGCCTGCTCGTCGGCGCTCAGGTGCGCCTCCGCCCACAGCAGTTGAAGACTGACGGCGTCGCCCTCGATGAGGGCGCCGAAGGCCGCGTATTCCTCCCCCCGGTCGTCGTTGTCGAGCGCGTCGGTCTTGGATCCGAAGTCGAAATGCTGATCAGTGAGGGCGTGATCCAATTCGTGAGCGATCGTGACCTTTGTATCGGGGCTCACGTCGCCGTCGCCGGCGTCAGCGACCATCATCGCCTTCGTGACGGGGTCGTAGAAGCCGAGAACCTGCTCGGCGAGGAGATCGTCGATCGCCTTGCGGTAGTCGAGGTCACGCGGAATCAGGTGGAGCGCCTTGAGGGTGGCCTCATCGCCCGAAATGCGCTCCGGGTTGGCGTCGCGGTCGACCACTTCCTTGATCCGGCGCGCCAACTCCGATTTCGACACGACCTGAACCGTGAGAGGTGCTTTCCACGGGAGCCCGCGCAGCTCGGAGACCTGAGCCTTGATGTCGCGGATGTAGTTCGGTTCTCCTGATGCATCGGGAGTGACCGCGGGTGGGACACTGATTGCCGGCGTCGTAGAGGTCGAGGGGGCGGCGCGCGACGAGTCGCCGTCATCGGACAGCCTGATCACGGCGATGACCAGGGCGGCCAGGAGGAGCACAATGCTCAACCCGATGAGCGCCAGGGGGATGGCGCTCCAGGAAGACCGAGGCGGTGTTGGCGGTGGCGGTGGTCGCGGTGGTGGCGGTGGCGGTGGCAACTGCGGTTGCAATTCGAGCCCTGGGGCTACGCGCTCAGGCGTTCGCGAAGGTGATCGACGAGCTCGTCGATGGGCACCCGGTCTTGCGTCAGGGTGTCACGGTCACGCACCGTGACCGCCTTGTCATCGAGTGATTCAAAGTCGATGGTGACGCAGTAGGGCGTACCGATCTCGTCTTGGCGCCGGTACCGCCGGCCGATGGCCTGGGTCTCGTCGTAGTCGCACATGAACTGGGGTTGCAGCAGGGACAGCACATCGCGCGCTGTCGGCAGAAGGGTGTCCTTTTTCGACAGCGGCAGCACTGCGACCTTGTACGGCGCCAGCCGATGGTGGAGCCGCAGCACTGTGCGCTTCTCGCCATTGACCTCGTCCTCGTCATAAGCCGCCAGGAGAAAGGCCATGGTCGATCGGCCCACACCCGCGGCGGGCTCGATCACGTGGGGCACATACCGCTCGCCCGTCGCCTGGTCGAAGTACTCGAGGCGCTCCCCCGAGAACGTGGCGTGTTGGGTGAGGTCGTAGTCGGTGCGATTGGCAACGCCCTCGAGCTCGCCCCATCCCCAGGGATAGGCAAACTCCACATCCGCCGTACCGGTTGAATAGTGCGACAGCTCCTCCGGGTCGTGCTCGCGCAGGCGCAAGCTCGCCGCTGGGATGCCGAGGTCGATGTACCAGCGCAGACGCTCGGCCTTCCAGTACTCGAACCATTTTTCGCCCTCGTCGGGAGGAACGAAGTACTCCATCTCCATCTGCTCGAACTCACGGGTGCGGAAGATGAAGTTGCCGGGAGTGATCTCATTGCGAAACGACTTGCCCTGCTGGGCGATGCCAAACGGCGGCTTCTTCCGGCTCGTCTGCAGCACGTTGGCGAAGTTGACGAAGATGCCCTGGGCGGTCTCCGGTCGAAGGTAGGCGACCGCGCCGTCGTCCTCGACTGGCCCGACATGGGTCTTGAACATGAGGTGGAAAGCGCGTGATTCGGTGAGGTCCTTGGACCCGCACTTCGGACACGTGTCGCCTATCTGATCCTCCCGCCACCTCTCCTTGCAGTTCCGGCAATCGACGAGGGGATCAGTGAACGTGGCCAGATGCCCCGACGCTTCCCACACTTTCGGGGCCATGAGGATGGCGGCATCAAGGCCGACGATGTCGGCACGCTCCTGCACCATGGCGCGCCACCACGCGTCCATGACGTTGCGCTTGAGCAGAACGCCGAGAGGCCCATAGTCGTAGGTCGAGCGGAAGCCGCCGTAGATCTCGCTCGACGGGAAAACGAACCCGCGTCGCTTACAGAGATTGACCACCTGTTCCATGAGATCCGGCATTGCGAGCAGGCTAGCGGTCGAGGACCGTGACCGATCTGAGGCGGCGTTCTAGGTGGTGCTCCATGGCTCGGGTCGCGAGCCGGGTGATCTCTGTGGTCGACCGACCTGCAGGTTCGTTGAGCGCGCCGGCCAGGTCGCCGTTGAGGACGCGCCGGATCAGCACGAGCGCCTCGGGACTGAGGGTGGGCGCGGCGGCGGCGCGGGCGCAGACGGCACACAGCACGCCGCCACACAAAAGATCGAATCCCACGAGTTCATCGCTGGACTGACATCCAGCGCAGGAGTCGAGTACCGGGTGAAAGCCCTCCATGGCCAGCACCTTGAGGAAGAAGGCCGGTACAAGTAGCGGCGCGTCATGGGCCGACAGTGCCCGCAGCGCGCCGACCAGCATCTGGTAGAGGCGGGGATTGGCCTGGCGCTCGGGCACCATCTGGTCGGCGGCCTCGAGCAGCGCGTGGGCTCTCGTAAGACGGTCGAGGTCTTCCCGTACCGGTCGAAACTGCTCAATGGCTTCGGCCTGGGTGATGACGTCGAGCTCGCGGCCCTCATAGAACAACAGGGCAACGTGACTCATGGGCTCGACCCGGGCGCCAAAGCGGCTCTTCGTCTTCCGCACACCCTTGGCCACGGCGCGCACCTTCCCATGGCCCTGAGTGAGGATCACGACGATGCGGTCGGACTCACCGAGCCGGTACGTGCGAAGGACGACTCCCTGGTCTCGATAGAGGCCCATACTCCCAGTATGCGCAGTCGAGCGGCCTGGGCGCGGTATCCCGCCGCCCAGGCTGCTCGCAATGGCCGCAATCCCCTAGATCACTAGGGGGAGCAGTTCGTTCCCGCAGGAGTGTTGCAAGAGTCGGTTCCGTTTCCGCCGTCGTTGACGTTGGTGCCAGGGCCCCCTATGAGGTTGTCGTTACCCTCCTCGCCGGCAAGGGCGTCATCGCCATCGCCGCCGGCAAGATCATCGTTGCCGTCGCCGCCAAATAGCTTGTCGTTGCCTGCCCCGCCAGACAGGAAATCGCGATCGGCGCCGCCGCACAGCGTGTCGTTGCCGTCGCCGCCATACAACCGGTCCGACCCGGCTCCTCCATAAATGACGTCGTCGCCGCCAAGCCCGGTGATGCTGTCGTTCCCCCCCAAACCGAAGATTCGATCGGGGCCGGGCGTGCCGGCGATCTGGTCGTCGCCGGACGTCCCGACGATGTCACCCGTTCCCGGCGCGAGCTCGGCGCAGACACCGACCGGCGTGCCTCCCACCTGCCCGAAGCCGAAGATGAAGGTGTTCGGGGCGCCGGTCGCAGCCCCTCCGTTCGGCTGACCGAAGGAGTAGACCTCAACGGCGGCGGCGGTGATGGCGGTGACGGCGGTGGATTCCGTGCCCGCCGCCCCATAGAAGGTCTTGAAGGTCCGCGTCGCGCCAACCGCCAATGCACCGAAGCCGAAGTCAAACCGGGCGCCATGGTCGTAGGGACCAACGTCGGTGAAGTTGCCGGTCACGGTTGGGCCGCTGGGGGCCGTGAAGGTCGTCGTACTGAGGGGGTTGGCGGTGGTGAAGCCGTTGTTGTTGTCGAACAGCAGGTTTGTAGCGCCTCCTCCCTGGATGGTAACGAACTCGTTGAACGGGGTGGGCTCGACGTCCCAGTCCATAACTCGGCGATATCGCAGGTCCCCCATCGGAACGGTGCCGGTGTTTTTGACACTGACTGCTACCTCGTAGAGGTTGGCAGTGGCTGGTGCCGGATGGTAGTCGTGCGTTACCTGGAGGCTCTGGCCCCCGGCCCCGTTGACGGTGACCACCGATATCGCCGTGGACGCTGTCGTCACAAAGCTCACTGGCGTGATGTTCACGACGCCATCGACGGCTTGGTTGGCGTACCCGGTGAGACCGGTGGTGGCATCCGCAACGCCCCAACCCTCACACAGACACCCGTCAGCCGTGGCCTCTGCGTTGGTCGGAACAAAGCGCAGGCCGACAACGGGAACCCCGGACGAAAGCCCCCCACCCGACGACGGTGGTCCCGGCACATTGAGATGGGCCTGGGGGTGGATGCCGAGTTGGACGACCCCATTGCTGATGATGGCGTCGCCCGGCGGATGGGCCGAAGCGGGCGCTCCGAAGGAATTGATGGCAATCAGCGCAGACAATCCAAGCAAGAGGCCGATCGACCGAGGGCCTTTGCGAAAAAGCCGTCCCGTCATTGACTGTCGCCTTTCTGGTTCGTGTCTCAACCAGTAGTAGCCGGAGTCGGTGACGATCACTCTCTGCAGGATGCCGGCTGCGTTCAGGCCCCCTGACGCCTAGCGGAACATAACCGCTCGTTGGAAAATGTCAACAACCAATGTCCTGCCAAGTTCTAACGGACTCCGCCAAAGCGGCGATCGCGCCGCTGGTACTCGCGGACGGCTTCGAAGAGATGCTGGCGGCGGAAGTCGGGCCAGAGGACGTCGCTGAAGAGCAGCTCGCTGTAGGCGAGTTCCCACAGTAAGAAGTTGGAAACCCGTGATTCTCCCGACGTGCGGATCACGAGCTCGGGGTCAGGCATCTCGGGATCGTAGAGATGGCGGCGGATGGACCTCTCGTCGATCTTGCGGGCGGGTACCTCCGCTTCCACGAGCGCCCTGACCGCGTCGACAATCTCCGCTCGTCCGCCGTAGTTGAAGGCCGTCGTGAAGGTCATCGTCTTGTTCTTCGCCGTCAGGTCGGCGGCCTCGTCCATCAGGCGAATGAGCCGGCGCGGCACCCGCCAGTCGCGCCGTCCGACAAAGCGCATACGTACATCACGGTCGTTGAGCTCGTCGCGCCGCCGGCGCAAGAGCGACTCGTTGTAATGCATGAGAAAGCGCACCTCGTCAGCCGGGCGCTTCCAGTTCTCGGTCGAGAAGGCGTAGACGGTCAGCCACCGGATGCCGAGCTCGAGCGCGCCCTCGACCACATCGAACAGCGCCTCTTCGCCGGCTGAATGGCCGTCGGTGCGAGCCAGTCCTCGCTTTCGGGCCCACCGACCGTTGCCGTCCATGACGATGCCGACATGCACCGGAATCCGGTTGGGATCGAGCTCGTCGAGTCTCAGGCGGTCGTCAGGCACCGTGCGTAGCGTAAGGGATGGTGGGATCGACCGTCGGGGGGGTACGAACGGGCCATGCGTGAAAAGCTCGACGCTCTAGGAGAGCGCTACCCCTGGCTCGGCGTCGCGCTCAAGGTGCAGAAGCGCTACGGCGAGGTCAAGGGCAGCTTCCTGGCCGCGGCGGTGACGCTCATGAGCTTCATCTCCGTCTTTCCGCTGGTGCTCGTCGGAATCGCCATCGTCGGTTTCATCTCGTCGAGCTCGGTCGACCTGGCCGGTGACATCGTTTCGAAGATGGGCCTCTCCGGCGAGTCGGGACGGCTCGTGTCGGAAGCCATTGGGAAGGCCGAGCAAAGCCGTAAGGCCGCGTCAGTGATCGGGCTCGCGGGTCTGTTGTGGTCGGGACTCGGACTCGTCGGCGCGGTCCAGCAGGCACTGAACACGTCGTGGCAAGTGGAGGGCCGCGGCCTTCGCGACAAGTTGACGGGGCTCGCCTGGCTCGCGGGGACTGCCGTGCTCTTCGCCGCCTCGTTCGCGATCACGGCGGCGATCAACTTCCTGCCGGGCTTCTTCGCTCCCCTCAACATCATCGTGGGATTCGCCATCAACGTCGGCATCTGGCTTTGGATGATGAAGGAGTTGCCGAATCACGACGTCGGCTGGAAGCCGCTGCTGCCGGGGGCGATCCTCGGCGCGATCGGACTCGAAATTCTCAAGGTCGTCGGTTCGGTCTACGTGCCGTATTTGATCAAGTCGTCGTCCGGACTCTATGGATCCCTCGGTATCGTCTTCGGAGTCCTCGCGTGGCTCCTCCTGTTCGGGAAGCTGCTCGTCTACTCCTCGGTACTCAACGTCGTGCTCTGGGAAGACAAGCACGGCACCGTCGCGGTGGAAGTCGAGATGCCGAACCTCCCCGGCACTGACCAGGACAGCGCGAACCGGTCAGGCAACGCTGTGCCGGCGGAGGCCGTATCCGCCCCGCATCAGAAATAGGCATTTCGCACTGCGTAGGGCAGCGGCAGGGGGATGTCGGTGGCGATACCCCACGCATGGCTTCCCCGCTCTCGAGGTACCAGGTGCCGTTGGACGGTCGGAAGACGGTGAGTCGGCGCGCCCGTCGCCGTCGAAGTCCGCGGGGGGACCGGGATGTCGCCCGGCGCGCCATAGGCGATGGCGTCGGGGGTCTGGTTTCTGAGGTACCAGGTGCTGTTCGAGGGGGCGCGCCAACGCCTGGTCCCAGGTCTTGCTGGTTCTGACCATAGCTTCAGGATGCGGCAGGAAGCGGGAAAACATAGGGCCAAAAGCGCGCGATTACGCCGAGGGTCAAGGCTGTAATGACCAGGCGGTTTGTGCGACTCACCGGCGCCGACCCCGGTTTGTCGTCCTCGAACGGGGAAGTGCCGAGCTCGCCCGCTGAGGTGCTTGCGCCGCCAATTACTTGACAAGCGAATCCCATGTGTGTAATTATGTGTGTCGCCTCGGAGGCCGGGCACGACGGCCACCCTCTGGAAACTCCCTAGCAGTTGCGGCCCTATGGACCGCGCCGGGTTCGAGAGGAGGGTTCGATGGCCAAGGATTTGATGGGACGGGTGCGTGCGCTCGTCGACGAGCTGGCCGCGCTCGAGCCCGCTCTGTACACCGGCGCCGACTGTCGGGTGTTGGCCGAGGAGTTGGCGGTGGCCACCAAGGCGTGCGCTGCTGCCGGCGCGCG
>DATLEI010000028.1:0-44723 GCA_035525375.1 Acidimicrobiales bacterium
TGTGGCACCGTCCGACCCAGCAGTCGACATTTCTCTTCGAGCACCGTCCCGCGATCACGAAGTACACCCTGGCGTCGATGGAGCCCTTTTCCTACAAGGCGTCTGACGGCTTGACCATCCACGGGTACCTGACCTTCCCGCCCGACCAGCCGCGGGAGCAGTTGCCGACGGTGCTCCTCGTGCACGGCGGCCCGTGGGTGCGCACCACTTGGGGGCTCGAACCCGAGGCCCAGTGGTTTGCCAACCGGGGTTACCTGTGCGTGGAGGTCAACTACCGGGGGTCGACCGGCTACGGCAAGGACTTTCTCAACGCCGGCAATCGGGAATGGGGCGGCAAGATGCAGACCGACCTCGTCGACGCCGTCGACTGGGTGGTCGACCGGGGCTACGCCGACGGTGACCGGGTCGCGATTTATGGCGGGTCCTACGGGGGCTATGCCGCTCTGTGTGGGGCGGCGTTCACGCCGACACTCTTCCGATGCGCGGTCGACATCGTGGGGCCGTCGAACCTGAAGACTCTGGTCGAGTCGGTGCCGCCGTACTGGGAGCCGATGATTGCCCAGTTCCACACCCGGGTCGGCAATCCGGCGACCGACGCAGAGTTCATGTGGGAGCGGTCGCCGCTTTCGCGCGCCGACAGCATCCGCATCCCCATGTTGATCGCCCAGGGAGCCAACGACCCCCGGGTAAAGCAGGCGGAGTCAGAGCAGATCGTGGCCGCGCTGGAAGAGCACGGCGTCGACCATGACTACATGCTCTTCGAAGACGAGGGCCACGGCTTCGTCAAGCCGGAGAACCGGCTGCGCTTCTACGCCGCGGCCGAGAGGTTCCTGGCTCGCCACCTCGGCGGCCGCTTCGAGGAGTGACACGGGGCGTCCACCCGGCATTACAGGGGCCGGGGGGGCGCGTGCGGATTCGGCAACTACAGGTGGGATCGCTTGCGGCACTGATCCTGGTGATCGATGTCCTCCTCGTCGCGGTCGGCGCCTTCGATCGACCTCACTCAGCGACGGCCACGCTGCAGGTCGCAGGCACCCCCACCGACCGCGTCGACACACCTCCGGCGGTGCTTAGCCAGGCGTCGCCCATCGCCGCCGAGGTGACCCCGCCGCAGCGCCCGATCGCGCCCGCACCTGAGCAGTTCGACGGAGAACTACCGCCGGGTGCTGCAGAGGCCTGTGCCGGGGAACGGCTCGGCCCCCCGGCCTCGGCAGGCACGTGGGCGGTCACGGTCGGGATCAACGACTACCCAGGAAACGGTCATGACCTGGCGGCGTCGGTCAACGACGCTCGGGCAATGGACTCCGCGTTGGCGCGCCTCGGGGTGCCGGCGGATCACCGGCTGCTCCTGGTCGACGGCAGCGCATCAGCCTGCGGGGTGAGGACAGCACTGGATTGGCTCGTCGCGCGCGCCGCGCCGGGTTCAACCGCAGTCTTCTTCTACTCAGGTCATGCTCGGCGCACCGCGTCGAGCCGGGTCCTGGTGGCCGCCGATGGGGCGCTCATCAGCGACACCGAACTCGGTGACAGCCTGTCCCGCCTCCCCGCCTCGCGGGCATGGATCGCGCTGGCGACCTGTTACGGCGCCGGCTTCACCCAGGTCCTCGCGCCGGGCCGAATTCTCACCGGCGCAGCCGGTGCCGATGACCTGGCCTATGAGGCGGTCGGTAGCGAGCGGTCATTCATGGGCGAGTACATGATCCAGCGGGCGATCCTCCAGGGCGGCGCGCCGGGCAGCGTCGAGGCCGCGTTCGCCTATGCCCGCAGCGCCCTTCAGCGTGTCGAACCGGAGCGGATGCCGGTACAGATCGACAACGCGCCGGGCGAACTCGATCTTCGCCCCTCCTCAGGGGTGCCCCTCCCCCCGGACACCGCGGGGCCACCGGATGACGGCGGGAGTGGCGCCCCGACGCCGTCACCGGCCGCGCCGCCGCCGACTCGGCCGCCGGTGGTGCCGACGACACGAGCGTGCCTCCTCGGCTTGATCTGCGCCGGTTAGTCCTCCGGGTCCAACTCGTCGTCATCGTCGTAGTTGCGGTAGCTGCCGAAGCGGTTCTGCACATTGGGGATCGAGGTCACAAAGACGTCGGCGAGCTCCTGCCAGGTCGCGCCCTGAGCCATGGCGTCGTCGACCAGCTGGCGGTTGATTGCTTCGAGGTAGGAGACGGCGGCAATGGATGCGTGCACCCGGGCCAGCGGGGCCACATCCTCGTCGATCAGCTGCGCGAGGAGCTGGCTCAACGCGACGTACGGCTCACCTTCAGGATCAACCGGCATGGGCGCCGATGGTAGGCGGCCAGTGGGTCACGCGTGAGCGGCGAGCCGGTCGGCAACCAGCTCGAGCCGTTCCAGGGGCTGAACCATGGCAATACGCAAGTGACTCGCGCCGGCCGCGCCGTAGAAGTCACCCGGTGACACGAGCACGCCACCGTCTCGGGCCAGCATCTCGGTCGCGGCCCAGGCGTCGCCGTCAGAGGCCTCGGCCCAGAGGTAGAAACTGCCTCCCGGCGGGTCGCACTTGATGCCGGCGCGCGCCAGCACGTCGCGGAAGAACCGGAGCCGTTCGGCGTAGCGCCGCCGCTGCTCGTCGACATGGGCATCGTCGCCGAGAGCGGCCACGGCCGCGGCCTGGATGGGCCCGGGCGTCATGAACCCGGCGTGCTTGCGCACCTCCGACAGGTAATGGACCAGTTCGGGGTCTCCGGCATAGAACCCGACGCGCAGTCCGGCCAGGTTGGAGCGCTTCGACAGGGAATGGACCGCGACCAGCCCGTCGAAGCCGTCGCGTCCGTTGGCCAGGATCGTTCGAGGGGGCCCGTCCCACGTCAGCTCGATGT
This sequence comes from Acidimicrobiales bacterium, assembly GCA_035525375.1. Classification (GTDB taxonomy): domain Bacteria; phylum Actinomycetota; class Acidimicrobiia; order Acidimicrobiales; family AC-14; genus JALZBN01. The sequence continues at coordinate 2,838 of DATLEI010000028.1, forward strand.
AGCACTCGTCGCTGAACACCGGGACGTCATGGGCGCGCCCCCACTCGGCGACGTCGGCGAGATCGTCGAGCGCCCCGGTTGGGTTGGCCGGCGTGTTGACCCACAGACACAGCGCACGCGCCGCGTCGTCGGCCGAAACGGTCGAGAGATCGAGTCGCCATGCATCATCGACCCCTACTGCGACGGCGCGGCAGTCGGCGAGGATGGCACCCATCTCGTAGGTCGGATACGCCACCGCCGGATAGAGGACCGTGTCGCGCGCCGGGTCTCGGAGCCGCAACCATTGGGGGACGCCGGCAACGAACTCCTTGGTGCCGATACAGGCGGCGACCGCCTCCGGCGCGACCTCTACGCCGAGGCGCCGCTGCATCCAGCCTGTCGCCGCGGCGCGGAACGCGGCTGTCCCAACCGACGGCGGGTAACCGCGCTCGGCGTCCGATGATCCCAGAGCTACGACGGCGGCCGGTGGTGGAGCATCGGTCGGCGTCCCCACGGAAAGGTCGACGACGCCTCCCTCGTGCTCGTCCGCGAGGGCACGGAAACGGTCGAGCCGGTCATAGGGATAGGGCGGCGGTTCGAACCCGCCCCGGCGCGCGCCGGTCACGCGCCGGACGGCACCCGGAACTCGTCGAACCGACGCGCTTCGGCTGGCTCGAGGCGTGCCCGCAGCCGGGTGGCTTCGTCCTCGTGGGATTCGGACAACACCTCGCCTTGGCGGTGAATGGCCGCGATCACGTCACCACGGTCATAGGGGACGAGTAGTTCGACGACGTTCGACAGGGCGCGCAAACGATCACCGACGGCCACGAGAAGGTCACCGAGCCCTTGACCGCTCACCGCCGAGACCACGACCGAACCGGGGTGGCGATCGACCAGACGCTTCAGCTCCGGCGCGCCGTCGCCGAGCACGTCGGCCTTGTTGAACGCCACGAGCTCGGGCACCTGGTCGGCGCCGATCTCGGCCAGCACGGCGCGCACCGCCTCCATCTGCGCCTCGGGATCGGCAGCAGCGGCATCGACCACATGAATCAATAGATCGGCCTCCCCGACCTCATCGAGCGTCGACCGGAACGCCTCCACTAACTGGTGCGGCAATTTGCGGACGAACCCGACGGTGTCGGTCAGGAGCACCCGCTCGCCGCCGGGCATCTCGAGCCGGCGCGTCGTCGGATCGACTGTGGCGAAGAGGCGATCCTCGACGACGACATCGGCGCTGGTGAGGGTATTGAGCAAGGTCGACTTGCCCGCGTTGGTGTACCCGACGAGGGCGACGGTGCGAAGGCGTGAGCGGGCCCGGGCCTTGCGCTGCGTGCGCCGCGTCTTGGTCACTTCCCGCAACTCAGCTTCGAGCTTCGTCGCCCGGCGCAGGAGACGCCGACGGTCGACCTCGAGCTGCGTCTCCCCGGGACCCCTCGTACCGATGCCACCGGCCTGCTGGCTCAGGCCCTTGCCTCGTCCGCGGAGGCGGGGCAGGCGGTACCGGAGCTGAGCCAGCTCCACCTGGGCCTTGCCCTCCTGGGTGTGGGCATGTTGGGCGAAGATGTCGAGGATCACCGCGGTGCGGTCGATGGCGGTGCGGCCGAGGATCTTCTCCAGGTTGCGGCTCTGTGCCGGCGAGAGCTCGTCATCGAAGACGACGGTGTCGGCGTCGGTCGACTCCGAGATCTCCCGCAGTTCCTGGGCCTTGCCCTGACCGACGAACGTGGCCGGGTCGGGCGCGTCACGACGCTGCAGCACCCGCTCGGCCTCGTCGGCGCCGGCGGTGTCGACCAACGCCGCAAGTTCGTCGAGGGAGTCCTCGGCTGCCTCGATCGTGCCCGGGGGAATTGCGACTCCCACGAGGACGATCCGCTCGCGCCGGTCACGCTCTATAAGCGGTGCCGACATCAGGCTCCGACCTCGATGACCACCGAGCAGACGCGCACAGCGGGACCGGTGAGAATCATCGACTCCCCGGCAAGATCGACCGTGAGGGTGCCGCCGTGCTGGTGAACAGTGACGTTGGTGCCAACCAGCTTCCAGCGGCGCGCCGCGGCGGCGACCGCGCAGGCACCCGAGCCACACGACTCGGTCTCGCCGACGCCCCGCTCCCAGACTCGCACCGTGAGCTCGTCATCGCCGGGTCCCATGTGGACCAGCTCGACGTTCCGGTCCGGGTACTTCGACGCGATCGTCACCAGGTCGAGCCTCCCATCGTCATCGGTGAGCACCAGGTGAGGGTTGCCCGTGTCGACAAAGGCCGTCCACGCGCCGGGGTTACACGTGAGGTCGTCAACTTTGGCCGGCCCCATGTCGACCTGCACGTCGCCGTCCTCGATGACTGTCACCGGATGGGCGCCAGCGTCGTCGGTAATGGTGAACGTGGGGCCAGGCTCCAGCCCGGCGTCGACGAGAGCCCGGGCAACGCAGCGAAGCCCATTGCCACTTGTTTCGGCGCGCCCACCGTCAGCATTGAACAGGTGCATGGTCGGGCCCGCGGTGACCCGGATGAGCCCATCGGCCCCCACTCCCCGATGGCGGTCGCACACGGCGCGCGCGGTCGCCTCGTCGACAGGGTGCTTGTCGTCGAGGTCGAGGAGGATCAGGAAGTCGTTCCCGTTGGCCTGATATTTCTCGAGTCGCATCACGGTGCCTCCCAGTCTCCCAGTAGCGCGGGCAGCAGGGCGACAGGATTGTGCGACGTCGCGAACCAGGTGATCCTCGGGTCGCGCCGGAACCACGATCGCTGGCGCCGGGCAAACTCCCGGGTTCGTCGCACGGCAACGTCGACGGATTCATCCACAGTCCGTTCGCCCCCGACGGCGTCGAGCAGCTCCCGGTAGCCCAGGGCCTGGCGCGCCGTCCGGGACAGCCCCCCTGGTTGCGCCCCAAGGCGGCGCACCTCATCGAGGAAGCCAGCCCTCATCTGGGTTTGGTACCGCTCTGCGATGCGCTGACCGACCACGGCACGAGGAAGCCACACGCCTGCGAGCCGGAACGGCGTCGAGGGGTAGGCATCGATGCCCGGCCCGAAGGACGAGAACGGCTGGCCGCTACCGAGGGTGACCTCGAGGGCTCGAACGACACGGCGCGCATTGGAAGGCTCGATACGCGCTGCGGCCGTGGGGTCAGCGACAGCCAGCCGGGCGTGAAGCGCGCCGACGCCGGCAGCAACCGCGGCTTCGGCCTCCAGCCCAGCCTTGAGCTCGGGCCAGTCCCCCGGCAGTCGCAGGCCGTCGACGACAGCCTGAAAATACAGGCCCGTGCCGCCGACGAGGAGGGCCCGGTTCCCCCGCGCCTCGATCTCGGAGAGCACGGCGCGCGCCGCGACCTGAAAGCGCGCCACCGAGAAGTCCTCGCTGGGATCGGCGAGGTCGAGCAAGTGGTGTGGGATCTCGGCCCGCTCGGCGTGCGAGGGCTTGGCGGTGCCGATGTCCATCCCCCGGTAGACCTGCATCGAGTCGACGGACACGATCTCGACCCCACCGAGACGGCGGGCGACCTCCAGCGCCAGTGCGGACTTCGCCGACGCAGTCGTGCCAACGAGAGCGAGGTGGCGGATTTCAGACAGCGGCCACCGGAATCCGGGTGCGGTGACGCGGGCGGCCGGTGACCTCGACGAGCTCACCGCGCAGGTAGTGGGGAGCCGCGCCGGTGACCCGCACCGTCGCGTAGCTGCCCGGCGCGAGAGGAAGTTCGCCGGCGCCAAAATGCAAAAGCTTGTTCTGGCGTGTGCGGCCCGTCGTCTTGGTGGGGTCCTTCTTGCTCGGGCCCTCGACGAGCACCTTCTCGACACATCCGATACGGGCCTCATGTTTCGCCATCGCCGAGCGCTCGACGACGACGTGGAGGCGCTCGAAACGTTCGGCAACCACCTCCGGCGGCACGAAGTCGCCGGACATCGTGGCCGCCTCGGTGCCCGGTCGCGGTGAGAAGACGAACGTGTAGGCGCTGTCATAGGCGGCTTCGGCCACGACCTCCAGGTTCCGTTCGAAATCGTCGTCGGTCTCACCTGGGAAACCGACGATCAGGTCGGTCGTCACGGCGAGGTCGTCGACCGCGGCGCGCGCCGCCGCCAACCGTTCGAGGTAGCGGGCACCGGTATAGCCGCGGTGCATCGCCGCCAGCGTGCGGTCGCTCCCCGACTGCAACGGCAGGTGAAGGTGTTCGCACACGGCGGCAACCTCGGCCATCGCCTCGATTGTCTCGGGACGGAGATCTTTGGGATGGGGACTGGTGAAGCGCACGCGCCGGACTCCCTCGACCGCGCCGACGGCTCGCAATAGTTCGGCGAACAGGGGTCGACGCCGGGTGATGTCGCGCCCGTAGGAGTTGACGTTCTGGCCGAGCAGGGTGACCTCGCTCGTGCCCCCAGCGGCCAACGCCTCAACCTCGGCGACGATCTGTTCGAACGGTCGACTGATTTCGGGGCCGCGCACGGCCGGCACGATGCAGAAGGCGCAGGAGTTGTCGCAACCGATCTGGATGGTGACCCAGGCGGCGTGGGCGGCATCACGCCGCACCGGCAGAGCCGAAGGAAATGCGGACTCGTCGTCGGCCTGGGCTGTATCGAGGATCTCGGTCACCGGGCCCTCGGTGGCGGCGCGCCGCAGGAGATCAGTGGCATGGCCGACATTGTGGGTGCCGAAGACGGCGTCGACATGGGGCGCTCGGGCCTGTAGCAGGTCGCCATCCTTCTGGGCCAGGCAACCCCCAACTGCGATCTGCAGGCCCGGTCTGGCGGCCTTCAAAGCCTTCAATTCTCCGAGTTGCCCGTACAGCTTGTTGTCAGCGTTCTCCCGAATACAGCACGTGTTGAGTACGACGACATCGGCATCCTCGAGTTCCGCGGTCGACTCCATACCGTCCGCTTCAAGCAGCCCGGCAAGGCGCTCGGAGTCGTGCTCGTTCATCTGGCACCCGAAGGTGCGGATGAGGTATTTCCGGCTCACGGCATCAAGGCTAGGCGATGCCTCACCGGGCTCAACTCAGGACGTGGGCTCCGTCGGGGGAGGCCTGAAAGGGGGCGGCTCCGCCGTCGCGCGCCGGCTCCGGTGTCGGCATCCGCCGGGTGCGGTCTTCGACCGCCAACCGGATCGCCGTGCGTCCCTCGCCGTCGATGGTGATGTCGGCGAATGTCGGGATGCAGACAAGGTCGATATTGGAAGGAGCAACGAACCCGCGGGCGATGGCAATCGCCTTGACGGCCTGGTTCAGGGCGCCGGCTCCGACGACTTGGACCTCAACCGCGCCGTACTGGCGAAGCACGCCAGCCAGGGCACCAGCCACTGAATTGGGGTTCGATTTGCTAGAGACTTTGAGTACCTCGACCACAGCACCCCTCCCAGGACTGTCGGCGTACGTACTGGTTCGACGGCGCAAGCCGTAACTCCTGCCTCCACCCTAGCCCCCCTCCAGAAACTGAATAATTGGCGCCAAAGCGCGCGAGAGAAGCAGGGCCCGCGGTCGTGGGAAACGGGCCCCGCTTGGTGGGAGGGAAGTGATCAGTCGAGAGCGCTGACCGGTGGCTCGACGCCGTTGCCGGCACCCGGGATTCCGCCGGCATCGGTGGCGGAGGCAGCGATCTCGGGCTCGTCTTTGTCGCCGAGCCCGACCGCTTGGCGGATCCGCTCGGACAACTCCACCATGATCTCGGCGTTCTCGGCGAGAAATACCTTGGCGTTCTCACGCCCCTGACCCAGTTGCTCGCCCTCGTACGTGTACCAGGCTCCCGACTTCTTGACGAAGCCCTGGTCGACACCGACGTCAAGTAGCGAACCCTCGCGGCTTATGCCCTTGCCATACATGATGTCGAACTCTGCCATCTTGAAGGGCGACGAGACCTTGTTCTTCACCACCTTGACCCGGGTGCGGTTGCCGACGACCTCCATGCCGTCTTTGATCGACTCGATGCGCCGGATGTCTAGGCGAACTGAGGAATAGAACTTCAGGGCGCGGCCGCCAGGCGTCACCTCAGGGCTCCCGTAGCTGATACCGATCTTCTCCCGGAGCTGGTTGATGAACAGGCAGATGGTGTCGGTGCGGTTCAGGTTGGCGGTCAGCTTGCGGAGTGCCTGGGACATGAGCCGGGCCTGCAGGCCCACATGGGTATCGCCCATCTCCCCTTCGATCTCGGCGCGGGGTGTAAGGGCGGCCACGGAGTCGATTACAACCACGTCGAGCGCGCCGGAGCGGATGAGCATGTCGGTGATCTCGAGGGCCTGCTCTCCCGTATCGGGCTGGGAGATCAGGAGCTCGTCGACGTTGACGCCGATGGCCTTGGCGTAGATCGGATCCATGGCGTGCTCGGCGTCGATGTAGGCACAGATGCCGCCGTTGCGCTGAGCCTCGGCCACTACGTGCATCGCCAACGTACTTTTGCCCGAGCTCTCCGGACCGTACAGCTCCACGATGCGGCCACGGGGTAGGCCGCCGATGCCGAGGGCTAGATCGAGGGCGAGCGCGCCGGTGGCAATCGACCCGATCTCCATGTTGGTGGTCTCGCCCATGCGCATGACCGACCCCTTACCGAACTGCTTGTCGATCTGGCTCATCGCCATCTCGAGTGCCTTATCTCGCTCCACGGTGATTCTTCTCCTCTGCCCGCCTGGCAGGCGTTCTGTCTTTGGGAGGCTCACCCTACGAAAGGTGTGCGACAAGAATTACAGCGCCGTACTTCCGTCAGCGTAGTTCCCGAACTCCCGTTCGGTCAAGGATCACTTCGCTCCTGTGTGGCGTAGTCTCAGCACGTGGCGCAGACACTCTTCGAGGCCATCGAGAGCGGCGACCTCGAAGCGGTCAGGGCTCTCGTCGGCGAGCACCCGGAACTGGCGTCGGACCGCAACACGCAAGGCGTGTCGGCGGTGCTGGCGGCCCAGTATCGGCGACAACAGGACATCACAGAAGTGCTCGTAGCCGCAAGGGGTGATCTCGACGTGTTCGAGGCGGCTGCTGTCGGCGACACCGAACGGCTCCTCGCCCTCGTCAACGAAAGCCGCGCCGCGGTCAACGCCTGGTCGGCGGACGGGTTCACGCCCCTCCAACTCGCCGCCTTCTTCGGCAGGACCGGCGCCGTGCGCCTCCTTCTCAACAACCAGGCCGATGTCGCGCCGGCGTCGAAGAACGACATGAAGGTGCACGCTCTCAACTCCGCTGTGGCCGGTGGAAACGTCGAGATCGTGACCCTCCTGCTCGAAGCCGGCGCGGATCCAAACGCGCCGCAGGCCGAGGGCTGGACGCCTCTTCGGGCAGCTGAGGAGCGAGGCGACGAGCAGATCGTGACGGCGCTGCGCGAACACGGCGCGGCCTGACTCGACGGACGGGTCAGGTGACGCGCAGGGCGAGCACAGTGACGTCATCGGCGTCGCCGGAGAGACCGGCCGCCTCCACCCGGGACGCGAGCGCCGAGACCGTCGTGGCGCCGCCTACCGTCGTCGCTGCGACGAGACTCTCCTCGCCTTCGGTCGCGTCAGGACCGGCCGAGAAGCAACCATCGGTGTAGAGCACGAGCGAGTCACCGCCACCCAGGGTCAGCTCGTCGTCGTGGACGTCGACGGTCGGGAGGATGCCAAGCACAGTGCCGTGGCGTCCGGCCAAGGAGACTTCGCCGCCGGCGCGCACCAGCAGCGGCCGGGGTTGGCCGGCCAGAGACATCGTCATCCGTGGTGTGGGGCCGCTCGCGTCCACCAAGACGCACGTGATCGTGCAGAAGCGATCCGCAGCCAGCTGTCGCAATAGCACCGAGTTCATGGCCCGCAGCAATTCACTGGGACGCTCGTGCTCCAACGACAGCGCCTGCACCGTCGACCGCGCAACTGCCGTCAGCGATGCGGCCTCAATCCCCTTCCCACAAACGTCGCCGACGATGAACATCCACTTCTGCGGACCGACCTCGAGGATGTCGTAGAAGTCGCCGCCCACCTCGCTCGCTGCGGGGTGATAGCGGGCGGCGAGCTCGAGGCCGGGGACGTCGGGCAACCTCGGTGGCAGCAGCGCCTTTTGCAGCGTCTCGGCCACCTGCGACCGCTCGGAGAACAGCCGCGCATTGTCGATAGCGAGCGCAGCGCGCCGGGCCACGTCCTCGACGAGCGCCAAGTCGCTCGTCTCGTACGGGCGCCCCGATCTCACGAGCGTCACACCACCCACGGGATGGCCCCGCGCTTCCAGCGGCACCACGATGACTGACTGCCCAGCATCGGGCACGAGCAGAGACTGGCCGGCGCGGATGGCCTCGCTGACGACGAGTTCCGGGAGGGCCGATGCGGCGCCACCGGCAGTTGGGCGGCCGGTGGACGCTTCCACCGAATCGTCGTTGTTCATCTCCCACACGGTGCAGGCGTCTGCCAGTTCGGGGACGAAGACATCCGCAACGGCATCGAGCACACTGCGATGATCGAGCGACGCCGCCAGCAATTTCCGACTCGTCGATGCCAAGAGCTCCAACCGAGCCTCACTGTGGCGCAGGGCCGTTAGTGCGCGCTCGCGCTCGGTGACGTCGCGAAAAACATTCACTGCGAACCGCACCTTCCCTGCGGCGTCGGTCACAGGACTCGCCTTGACCAACGAGTGCCGCTCGACACCAGTAGCGAGCACGCGGTAACGAAGTAGAACCTCGGGAGGATCCTTTCCCCCGAGGGCGAGCCGGCCGGGCAAACGCTCGACGCCGACGGGCTCGCCTGCCTCGTCGAAAATCGCAAACCGGTTCATGATGTCGGCCGTTGACGCGCTGCGGAGCTCCTCGCCATTGGTGAACCCGAGGAGCCGACCGGCGGCGTCGTTGGCGAAGAGCAGCTTTCCATCACGAGACTGAACCGTGATCGCCTCGCCAACTGCGTGCAGGATGGCAATCAACTCGTCGTTGGCCACGCGAAGTTGATCTTCGAGCCGGCGTTGCTCGAGGGCGAAGGCGATGTGGGCGGCGACGGTCTGGGCGAACTCGACCTCATCAGCCGTGAAGGTGTGCGGCCCTCGGAAGTAGGCCATGAACTTGCCGAGCAAGCGATCGGCGTAGACGAGCGGAACGAAGGCGACGGCCCCGATGCCTTCATCGAGGATCACGCCCTGCAGCTCGCCGAGGTCCTCCGCGGCCGAAACGTCAGAGATGAGCACCGGCTTCGCCGCCGTCTCGTCCGGCGACCATGGCGTGTGGCCCTCGACCGCGAGTTTGTAGTCCTCCGAAAGCCCTCGGGATGCCTTGAAACGGATCACACCGTCGGGATCAAAGAGCAGCACGGCCGCCCGGTCCGAGCCGAGCGTGTCAACGATCGCATCAAGGGCAGCCTCGTAGATCGCACCCGGCCCCGGAGCCGCAATCGCGGTCTCGGTCAACTGGTGCAAGGCGCCGAGGAGCTGGTTGGCGCTAGTTGTGATCAGGCCCCCTCCGTGTTGACCTACCCGGGCCGGGCTCGACCGGGCTCCTTTCCTCGCAGTTTACGCCACGGCGCAAGTGTTTGGACGGGACATCCCGAGTTCGTCAGGTCGTTTCGAGGAGCCGTTTTCGGAGGAGGTCGAGGAGCGAGATCGTCGAGAACTGGCGGACGTGTTGGCGCTCGCCGGGGAAGTGCGCCTCCTCCACCCTCACGTCGTCGCCCACCGCGACACCCATGAAGACGGTGCCGACCGGCTGGTCGTCCTGAGTGGCCGGACCGGCCACGCCGGTGACAGCAATGCCGACGTCGGCGCGCAGACGCTTCTGGGCCCCGCGGGCCATGGCCTCGGCCGCCGCTGCGGACACGACGGGACCTTCGGGGACGTCGAGGAGGTCGAACTTCACCTCACTGTCGTACGAGACGATCGAGCCGCGGAACCAGTCACTGGCCCCTTCGGTTTCCGCCAGCCGGGAACCCACAAGCCCCCCGGTGAGTGACTCGGCGACACCGAGCATGAGTTTCCGTTCCACGAGTAGGTCAGCCACGACCCGTTCCATCGACTGATCGTCGACGCCGAAGACGACGTCGCCAAGCAAGCTACGGAGTTCGGCCTCCTCGGCATCGAGCATCCGGCGCGCTTCGTCGTCGCTCGGTGCCTTGGCCGTGATCCTGATCCTGATGCCCTCGACACCGGCGGCGAGGAAGGCGATGGTCGGGTTGCCCAGCGGCTCGAGCGCTTCGACCCGAGTCGCCACCCGCTCGGCGAGCGTCGATTCGGCCAGCCCCCACGTACGCAACATGCGGCTGAGGATGACAAAGGGGTTGCCGGCGCGCTTGAGGAGGTCAGGGACCACGGCCCGCTCGACCATCTCCTCCATCTCGTAGGGCACCCCGGGAACGGCATAGACCACTTTGTGGCCGGCCAGACAGATCAGGCCCGGGGCGGTGCCCCGGCGTTGCGGTATGAACCTGGCCCCTTCGGGAAGGTCGGCCTGCCGAGTATTGCTCGGGGCCATCTCCCGCTGCCGGCTCTCGAAGATCGACCGGATCTGCTCGATCATCTCCCCGTCCCGGATGAGACGCACGCCGAGCGCGGCGGCGATCCCCTCTCGCGTCATGTCATCGGGCGTAGGGCCGAGACCCCCGCACACGATGACCGAATCGCTCCGTGCGAGCGCATCACGGATCACCGAGGCGATCCGCTCCTCGTTGTCACCGACCTTGATCTGAAAGCGGCAGTCGATCCCGGCGAGCGCCAGACGGTCGCCCAGCCACGCCGAGTTCGTGTCGACCACGTGTCCGAGCAGCAACTCCGTGCCGACCGCGACGACCTCACAATCCATTGCTCATCCGCTCTCGGCCGCTTGCCAGTCAGCCCGATGACGATGCGGTGCTGGCCACCTGGCGGCCGTCCCACAGGTACTGCACGCCGGTGACCACGGTCAGGACCACGGCAACCCAGAGGAACGACGAAACCGCCAAGAGGTGCCCGTCGTTCATGAACGGCACCAACGCCAGCCCCACGGCGACGTCCTGCGCCACCGTCTTGAGCTTGGCCAGTGGCCGGGCGGGGACGGAGATGCCTTGGCGACCAACGTAGGACCGGTAGACGCTGATCACGATCTCGCGAAGCGTGATGACGGTCACGGGAAGCCACCACAGCCGGTCTTGAGAAACGAGGGCGTACATGGCCCCGAGCACGAGGACCTTGTCGGCCAGCGGATCGAGGAAGGCGCCGGAGCGAGTCGTGCCCTGCCGGCGCGCCACCATCCCGTCGGCGACGTCGGTGATCGCCACGATGACCCACACCGCAAATGCCGCCCACGACGGACCCTCACCGAGAATGAGCACCAGGAGTACGGGCATCGCCAGCACCCTGGTCATGGTGAGGGCATTTGCCGGCGTGACAAGAGCGGAGGGGCCGAAGCTTTCGGTTGCCATCTTCCCGCCGCCCTATGCAGCTTCCAGGTCGGGGCCGGCCGCGCCGGTGACGGTCAGGGTCGTGAACGCGCCGGTTTCCCAGCTGTCCGGCAGGGTGATCACGCCGTCGATCTCTGGTGCCTCCCTATGGGTGCGACCCGTCCCGGGCGCATCGACAAGAACGTCAACCTGCGTACCCACGAGGGCGGCACGCTTGACCGCGGTGATTCGGTCCTGGATCTCTTGGAGTTCCCGTAGTCGGTCGTTCACAAGGCTTGGATCTACCACGCGGTCGAGATCGGCGGCGTAGGTACCCTCCTCGTGTGACCAGGAGAAGAAGCCGGCCCAGTCGAGCTGTGCGTCGTCGAGGAATCGCAGGAGGAGATCGTGATCGTCCTCGGTCTCCCCGGGGTAGCCGACGATGAACGACGACCGGAAGGCGGACTTCGGTTCCCGCGCCCGGATCGTTTCGATCCGATCGAGGTAGCGGGAACCGTCACCCCACCGGCGCATTCGCCGCACAAGGGGTCGGGACACGTGCTGGAGGCTGAGGTCGAAGTAGGGAACGCCGGTGGAACAGATGGCGTCGACGAGACGATCATCGAGCTCAGACGGATACAGGTACAGGAGCCGGGTGCGGGCCACCTGAGACGCGACAGCCTGGACCAGCGGGATAATGCCGCCCTTGCGCCCGGTATCGCGCCCGTAGGACGCCAGGTCTTGCGCGACCAACACAATCTCGGCCACGTCGAGCGAATCGACCTCGGCCAGGATGGAGTCGAGCGTGCGGGAACGCTGCGGCCCCCGAAAGGAAGGAATGGCGCAGAACCCACAAGCCCGGTCACACCCTTCGGCCACCTTCACGTAGGCCCACGGCGCGGAAGAGGCGGGCCGAGGCAGATTCAGCAGATCCAGTATCGGCAGCGAGGGCTTGGCCGTGAGCGTCACCGGCACCCCAAAACCGGCGACCGCATCAACCTCAGGCAGCGCCTCGGCCAACTCCGAGCCGTACCGCTCAGCCATGCACCCCGTGACGACGAGCCGAGCCGAGGACTGCTTCAGATCGGCAAGGGCAAGAACTGTGTCAACCGACTCCTGCCGAGCAGCCTCGATGAACGCGCAGGTGTTGACGACGACCAGATCAGCAGACGAGGGATCGTCAGCCTCGACAAGGCCGTCAGCAAGGAGGGTGCCGGCGACCTTAGAAGAGTCGACCGCGTTCTTGGGGCACCCAAGCGTCTCGATCCAGTAGGAAGCCAAGGGCGCCAATCTAGCGAAGCCCGCAACGGCCATAGCCGGGCGCTGGGCCCGGCTATGGCCGTGTCTACTTTTTGCCCAGCATCCGGTTCATCTTGGTGCCGCAGGTTGGGCAAGTGCCCTGAGCGGCGCGCCGGCCATTGGCCAGCTCGACCTCGGTGCCGTCGAACTCCCGCTTCTCGCGGCATTTCACGCAGTAACCCTCGTAGTTAGCCATCTTGAATCCCTTCGTGAGGCGTCGGGCACCAAGTCTCGCCTGCCTGGCGGCCCGGTTGGGTGATCCTCAGCCCGGAACGCCGCCCAGCCGGCTGCGGCTGCCACGTGTCCCGGACACTTCAGACCGGTAACAAATGTCACTTTAGTCCATTTTCAACGGTCGAATGTCCGCAAGTCCACCCCAATAGGAGGTCAGTGTCATGTACGAGTTCGCTGTCATCGCATTGCTGGGTCTCGCGGTACTCAAGGTTGCAGAACTGCTGGAAGAGTTCGTGCCGGGCCTCGCCCGCTTCCACACGTTCCTGACCTTCCTGCTGGCGGTAACCGCCGTCGTCGTCGCCGATTACTCGATGTTTGCCGGCTACGACATCGCCCTGCGCGAAGCATGGATGGGTACCTGGGCCACCGGCCTGATCGTCGGGTCGATGGCTAGCGCGTGGAGCGCGGTGCTGGGATTCCTCAGCCCGAGCGAAACGGGTAAGCCCGAGACCGGCCGCCACCAGCGGCCTCGCGTCGCCGCCTAACCACCAACCCCACACAAACCGACAATGGCGCCTCCAAGGAGGCGCCATTGTCGCGTTCGGGTCCAGGTGAAACTCGGCTGGCCGATTTACCCAAATGTCGGGTCAGCCCGAGCGAGCCTTGAGCTCGTCGAGCTCCTCGGGGGTCATGAGCACTGCCCTCGCCTTCGACCCCTCGGAGGGGCCGACAACCCCTCGGCGCTCCAGAAGGTCCATGAGGCGCCCGGCCCGAGCGAAGCCCAGGCGAAGCTTGCGCTGCAGCATCGACGTCGAGCCGAGCTGGGAACGGACCACTAGTTCCATGGCCGCTTCGAGGTGCTCGTCGTCGCCATCTTCAGGGCCACGGTCGGATCCACCCGGCGCGTCCTCACCCTCGACGCCGTCGACGTACTGGGGCTGCGCCTGCCGCTTCCAGTGCGCAGCGACCTTGCGCACCTCGTCCTCGCCTACCCAGGCCCCCTGCACGCGCCGGGGCACATTCGACGACGCAATCGCGAGCAGCATGTCGCCCTGCCCAATCAGGCGCTCGGCGCCCTGCTGGTCGAGGATCACCCGGCTGTCAGCGAGCGAGGTGACGGCGAATGCCAGGCGGGAAGGGATGTTGGCCTTGATCACACCGGTGATCACGTCGACCGACGGACGCTGGGTGGCGATCACCAGGTGGATACCTACGGCGCGCGCCATCTGTGCAAGGCGGCAGATCGACTCCTCCACATCACGGGCGGCGACCATCATGAGGTCGTTCAGCTCGTCGACGACGACCAGGATGTACGGCAGCCGCTTGTACGTCGCCTCGACGCCCGCTTCCCGCTCTCGGCCACTCGGGCCGGGCTCAGAGGCCAACTCGCCCCGATCGAAGGCGGCGTTGTAGCCGGAGACGTCGCGGGCACCGACCTCAGCGAGCAGGTCGTAGCGTCGTTCCATCTCCCGGGTCGCCCACGACAGCGCATTAGCGGCCTTCTTCGGGTTCACGACGACCTGGGTCAACAGGTGAGGGAGGCCGTTGTACTGACCCAGCTCGACTCGCTTGGGGTCGACGAGGATCATGCGTACCTGCTCAGGAGTGGACCGCATCAGCACCGACGTGATCAGCGAGTTGATGCACGACGACTTGCCGGCCCCGGTCGCACCGGCGATGAGGATGTGGGGCATCTCGGCAAGGTTCGCCATGACGGGGCGGCCGGCGATGTCGCGGCCCATGGCGACCTCGAGCGGGTGGGTGGCGCGCCGGGCCTCGGGTGACGACAGGATGTCGCCCAGCAGCACCAGCTGTCGTGACTTGTTCGGCACCTCTACGCCTATGGCCGAGCGGCCCGGGATCGGAGCCAAGATCCGCACGTCGGCCGACGCCATGGCGTAGGCGATGTCCTTGTGGAGGTTGGTGACCCGGGCCACCTTCACGCCGGGTCCCAAGGCGAGCTCGTAGCGCGTGACCGTCGGGCCCACGGTCATGCCGACGAGGCTGGTCTCCACCCCGTGGGTGGCCAGGGCCGCTTCGAGCGCCCGGCCCTCGGCCTCGACCAGCTTGCGGTCGACCTCGTGGGCCTCGCCCTTCTTGAGCAGGGTCAGGGCCGGGAGGTGCCAGGCGTTCGGTTCGGCCGCTGGCCCCAGGTCGATCGACAGCTGCTCTCCATCCGGCACCGGCTCGGTGGGCACGTGCACGACCGGTGTGATGCCGCCGGCGTCATCGACGTCGTCGACATCGACATCGCCGTTGTAGCCGTACTGGGACTCGGCCAGCGCCGCCCCGGCCAGCACCGGCGCGGGCACCACCGCCGGAACCACCGCCGGAACCCCTGTCTTTGCGTCCGCGCTCGGCTCCGCTGGCGCGCCCGTTGTGGTGAACGTGCGCCACCAGCGGGCCGCGGCGGTGCCCGTCCAGCGCATGGCGCGCCCCATGCCGCTGAGGATCTGGCGAAGGTCGAGGTGGGCAGCGATCACGAGGCCGAGGGCGAGGACAGTCGCAAGTACGACCGCCGCGCCTCCAGTAGCGACTGCAGCTTGTAACGGAGACGCGGCCGCGGCGCCGATCACTCCACCGGCGTCACGGAGGGCACCCACCGGCGCGTCCAGGGAGGGCGAGCCTTTGGCCAGGCTCAGCAGCCCGGCGCCGGCGACGACCGCCAACCCGGATCCGACGGCCAACGCCGCCGGGTGCTCACGCGGCCGGCGCAGCACCAGGACGGCACCGAGGACGATGAGGGCCACAGGCACGATGACCCGGCCGGAGCCGACCGCGGTCGCTATTCCCCGATTGAGCCCCCGTCCAACCGGTCCGGCCCAGTCGCCATAGACACCCAAGCCGGCGACGAGGCCAACCATGACGAGCACCAGTCCGGCGATGTCCTGCCACTGCGACGCCAGCGAGGTGGCAAACGATCGCTTCTTGACCCGCGGCTTGGTCCGCGGCGTGCTCGGCGCGCGCCGAGGCGGCTTCCGGGCCGTTGATTTCCGGGCCACTGCCGGCTTGCGGGCCTTGGCCGGCGGCTTCTTTTTTTCAGGCGTTTTACGCCCGGTTGTCGTCGCCACAGTGGCCACAACGGTAACACCAGCAACATCGCCAACCCGGGAGGTCGCCCGTTGCGATCCTGCAGGTTGCTAGTTAGCGTCTGGCATGATCTTTTTCAGCGATCCGCTCCATGACGATTTCGCGAGCTTGGCCCTGGGCTTCGCTCCCTACGGGGGCAGTGACTTCGGGGAAATCCAGGCGGTCGCGCTCGAGGTGAAGGAGGGCGACGACGGTTCCTTCCACGACTCGTTCGTCAAGCTCGCCCACCGCCGTATCGAGGAAGGCGACGCGGCTGCGGCGAAGGGGCATCGGGTCAGCGCACACGACTGCTACCTGCGCGCCGTGTGCTTCCTCGGCGTCGCCTACCACCCCCTCTACGGAACACCGGTCGACCCCCGCCTCGTCGACACGTTCCACCTCGAGATGAACACCTTCGATCGGGCGATGGAAATGCTCGATCCGCCTGGCGAGAAGCTCGACATCCCCTACGAGAACACCACGATGCCGGGGTACTTCTTGCGCGCTCCGGGGCACGCGAACGAAGTGCGGCCAGTGGTCGTCGTAGGCGGCGGCTGGGACTCCACCTACGACCTGAACCATGTCGGCATAGGCGTGGCCGCCTTGCGGCGCGGGTATCACGTCCTCCTCCACGACGGTCCTGGCCAGGGCCGACCTCTCATCGACGAAGGGCTACCGCTGCGCCACGACTGGGAGAAAGTGGTCACTCCCGTCGTCGACGCGGCACTTGCCATCGACGTCGTCGACCCGGATCGGATCGTGTACCACGCGTGGAGTCTCGGCGGCTACATGGCGCCACGGGCCGCCGCGTACGAACACCGGCTGGGCGCCATCGTCGCCGATCCCGGCCAGCTCGACGTAGGCGTGAAGTTCTTCGGCATCATGAAGATGTTCGGTCTCGACGACGCCGCCGTCGCCCGGCTGCCGGCCCTCGATCCCGATGACGAGAAGAAGGCACTGGACGCCATAGAGAGCAACCGCTCACTGCGCTGGAAGATCCTGCAGCGCGGCTATTGGACCAACGCCGCGACAGACCTGTCGTCGTACCTCGTTGAGATGGCCAAGTGGAAACTCGAGCCCGATGAGGTCGCTGCCATCCAGTGCCCGACACTCATCACTGCGGCTGAGTCCGACCCGGTGTCGTCGAACGCGAAGGCCCTCTACGACGGGCTCACCTGCCCCAAGACGTTCATCGAATTCCAGGACGCCGACGGCGCTGGAGCACACTGCGAGGCGCTCAACCGCTCGATGGCCAACCGGGTGATCATCGATTGGCTCGACGAGACGCTCAACGTGCACGGCTGAGCGTTGCCAAGAGTTTCGTCTGCCGTTTAGGCCTCGATGACCACCGGGACGATCATGGGCTTGCGCTTGGTGCGCTCGTTCACGAACCGCCCCGCAGCCTGACGAATGCGCCGCTTGAGGTTCTCCATGTCGGGGACGCCTTCGTCGGCGGCCTCCTCCAGGCTGTTCAAGATCCGTTGCCGGGCCTCGTCGAGCAGGGTTTCGGCCTCGGAGGCGTGCACCCAGCCCCGGGTGATGATCTCGGGATCGGTGAGCACTTCGCCAGAGTGGGCATCGACGACGACCACGACCACGATCACGCCCTCGTCGGCCAGGACGCGCCGGTCACGCAACACACCGTGGCCCACGTCACCCACGATTCCGTCGACGTAGAGGAAGCCAGCCGGAACCGAGCCGGCGAAGTCGATCCCCCCATCGGTGAGCTCGATCACGTCACCGTCCTCGGCGAGCAACACATTGGACTCGCGCACACCCATCTCGATCGCCAGCTCGGCGTGATGGGTGAGGTGGCGGAACTCGCCGTGCACCGGAATAAAGGACTGCGGCCGGGCAACCGAGAGCAACGTCGCCAGTTCGCCCCGCATCGCATGGCCGGTGGCATGGACATGAGCGATGCCTGCGTGCACGACCTCAGCGCCCTTGCGGTACAGACCGTCGATCACCTTGTTCACGCTGTGCTCGTTCCCCGGGATGGCGTTGGCGCTGATGATCACCACGTCGCCGTCGGCGAGGTGCAGCCACTTGTTCTCCCCGGCAGCCATGAGGGAGATCGCCGACATGGGCTCACCTTGAGAGCCGGTGGAGATGATGCAGACGCGCGCCGGGTCGAGGTCGCCGATGGCCTCGATGTCGACGAGGTTGGCATCGGGGATGTGCAACAGGCCCATCTTGCGGGCGAGGGTGACGTTCTTCGCCATCGAGCGCCCCAACGTGGCGATGGTGCGCCCTGTGCCGACCGCGGCGTCGGCGATCTGTTGGATGCGGTGAAGGTGGCTGGCGAAGCAGGCAGTGATGATGCGGTGCCCGTGGTGATCGCGAAAGAGGTTTCGTAGCGAGGCACCCACTGAGCTCTCACTTGCTGAGTGACCCGGCTCCTCAGCGTTGGTCGAATCCGAGAGCAACAGCCGGATACCGGGGTCTTTGCCGAGCGCGCCGATTCGGCCGAGGTCGGTGAGCCGGCCGTCGACGGGGTTGAGGTCGATCTTGAAGTCACCCGAGTGCAGGATGATGCCCTGGGGCGTGTGGAACGCTGTCGCGAAGCCATGCGGCACCGAATGGGTGACCGGGATGAACTCACAATCGAAGGGTCCGATGCGGCGCCGTTCGCCGTCAGCCACTGTGTTGAAGCTCGTGCGATCGAGTAGACCGCCCTCTTCGATGCGGTTGCGGGCCAGACCGAGGGTCAGCTCCGATCCGTAGAGCGGGAACGACATCTCCCGGAGCAGGTACGAAAGCGCGCCCATGTGGTCTTCATGGCCGTGAGTGATGATGCAGCCCTCGATGCGCTCGGCGTTCTCGCGCAGCCAGGTGAAATCGGGG
The DNA here is from genome assembly GCA_035525375.1 of Acidimicrobiales bacterium. Classification (GTDB taxonomy): domain Bacteria; phylum Actinomycetota; class Acidimicrobiia; order Acidimicrobiales; family AC-14; genus JALZBN01. The sequence continues at coordinate 21,470 of DATLEI010000028.1, forward strand.
AGTACCAAATCGACGCCGAGCATCTCGGCTTCGGGGAACATGAGGCCGCAGTCGAGGAGCATGATGCGCCCCTCCTGCTCGACGCCCGCGCAGTTACGGCCGATCTCGCCCAGGCCGCCGAGGAAGGTGATGCGTACGGGATCAGGCAAGTGTGGCCAGTACTTCTCGGGCCCGGTCTTCAAGACCCTCGGGCGCAGGACCCATCGGCAAGCGGCACTGCCCTACCGGCTGGCCCAGCACCCGCATCATCGCTTTGGCTGGCAGAGGGTTTGGCGCTGCGTCACTTGTCTCGAACGCATACGAATCGAATAACAGGGTGTTGACCTCCCGGGCCCGTTGCACGTCGCCCTTTGCGAACGACGCGATCATTTCGGAGAATTGCGGACCGGCCCAATGTGTAGCCACGCCCACCACGCCGACGGCACCGACGCTCAAGAGTGGCAGCGTCAAGGAATCGTCACCGCTGTAGAGCTCAAAGCTATCGGGTGTGGCAGCAACCAAGCGCGCCGACGTGGCCGGGTCGCCTGCGGCGTCCTTGACGCCCACGACATTTGGTGTGGTCGTGGCCAGACGGACGAGGACGTCGTTCGACACCTTCCGGCCCGTGCGCACCGGGATGTCATAGATGAGAACCGGTAGATCGGAGGCTGCGGCAACGGCGCGGAAATGCGCCTCGATACCTGCTTGCGACGGACGGTTGTAATAGGGCGTCACCACGAGCGCGCCGGTGACGCCTGTACTTGCGGCCTTGCGGGTCAGGTCGACGGAATGGGCCGTGTCGTTGCTGCTGCTCCCCGCGACCACTGGGATGGTGACCGCCTCGGTCACGGCGCGCCAGAGGTCAAGCTTCTCCTCGTCGCTCAGGACCGATCCTTCGCCGGTCGTTCCGGCGACGACCAGGCCGTCGCTGCCGTGGTCACCGAGCCAACGGGCAAGCGATGCGGCGGCATCGAGGTCGATTCGCCCATCGTCGTCGAACGGCGTCACCATGGCCGTGACGACTGCACCGAACCTTCCCACGCGAGGCACCCTACCAGCGGGTTTGCTCCGTCTTTTGTCTCGGCGGCTGGCCCCGATCGCTCAGCTGGCCACTCTGCCACTACGGAAGCGCGCCAGCAGGATGCCGCGGAATGCGTCGAACTCCGAGCGGAGAGCCGGCAACTGCGTCGAGACGGCGTCAGTGTCCGCTCTCCCACAGGCCGCTTCGATTTCGCCGCCGATCGACGAGAGCCGGCGCGCCCCGAAAGAACCGGCAGAGCCTTTGAGGCTGTGGGCCAGCCGACTCGCCTCAGGGAGGTCGCCTGACCCGACCGCAGCCTGAATCCCTTCGAGGCGTTTCGACGTCTCGTTCAGGAACAGCTCGAGGATGGCCGGTACCTCTGACGAGGATGGATCCGCCAACATCTCGAGCAACTCGGCCAGGAGGTCCTCGTCAACTCGGTCATCCACCGGCGCCTGGCTCTGCCCGAGGACCACCCCTTCCCGCTCACTGCGACCGGCGGGACGCCACTTGCTGAGCACTCGGTCGAGCTCCGGGCTCTTTACCGGCTTGGCGAGATAATCATCCATCCCGGCCGCGAGGCACCTCTCTCGATCTTCCACGAGAGCACTAGCGGTCATGGCAATGATCGGGATCGGCTCGGTGCCTTCTTCACGGCGACGGATCTCGGCGGTTGCCTCGAAGCCGTCCATCTCGGGCATCTGGCAGTCCATCAGCACCGCGTCGTAGGGCTGGCGCTCGAGTGCATCCAAGGCCTCGATCCCATTGGCAGCAACGTCGCAGTCGTAGCCCAACCTGGCCGCCATCCCCCTTGCAACCGCCTGATTGATGACGTTGTCCTCAGCGATTAGCAGCCGGCCCTGGGATCCCACCGCAGGAGCTGGGCGTGGCGGATCGCCCGACGGGCTCCTGTTCGGGGAGTCCGTCGGACGCGTTACCTCGTACGGCGCCGGAGTATCGGCGGCCGAGAGCGGCAGGTCGAGCCAGAAGGTGCTCCCTTTGCCCAACCGGCTGTCGACCCCGATCGTGCCCCCCATGGCTTTGGCCAACCGGCGGCAGATGGCCAGACCTAAACCGGTGCCACCGTACTGGCGGGTGGTGGAGGCATCGGCTTGGGAGAACGGTTCGAAGAGTCGTTCGGCCGTCCCAGCGTCGATGCCGATGCCCGTGTCGGCCACCTCCAGATGTACGACGAACTGATCCGGCCGTGTGGCACGAAGCCCGGCGCGCACCACGACCTCACCCGAAGGCGTGAACTTGACCGCGTTCGACACCAGGTTGAGCAGGATCTGGCGTAGCCGGCCGACATCGCCCCGAACCATGGCGGGCACGCCGGGATGGCAGTACGCCGCGAGCGTGAGGCCCTTGGCCCGCGCCGACTCGGCGACCAGCGCTGTCACGTCGTCCATGGCCTGAGCCAGGTCGAAGTCGACCCTCTCCAGTTCGAGCTTGCCGGCCTCGATCTTGGAGAAGTCGAGGATGTCGTTGATGATCTCGAGCAGCGCCTCACCGGAGGCGCGGACGCCGTCGCCATATTGACGCTGAGAATCGGTCAGTTCGGTGTCGAGCAGTAACCCGGTCAAACCGATGATGCCGTTCATTGGCGTCCGTATCTCGTGACTCATGGTCGCCAGAAACTCCGATTTCAGCCTGGAGGACTCGAGCGCCTTGTCCCGAGCCTTGGCCAGCTCGGACTCGAGCCGTCTTCGGTCGCTGACGTCGTGAAAGCTCCAGACTCGGCCGACGACTACTCCGTCGACCCGTTGCGGCTTGGACGACCGCTCGAACACCCGGCCGTCCTTGAGATGCAAGGTGTCATGGCTCTCCGCTTCGGGCTCGAGGTACAGCGCACTGACTCTGGCCATGAAGGTCTCAGGGTCGCGCAGCTGGTCGAGCACGAACGCCAGCGCGCCGGTGTCGTCGCGCGACTCGAGGAGGGGACCGGGAAGACGCCACATCTCGGCGAACCGTGCGTTGAAGCTTTCGATTGCGCCCTCAGCGTCAACGACGAGTATCCCGTCGGCCGTCGACTCGAGGGTTGCCGCCAGCAAGGAGAGTGCGTCCCGGGTTCGCTCTTGGCTGATGCGCAAAGCCTCCTCGGCGCGCCGTCGCTCGCTGACGTCGCGCGCAATGGTGGCTCCGCCGATCACGTCACCGTTGGAGTTCCGGACCGCGGAGATCGTCACCGATACCTCGGCCACGCTCCCGTCCTTTCTCACCCGCTCGGCGTCGAAGGGCTCCAGACGCTCACCCCGGCGGGTTCGGTCGAGCCTGCTCTCGGCCTCAAGCGCCTCCACCGGGAGGATGAGGACCGAAACCGGCTGACCGATGATCTCGTCATGGGTGTAGCCATAGAGCTCGACCGCCCGGCGGTTCCAGCTGTTGATCATTCCATCGACGGTCCACCCGTAAATCGCGTCGTCGGACGACTCGACGATGGCGGCCAGGTTGGCGAGCTGCGACTGGGAACGTTCGTTGAGCTTCCACGTGGCAATGCCCGCGACGCTCATTGCCAAAATTGAGAAGCCGTGAATGCCCGCCCAAGTCCACGGGTGATCCCACGCCCCCTGATGGTTGTAGACGTCGTGCGGCGCCAACACGCCCACGATGCCGTGATGGAGCACAACGAAAGCGATGGCGACGAGGAACGGCACCCAGTCTTGGTAGAGCACGACCACGCCGACCATCACGAAGAAATGGAAATGAGCTTCGATTGCTCCGCCGGACAGGTGCACCAACACCGCGGAGGCGGTCATCAATCCCGCCGAGGCGAACACCGTGCTCACCCGGCGTCGGTGGATCGTCACCCCCGCGGCCAGGGCGGGCAGGGCCACTACCCCCGCCTCGAACAGGCTGTGGTTCCAGGTGTAACCCCGGGCCGTGGCGAAGAGGAACAGCCCCAGCACCTGCAGCCAGAGCAGGATCAGGACGCCGCGGTGGCGATGGCGCCAGACCTCGTATGGCAGGGTGCCGCCCTTCGGCAGCAGCGAAACCAGCCGAGCTAGCAGTCCACTGTCGGCTGCCGCGTCGCGGCTTCGCCCGCGTTCGGCAGAGCGGAGCGAGTCCATTCCTTTAGAATCGACATTCCCGACGTTGGCCTTGACCAGCCATTTTCATGCCCCGGCGCCAGCACGCCGTAGCGTCAGAAACCGTGGACCCAGTGGACGACGAACAACCGGATCCGGCCGAAGCCGAGACCACAGCCCAAGACGAGGCAGCGAAGCCCAACCGGCGCGTACTCTGGCTCTTGGTCACCCCCCTGCTCGTCATCTGGGTCGGTGCCACCATTGCGACAGCGCTCACTCCCACGCTCGCGACCAAGCACCCGCTCCTGCTCATCGCCCTCGACCCGCGCAACCGCAACCTGGTGCTGGCCCGACACGTCGATCTGGTGCCGTTCTTCGTCGTGGGCGTATTCCGGCGCATGCTGACCGATCCGCTGTACTACCTGCTCGGCCGGCTCTACGGTGATGCGACCATCCGGTGGCTCGAACGAAATGCCGGGGGCGGCCAAGTCGTGCGCTGGGCGGAGAAGGCGTTCGCCAAGGCGTCGTATCTGATTGTTTTTCTATGGCCGGGACCAATCGTGTGCGCGCTGGCCGGCGCGGCCGGAATGCGGGTACGGGCGTTCATCATCACCAATGTCGCCGGCACGATCACGGCCGTCGTCGCCCTCCGTCTGTCGGGTGACCTCCTCGGCGGTCCGGTCGACGCCATCCTCGGATTCTTCAACCGCAACCTGCTGGTCACGACCGCCGCCACCATCGTCCTTGTGGTGCTGTCGTTGTTCCTCGGCCGGCTCGACAACGAACCGTCGATCAAGGACCTGGAGGCGGAGATCGATGCCGAGGAGACCGAGGACGCGACGGAGCGGGCTGCCGAAGAATGACCGCTGTCCCGGGCGGGTGACACACTCCCGGGATGGACTGGAGTTGGATCACCACGACCATCGTGGATTACGGATACCTCGCCATCTTCTTGCTCATGGTCGCCGAGTCGGCGTGCATCCCGATCCCGAGCGAGGTGACGATGCTTTTTGGTGGCGCGCTCGCCAACGCAACCTTCGTCGCCAGCCTGTCGGGGAGCCCCGAGCCCCTCAACGTGGTCCTTGTGGGGGTCGCGGGGACACTCGGCAACCTGGTTGGTTCCTGGATCGCCTGGAGCGTCGGTTACTGGGGTGGACGCCCGATGATCGAACGTTTCGGTCGCTTCGTCCTTCTGCGCCAGCACCATGTCGACAAAACGGAGCTCTGGTTCGAGAAGCACGGGGAGGCCGCTGTGTTCGTTGGCCGCCTGCTACCCGTGATCCGGACCTTCATCAGCCTGCCAGCCGGCGTCACCCGGATGAACTTCGGCAAGTTCAGCATCTACACCTTCGCCGGGTGCATCCCCTGGACCTTCGCGCTTGCTTTTGCCGGTTACGGGCTTGGTAGCCAGTGGGAATCGGTCGAGGAAAACCTGCGACCGGTGAGCATCGTCATCGGCCTGATCGTCCTCGCGGTCGCTGGGTGGTGGCTCATCCGTCAGGTGCGGCGTCGCCAGACAGTCACGGCGCAGTTGGCAGAGGCGTCAGGGGCGTCGGAGGCGTCAGAGGTCGAGTAGCGCGTCGAGACCAACGGTGAGTCCGGGGCGCTCAGCTACCGCTTTTATCGCCATGACGACGCCCGGCATGAACGACAGGCGGTCGTAGGAGTCATGACGGATGGAGAGGCTCTGCCCCGCGGTTCCCAGCAGAACCTCCTGGTGCGCCACCAGACCACGGAGCCGGACCGAATGCATCCGGATACCGCCCGGTCCGAGGCCGCCCCGGGCACCGTCGACGACAGTCTTCTCAGTCGGGTCCCGGCCCCACTCGCTCGATGCGGCCGCCATCCGTTCTGCCGTGAGCAGCGAGGTACCGGACGGCGCGTCGAGCTTCTGATCGTGATGCAGTTCAATGATCTCGGCCGTCTCGAAATAGGGCGCGGCCAACTCAGCGAAACGCATCATCAGCACCGCGCCGATGGAGAAGTTCGGGGCGATGAAGCAGTTGCTGGACGTGAACTGAGCCGCGAAATCCTGGTAGTCGGCGGGGGTAAAGCCGGTCGTGCCAACAACTGCGTGCACACCGTTGTCGGCGCACCACGCCAGGTTCTGGCGCGCCGCGTCAACCTGAGTGAAGTCCACAGCCACTTGAGCGCCCGACCGGATGAGTGCGTCGCCGCTGGGGGCGATCTGCCCGGGAACCGGCGCGCCGGTCACCTGACGAAGGTCGATGCCGGCGCGGAAGGGGTCGACGGCGACGACGAGCTCCAGTTCAGGGTCCTCGGCCACCGCCCGGCACACGGTCGAACCCATCTTGCCGCCGGCCCCGAACACACCCACGCGAATTGTCACCGTGCCCCCCGGGCGGAAACTGTCATCGTGAGCGAAGGGTATCCAGGTCTCGTCGTAAGGCGGCGACCTGTTCCTCCAGGGCGGCGACCTGTTCTTCCAGGGCGGCGACCCTGCCGGCGAGGCCCGGGCCGCGCTCCGATGTCCGCTGTTCGTCACCGCCCAGTTCCGCCTCTAGCTCGGCGAGGAGCTGGATATAGCGCGCCTCTCGCTGGCCCGGCCGTTGGGGCAGACGAGTGACGGACGGCTCGTCACCACGAGAGAGCACCTCGAGCTCGTTTTCGACCTCCTCGAGCGACTCGTAGGAGGCCATGCGTTCGGTACGACTACGCAACTCACTGAGGGTTTGCGGCCCGCGTAGAAGCATGACCGCGATGAGGGCAAGTTGGCGGGCGTCCATGCCGGTTACCTCGTCGAGCACCTGGCGATAACGGGTCACCGACCGGCCGTGCGACGGGTACACCCACCTCACCAGGCTCTTGTCCTTCAGCGTCGCCAGGGTCGCCTCTACTGTCGACTGGCTGTAGTTGACCACCGGGTAGCGGTTCGACGATTGGTTACAGGCGGCGACGAGGGCGTTCAGGGTCAAGGGATACTGATCGGGTGTGGTGAGCTGCTTTTCAACCAACGACCCGATGACGCGAGCTTCCTCAGGTTCGAGCTGCACCCGACGAGAGTAGGTCAGGGCCCGGAACGGCCCTCGCCGTCGAGAATCAGGCGACGCGTTCGGCGAAGGCGTCTTCAGTGAACGGCCCCACCACTGCGAGCGACCGCTCCCCGCCAACGACCCGCTCTGCCAACCGGCGGACGTCGGCGCGAGTGACAGCGTCGGTGCGTGCTGCGAGTTCGTCGAAGGGCATCACCGTTCCATGCACAAGCTGGCTGCGGCCGAGGCGACTCATGCGACTGGCGGAGTCTTCGAGTGAGAGTGCCAGCGACCCCTTCAGGTTCCCGCGGGCCACGTCGAGCTCCCGTTCGGTGATGTCGTGTTGCACGAGGCGGTCGAGTTCCTCGTCGATCAAATCGAGGACTCCGGGAGCCCGTGCCGGTGAAGTGCCGGCATAGATGGCAAGGGCGCCGGTCTCCATGTAGGCCATCCGGTAGGAGTAGACCGAGTACACGAGACCGCGCTTCTCGCGGATTTCTTGAAAGAGACGGCTGGAGCTGCCACCGCCGAGAACCTGGTTGAGAACCGACAAAGCGAATCGGTCGTCGTCATTGCGAGAGAGGGCCCGGCTACCGACCACCAAATGGGCCTGCTCGGTGGCGCGCTCGAATATCGACAGAGGGCGCGCCGGCAGCAGTGCCGCCTCGGTGCGCACCGGGCGGGGGCCAGGGCTGCCGGCGAACCGCGCCTGCAAGCCGGCCACCACGTGGTCGTGGCTCACGTTTCCGGCCGCGGCCACCACGATGCCCGATGGCCGGTAATGCGAGCGGAAGTAGCCGTCGATCTGGTCACGGGTCATGGCCGTGATCGTGGACCGATCACCGAGCACAAGCCTTCCGAGCGGATGGCCCGGGTAGAGGGCGGCCGAGAACAGGTCGTGCACCATGTCGGACGGCTCGTCCTCGTGCATGAGGATCTCTTCGAGAATCACTTGGCGCTCGGCCTCGACCTCGTCGGAGCGGAACGCCGGCGCGCCCATTATGTCGGCCAGGATGTCGAGGCCGAGGTCGAGGTCCTCGTCGAGGAGGCGCGTGTAGTACGCGGTGTACTCCTTGGTCGTAAAGGCGTTCATCTCACCACCGACGGCTTCGATCGCCTCGGCTATCTCGTGCGCGCTGCGCGTCTCGGTTCCCTTGAACAGCAAGTGCTCGAGGAAGTGCGATGCCCCGGCGAACACCGGTTCCTCGTCACGGGAGCCAACGTCGACCCAGAACCCGATGGTGACCGAGTGAGACGCGGGCATCTCCTCGGTCACGACCGTGATCCCGCTGTCGAGACGGGTGCTGCGGATCAGCTCCGACAACTGCTAACGCCGGTTGCCCGGCCGGCGCTGCCGGTCACGGTTCCGTCGGGGACCGTCACTGGTCTCGCCACTCGGCCGGCCGGCTTCAGCTGGCCCAAGGTCGCCGAAAGAAGTCGCCGCCTGAGCATCGAACGTCTCTTCAAAAGAGACATACTCGCGATCACCCGAAGGGCCCTCTTCGCTCGGACCCGAAGTGGGCGCCGCCGACGATCCGCGTTCGGAATGCCCTGACTCGGGTCGCTCGTCACCGGCATCGTCGTTGTCTCCGACGGGCGATAGCGCCACTTTGCCCTGCGGGTCAACGTCGTCAACCCGGACCTGGATCTCGTCGTTGAGCGTCAATACGTCCTCCACTTTCTCCACTCGCTTGCCCTTGCCGAGCTTGGAGATGTGGAGCAGGCCGTCTCGGCCGGGGAGGATATTGACGAAGGCGCCGAACTTGGTGATGTTCACAACCTTGCCGCTGTAAATGGCGCCGACCTCAGCCTTGGGCGGGTTGAGGATCAGCTCGATGCGCTTGCGTGCATCCTCGACAGCCGCGCCGTCCTTGGCGCCGATCGTCACCGTGCCGATGGTGCCGTCGTCGTCGACATTGATGTCCGCGCCGGTCTCTTGCTGCATGGTGTTGATGACCTTGCCCTTGGGACCGATGACCTCGCCGATCTTGTCGAGCGGGATCTCCAGGCTGACGATCTTCGGTGCGGACTGGCGTACCTCGGCGCGAGGCTGAGGTATGGCCTCGGTCATGACCTCGAGGACCTTCAGGCGAGCGTCGCGAGCCTGCCCGAGCGCCTTCGCCAGCACGTCGGCCGGGAGGCCGTCGATCTTGGTGTCGAGCTGAAGGGCGGTGACGAACTCGGACGTCCCGGCAACCTTGAAGTCCATGTCGCCAAACGCGTCCTCCGCTCCGAGGATGTCGGTAAGGGTGGTGTAGACGCCGTCGACAAAGACGAGCCCCATGGCGATGCCGGCCACGGGTGACCGTACGGGCACACCGGCGTCCATCATCGACAACGTCGACCCGCACACGGACGCCATGGAGGTGGAACCGTTGGACGAAAGGCACTCCGACACCAATCGCAGCGTGTAAGGGAACTCCTCAATCGGCGGGACGACGGGCAGCAGAGCCCGCTCGGCCAACAGGCCGTGGCCGATCTCGCGCCGCTTGGGGCCGCGCATGAAGCCGGTCTCGCCGGTTGCGAACGGCGCCATGTTGTAGTGGTGCATGTAACGCTTGCTGTCGTCGATGCCGATGGTGTCGAGCATCTGCTCCATTCGCGGCATGCCGAGCGTCGTGAACGTGATCACCTGGGTCTCGCCCCGCTGGAACAGGCCGGTGCCGTGAGCTGTCGGGATGAGGCCGACCTCGGCCGAGAGCGGCCGGATGTCGGTGATGCCACGGCCGTCGATGCGGACGCCCTCCTTGGCGATGCGCTTGCGCACCAGCTGCTTCTGGAGAGCCTTGACTGCGGCCTTGATTTCTTTCTGCCGGCCGTCGAACTCCTCAGCGAGCTCCTCGATGATCGAGGTCGCAGCCACATCGGTGGCCAAGTTGCGCTCCGTCTTCGAGGCGATCTTGCTGGCCTCGGCGACCCGATCGGTGCCGATGGCGGTGACCCGCTCCCAGACGTCGTCGCCGTAGTCGACCTGAGGCACATAGGGCAGCGGGTCTTTCTGTCCGAACTTCTCCACCAACTCGTTCTGGAGCTTGATCGACTCGCCGATCCACTGCTTGGCCGCCTCGAGCCCTTCGGCAATGACCTCTTCGGTCACCTTCGGCGCGCCGGCCTGGTAGTAGCTCCAGGCGTCCTCGGTGCCGCCGGCCTCGACCATCATGATGGCGATGCCACCGTCGTCAAGCGCTCGGCCCGCAACCACCAGCTCGAAGGTCGAATCGTCGCCTTCCTGGTAGGTCGCATGGGGAATCCACCGGCCGTCCGTTGTGTAGGCAACCCGAACCGCACCGATCGGTCCCTCGAAGGGAATTCCCGAAAGCATGAGAGCCGCCGACGCGCCGTTGATGGCGAGCACGTCGTGAGGGTTCTCCTGGTCGGCGCCGAGGATGGTGCCGACAACGTGAACCTCGTTGCGAAAGTCCTTGGGGAACGATGGGCGTAGCGGCCGGTCGATGAGGCGGCAGGTGAGAATCGCCTGATCCGTCGCCCTTCCCTCCCGACGGAAGAACGAGCCGGGGATTTTGCCCGCGGCGTACATCCGCTCCTCGATGTCGACAGTGAGGGGAAAGAAGTCAGCGCCCTCGCGGACGCCTCTCGACGCTGTGGCCGTGACGAGCACCATCGTGTCGCCCAGTTGCGCGACCACGGCACCATCAGCCAGTTGGGCCATCTTGCCGGCCTGGAAGGAAAGGTTCTTCTGGGTCCCGGTAACGGGACAGGATACGGAAACGGGTTCCGTCATGATGTGGCTCCTTTGTCGCTCGCCCCTGTCCGGAGCGTGCCTAATGGTTCGGCGGGCGACCGGGCCAGTTCCCAGTTGTCGATCACCCCGGCCCGAATGCCCGAGTGGTCGGCGACTGGCAGCTGACTCCCGTCACCGCGCTGCTGTGTATTTCGGAAAAACAAAACAGCGGCCCCGAAGGCCGCTGTGTGCTGCTACCGGCGGAGGCCGAGTCGTGCGATGAGCGCCCGGTACCGCTCGACGTCGTTCTCCTTGACGTAGTCGAGAAGGCGACGGCGACGACCGACGAGCATCAGCAGACCCCGGCGACCGTGATGGTCTTTCTTGTGGGTCTTCAGGTGCTCCGTGAGATGGTTGATGCGCCCCGTGAGGAGCGCGACCTGTACCTCCGGCGACCCCGTGTCGGTGTCGTGGAGGCGGTGCTCACTGATCGTTGCGGTTTTGTCAGGCATGGTGCGTTGGAAAGGCTACACCACCGCGCCGGCGATCCCGTGTGGGAGGATTCGGGCGTGAGTGAGTCAGGCGAACCGAGCCCGCCACCGGTCGGTGCGCCCGAGCGCAATGGTTTCATGCAAGCCGCGGCTATCGCCATCGAGGCCGCCATGGTGCTCATCCTGGTCGCCGGTCTCATCACCGCATTGGCCTTTGATCTCACTGAGCGGGTCGAGGAATGGAAGGTTCGAGCGAAGCTGATGTCGCTCTCGGGCCAGGGGCTGTACGGGTTCACCGGCATCGGTGGTGCTGTGCTCATCGCGGTGGCGGTCCTCGTGGCTCTGGGCCTGGCGCGAGCCGGCCGCAACGATGGCGGTGGCGGGCGCTCGTCCACCATCGGCGCGGTTGCCGTTGCGATCAGCCTGTGGCTCGGGCTCCTCATCGTCGTCGGGATCTACGTCGATCTCACCGAGATCGATCAAGCCGACCTGGCCATCGCCACTGCTCTGGGTGACCTCGCAACGTTGGTCATGCTCGTTGTCGCTGGCTGGTGGGGCCTTGCCATGGCCGGCGACGCCAAGCGCTGAACGACGACAGGTTCCTGCGGGTTACACCCACCTGCCGGATTCCGCTGTCCGAACTCGAGTGGCGCTTCATGCCGTCGGGCGGACCAGGCGGCCAGCACGCCAACAAGTCCAGCACACGCGCCGAGGTCAGCTTCGACATCGCGAACTCGCCCGCATTGGGGCCACGTCAGCGGGCCCGGCTACTAGAGCGACTAGGGCCAACGGTGCGAGTGACGGCCGACGACGAGAGATCGCAGTTACGCAACAGAGAGCTGGCCCTAGAGCGGCTGCGTGGCCGGCTGGCGGAAGCCCTGCGAGTACAGCCGACGCGGCGTGCGACGAGAACGCCAAAGTCAGTGGAACGTAAGCGTTTGGATGGAAAGCGAAGGCGCGCCGAGACAAAGCGATTAAGAAGGCCACCCACCGGCACGAACGACTAGTAGCCGAGGCGGTCGAGGGCCTTGGCGTGGCGCTGCCAGTCCTGGTCGACCTTCACGGCGAGCTCCAAGTGCGCGCCGGGCTCCATCTGCGACCGAACCGCCATCCCCACCGCTTTGAGGACGCTGCCCTGGTGGCCGATGACGATCCCCTTTTGCGAGTCGCGCTCGACGAGAATCTCGCAGCGCACCCGGGGCCATTCCCACTCCGTGACCACGCAGGCGATCGAATGCGGCAGCTCTTCCCGCACGATCGCCAATAGCTGCTCTCGCACCAACTCCGCGACCCAGAACGCATCGCCCACGTCGGTGACGATGTCGTCCGGGTAATACGCGGGGCCCTCCGGCAGCCGAGCCACCACGCCGCCGACGAGGGCATCGATGCCCTCGCCCGTACGCGCCGACACCGGGAAGTACTCCTCGAAGTCGAGCTCCCCGGCCGTGGTCAGCTGCGTGAGCACCTCGTCACGGGACGCGACGTCAATCTTGTTGACCACGCAGAACGACCCCGCTGGCACTCGCCTGGCGATGAACCGGTCGCCCGGCCCGAGCGGCGCAGTGGCGTCGATCACCAAACAGACCACGTCGACGTCGCCCAGCGTCCCCGAAGCTGTCGCATTCATGCGCGCGCCGGCCGCCGTCCGAGGCTTGTGAATTCCGGGCGTGTCGACGAACACGACCTGGGCGTCGTCACGGTTCAAGATCCCCCGGATCTGGTTGCGCGTCGTCTGGGGCTTGTTGGAGACGATGGCAACTTTGGTGCCGAGGATGGTGTTGAGCAGCGTCGACTTGCCGACGTTGGGGCGACCGACGAACGCCGAGAACCCCGACCTCACTTCTCGGCGGGCCGCTCGGCCGCGGGTGCCAGCTTCGAGATCCGCACCCGCCCGATCCGGCGTCCCTGCACTTTTTCGGCCCGCAGGCGGTGGCCGTCGAACTCGACCGCCTCGCCCTCCGTCGGCACGTGGCCAAGGAGGTTGTAGATGAGGCCACCGACGGTGTCCCAGTCGCCTTGGGGGAACTCCATCTGCAGCAACTCGTTGACTTCGTCGATCGGCATGCGGGCGTTGACTCGTACGTCGCCACCGGGAAGCGGCTCTACCTTGGTCTCCTCCACGTCGTACTCGTCAACGATCTCACCCACGAGCTCTTCGATCAGGTCCTCGAGGGTGACCAGGCCGGCCGTGCCGCCGTACTCGTCGACGACGACGGCCATGTGTGACTTGTCGCGCTGCATCTCGGGCATGAGCTCGGCAACCCGCTTGGTCTCGGGAACGAAGCGCGCCGGGCGAACGAGGTTGCGTACCGGCTCGTTGGCGCGGGCGTCACGGGCGGCGCGCATCAGGTCTTTGGCGTAGACGATGCCCGCGATGTCATCGATGCCCTGCTCGTAGACGGGGATGCGACTGAAGCCGGCCGACATGACCACTTCCATGACGTCGCTGATCTTGGCGCGCGCCTCGGCGGTGACCATGTCGGGACGAGGGACCATGACCTCGCGCACGAGGGTGTCGCCGAATTCGATGATGGAGTGGATCAGCTGGCGTTCCTCGCGCTCGATGACGTCTTCCTCAACCGCGACGTCGGTCAGGGCCAACAGCTCCTTCTCGGAAATGAATGGGCCTTGCTTCAATCCCTTTCCCGGAACCAGGACGTTGGCGAGACCGATAAGGGCCCGCGAGAAAAGGCGGAGCGGAGGGAAGGAGGCGATGGCGGACACGATGGGGGCCGTGAGTAGCGCGGCCTTTTCCGGCCGTTGCACGGCAAAGGTCTTCGGCACGGCCTCGGCCAGCACGAAGATGACAACAACCTCGAAGCCGGTCGCGACCACGACCCCGAGCGCGCCGAACTGGCGCTCAGCAATGACACCGATGAGCGTCGCGGCGACCAAATGGCAGAGCAACAGCATGAACAGGACCGGGTTGAGGAACCGCTCGGGGTGATCGACGAGTTTGAGCAACGCGTTGGCCCCGCGCCTCTTCTCCTCGACGAGGGTGAGTGCCTTGACCCGGCTCATCCTGGTGAGGCTGGTTTCTGCCATGGCCAGAAAGGTGGCGACCGCAATGAGCAGGACGATGCCCACGGCCATGAAGGTCTCGCCGGTGGTCACGCTGATTCCGCCTCTTTGTGGAAGCGGCCGAGCAGCTCCTGCTCGCGCCGCTCCATGGCCGCCGCCTCCTGGTGGTCGACGTGATCCATGCCGAGCAGGTGCAGGATGCCGTGCACGATCAGGAGCGCCATCTCGTCGTCGTAGGTGCCGGCATGGGTCGGCGCGTTCCGGTGGGCAACGGCCGGGCACACGACCACGTCGCCGAGCAGTGACGGCGCGTCCGCCATCCTGGCGCCGCCACGGTCATCATCGTCGTCATCGCCCCTACTGACGCCAGGCCCTCCGCCGGGTGGACCACTGAACGGTGCCGCCCCAGACTCACCACCTTGCGGGCCACTTGGCCCCAGAGAGTCTGGCGACCGGCCGCCCTCCAACACATCGTCGTCATCGATCGGGAATGCCAGGACGTCGGTCGGCCCGTCCCGCCCCAGGAACCGGTGGTTCAGTTCGGCCATTGCCACCTCGTCAACGAAAAGAAGCGACACCTCAGTGTCACCCTTCACGCCCTGAGCGTCGAGCACCTGGCGCGCCAAGCGCACCCAGCGGAGGGCATCAACCGGTTCGGCCGACTGCTCGTCGGCGGCGAACACATCGATACTCGTCATGTGGAGGGCTGCGGGGTGGCTCGCTCGTAGGCGTCGACGATCGCCTGCACGATGCGGTGCCGCACCACGTCGCGAGACGTCAGATGCACAAAGGCGAGCCCGTCGATGCCTTGGAGCACGGGCTCGAGTCCGACAAGTCCACTGCGGCCGGCGGCCAGGTCGACTTGGGTCACGTCGCCGGTGACCACGGCTTTAGAGCCAAAGCCGATCCGGGTCAGGAACATCTTCATCTGTTCCGGCGTCGTGTTCTGAGCCTCGTCGAGGATAAGAAAGCTGTCGTTGAGCGTGCGCCCTCGCATATAGGCGAGTGGCGCAACCTCGATCGTGTCGCCGTCGAGCAACCGCTTCGCTCCTTCGGGGCCGAGCATGTCGTAGAGGGCGTCATAGAGCGGACGTAGATAGGGGTCGACCTTGGCCAGGAGGTCACCGGGGAGGAAGCCGAGGCGCTCACCGGCCTCGACCGCAGGCCGGGTGAGAATGATGCGGCTCACGGCGCGCGCCTGGAGGGCCTGCACCGCGAGGGCGACGGCCAGGTAGGACTTGCCCGTTCCGGCTGGACCGATGGCGAAGGTCACGACGTTCTTGCTGATGGCGTCGACGTAGCCGCGCTGGCCACCCGTCTTGGGTCGGACCGTGCGGCCGCGCACCGATCGCAGGACCTCCGAGGCCAACAACTCCGAAGGACTCTGGTCGGCCTTGACCATCTCAATCGTGCGGCCGACGTCGGACGCGTCGAGTCGCTGGCCTTGGCCCAGCAGAGCCACAAGCTCGTCGAACAATCGTCCGACTCGATCGGCGTCGTTCCCGCTGATCGTGATTTCGTTGCCGCGTACGAGGATGTCGACGTCTTCGAAGGCAGCCTCGACCAACTTCAGCAACTCATCGCGCTGACCGAGAAGGCCCACCATGAGGTGGTTGCCGGGAACGAGGATCTTGACCTGGGTCGAGGACACGAGTGGTTCCGTCAGGTTACCCGCCCTGCGAGCCCCCGACGGCCGGCGCGCCAGCTAACCCGGGGGCCAGGCCATGGGCCTGCCCCCCAAGACGTGCATATGCAGGTGCGGCACCGAATTCTGAGCCTCGTCACCGACGTTGAACACCAGTCGATAACCCCGCTCCTCTATGCCTTCGGCGCGTGCCACTTGCTGCGCCGTTTGCATCATCTCGGCGAGTACGTCGCCGTGTCCCGGCTCGAGGGTGTCGGCCGATTGGATGTGCTCCTTCGACACGACGAGCACGTGGTGGGGCAGGGCCGGGTTGATGTCCCGAAACGCATAGGTGAGGTCGGTGGAAGCCAGCTCGTCGGACGGCAGTTCGCCGGCGACGATGCGACAGAAGATGCAGTCATCCACGGCGCGCAAGACTAGGGCGCGATCCGATGGCCGGCTACGCCGGGCCCCTGCGTAGGATCGATATATGGGCGACGACGTGAGCTCAGAGGGACTCGAGCGGTGGGCTGCTGACGCTCGCGCCGCCGAAGTTGTCGATGCCCGGGTACGGGAACGGTGGTTGCGCACCCAGGCCGTGGAGTCCTCGACACTCGCGGGCACGCTTGTTGCTTTGGCCGAACAGTCCGCGGCGGTTGTCGTCACCACGTCGACCGGGAGGCACCATGCCGGCTGCGTGACGATGGTCGGCGCCGACTTCCTTGCCGTCCAGCGAAACGAGCGGATTTCGCTGATCTCGTTCGCGGCGCTGGCGTCTGTCGAGCCGTCGGAGCCGGCGCGCGCCGTCCCCATCGAAGGCGAACCCCGGCCGACCTCCCCGAACGCGCCGACCGCGGCGACGCTCACCGACGTCTTGGCGCGCGCCGTGGGTGATCGGCGCCGCCTCATGCTGTATGCCGGTGACACAAGGGTGACGGGTCAGCTCCTGGCGATCGGAGCCGACATCGCAACCGTGCGCACCGACGGCGATCCGGCGGGCCTCGCCTATGTACCGGTGGCCTCGGTCTCGGAGGCTTCTTTCTTGGACTCGGGATAGAGGTGCTCGAGTGACCCAGGTGAGATTCTCGAGGCCTTGATGAAGGCCTCAACCTCTGATTCTTGCAAGCGGATCACTCGCCCGAACTTATAGGCGGGCAGCTGGCTCTCATCAATGAGCCGGTACAGCGTGCGCACAGTCACGCCGAGCCGGGCGGCCGCTGCTCCGGTGCTCATCCAGCAAATATCTTCGTCAGCCATGACGGACCACTATAGCGGCCGAGAAACTACTCCTGTGGGATCTCATGAGCTTTCACTCTTCTGCTGACCACGGTAGGAGATCGCTGGGTACCATGCAAGGACATGAGTATGCGGTTTGACGCGACGGATAGGAATGTCACCACCATTTTGGCCAGCGTGATCCTTGTCGTGCTGCTCGGCGCGGTTGCCGCGGCGTTCATGGTCGACTCGTCCGATTCCACGAGCGACGACAGGAAGGAGAAGGAGGCCGCGCCGGTCGATGAGGCCGAGCGTGAGCGGCAAGCCAAGGCCGCTCAAGACGCCCAAGCCGTGTCTGCGGCCAATGCCGAGGCCCTGAAGTCGATCACCGCCGACCAAGACCTCTGCAAGACGAAGTACCTCGCGGCCGCGCAGGCGCGCGCCGCGGAGGCGACCCAGCACCTCAAGGAGCAGGAGGAAGCGCTGAAGCGCATCCTCGATCAACTGCCCGCCGGAAAGGCGAAGGACTCACTCGCTGCCCAGCTTCCCGACGAGTTCGCTGCAAGCAACGCCCTGGTCACGTCGGAGCTGCGCGCCGCCGAAGACCGCTGCAAGTTGGCGGCCAGCATTTACCAGTACACGCAGGCGGAGACCCCGCCCCCGCCCCCGGGCTAAACCCTCCAGCGAGAAAGTGCTCGACCCGGCCATGGGTCGTCGGTAGCGTTCGCCGTCGTGGCGGTTGACATCGACGGACTTACGCGGCTTTTTCATACGAAGAATCCTCCCGCTTTTGGCCGCTCGAGCCTGCGACCCGAGGTTGTTGCCCTCGACGCGGTCTCGCTCCAGGTGGACCAGGGTGAGATCCACGGCTTGCTCGGGCCCAATGGCGCCGGCAAGACGACCCTGGTCAAGATCCTGGCGACCATCCTGCTTCCGACCTCGGGCACGGCGCGGGTCATGGGTCACGACGTCGTCTCCGACACCGCGGCGGTGCGGCCGCTCATCGGCATCGTCCTCGGCGGCGAGCGAGGGCTCTACAACCGGCTGACGGCGCGCCAGAACCTGCGGTACTGGGCGGCGCTGTACAAGCTCGAGCCAAAGGCCGGTTGGGCGCGCGTCGACGAGCTGCTACGACGGGTCGGCCTGGAGGGGCGCGCCGACGAGAGGGTGCAGTCCTACTCACGCGGCATGCGCCAGCGGCTCCACCTGGCTCGGGGTTTGGTGAACGACCCGCCGGTGTTGTTCCTCGACGAGCCCTCGACGGGCATGGACCCGGTGGCGGCGCGAGAGCTGCGGGTGATCGTCACCGAACTGGCGGCCGAGGGCCGCACCGTCTTTCTGACCACACACGACATGGCTGAAGCAGAGGCTCTGTGCAACCGAGTCACGCTGATCGACCATGGTCGCCTGCTGGCGACCGAGACCCCCCGCCAACTGTCGACGATGTTGTCGCGCTTTGAACGCATCGAGTGCGAGGGCGCCGCCGACGGCGTGATCAAGGCGGTGGGCGCACTTCGGGGAGTGAGCACAGTGACCTCGAAGGGGGTGTCCACCCGGATCGAGGTCGACACCGAAGGAGTGGTCGCTGAGGTGATGCGCCACCTGGTCAGCTCCGGCGTCACCTCGGTTCGGGTCACCAGGCCGAGCCTGGAAGAGGTCTACCTGAGCCTCATCGGTGAGCGCGGTATGGACGTCTAATGCGCGGACTGCGGGGCGCTATCAGGCTGCAGCTCCAGATCGTGCGCGCCGATCGCGGTTACCTGAACGAAATTCTCGCCAACCCGTTCTTCGCCATCATCTTCCTCGGTGTGGTGCGGGCCTCCGGGCGCAACGACCTCACCAGCTTCGCCATAGTCGCCCCGGTGCTGATGACGCTGTGGGCAATGGGGCTGGAGATCTCGGGCAACATTGTCGACTCCGACCGCCACCTCGGGATCCTCGAGGAGGTCGTGGCCACCCCGACACCATTCGGAACCGTGGTTTGCGGCCGGGTCCTCACCGTCACCATGCTGTCCGCCGTCGCCGTGGCCGAGACGTGGTTCGTCGCTCGGGTCGGATTCGGCGTCGACGTGACCATCGAGCACCCGGAAGTTTTCGTGGCCACCCTCTTGGTGACCGGACTGGCGATGACTGGCACCGCCCTGGTCATGGCCGGCGCATTCGTGCTGGCCGGCGGCGCGCGGACCTTCCAGAACACAATGAACTACCCGATCTATCTCTTGGCCGGCGTGCTCGTGCCGATCTCGTTCCTCCCCCAATGGCTGCGGCCGGTGGGCCGCCTGATTTTCCTTTCCTGGAGTGCCGATCTACTACGTGACTCGCTGCGAGCAGCTCCAGCGACCGATGTTTGGCTCCGGTTGGGCGCAATCATCCTGCTCGGCACAATCGGTTTTGCCATTGGGCTGCTCGTGCTGACTCTGATTCTTCGGCGCGTGCGCGAACTCGGCACGATCGGCCACACGTGACAAGAATTCGGCACGCTGTGCGCATCTTCGGGTGGGCCGCGCTCAATGGCTTCCGGGAAACCCTCGGCGCGGTCTACACCGTCCAGAGCTGGGTACTCGGACTCTGCTTGCGCATGGTGGCGCAGGTTGCCTTCTTCGCGTCGCTAGGGCGCCTCCTCGGTTCGCAAGCCGACGTCGAGTTCCTTCTTATCGGCAACGCAGTAATGGTCGCGGCGTCCTCTGCGTTCACAGTGACCGTTGCGACTGTCGGCGAGCGCGACTCGGGCACCCTTCCGTTGTTGGTTGCGTCGACGACGAGTCCGCTCATCGTGTTGATGGGGCGCGGCGCGAGCTTCGTACCAAACGGTCTGCTCACCTCGCTCGGCGCACTCCTCGTCATGGCGCCCCTCTATAACGTCGCTCTCCCCTGGGCCCGCTTCCCGGCGTTGCTCGGCATGCTTGTACTGGTCACCGTGAGCACGTACATGGCGGCAACCTTCCTTGGTGGCTTCGTCCTGCGCGCCCCGAGTACGCGCCGTACCGTTGCCAACGTGGCCCGGTTGGCGATGATGGCGTTCTGCGGTGTCAGCGTGCCGCTGGCGGTCTACCCCGAGGGAATCCAGTGGGTCGCCCAGGTGCTGCCCCTCACCCACGGCCTCGACGCCATCCGGGAGCTCTTTGGTGAGGCCGAGATGGGCGCAGTGCTGTCGGATGCGGGACTCGAGGCGCTCGTCGGCGCGGGCTGGATGGTGGCGTCGCTGGCGACGTTCCGCCTCCTCGCCGACGCCGGCCGGCGCGACGGGTCGATCGTCTTCTCCAGCGTCTAACCGCGCTTCGTTACACCACTGCGACACGCCGATGCAGGTAGACGGACCAGGTGACAGCTGCGAAGAAGAGATAGGACACGAGAAAGATCGTGAGAGCCGGCACTGACCAGTCGGAGTGTGCGGCTGCGATAGCGACCTTCTGGGCTGGTGTCTTTGCCGCCGTGATCAGACCGGAAACGCCGAGATTCGCCTGACGCAGCACGACCTGGATGAGAAACCCGCCGAAGGCACCGAGCGCGCCGGCGACCCCAATCACCGCCGCGGCGCGACGCTTGAACTCAGCAGCAGTCTCCCTTCTGTCGCCGACTGCCCCCTCTTCGTGCTTGGGCCCGAGAGCGGCGAAGATCGACGGGATCATCTTGTACGTCGAACCGTTGCCCATTCCGGCCAGGAGGAAGATGGCCATGTAGGACACGAAGAACAGAGAGAAGCTGCGTTCTCGCACCCCGATGATCGCAGTCGCGGTGAACATGGCCATGCCGATGAACACGCCGAGGGTGATCTTGGCGCCGCCCACTCTGTCGGACAACCAGCCGCCGAGTGGCCGAGCGAGCGAACCGATGAGCGCGCCGATGAAGCCCAAGCCGGCCAGATAGGTGGCGATGAACGGGTGGCCGGCGAGAAATTCCGGGAACGTCGTCTTGATCACGAGCGGTAACGCGAACGAGAAACCGATGAACGAGCCGAAGGTACCGATGTAGAGCAGCGACATGATCCAGGTGTCCGGGTACCGCAGAGCGGCCACGTAGGAACTCTTGTCAGCCTTGGCCTGCGTGAGGCTGTCCATGTAGAGCCAGGCGCACACCACCCCAATGGCAATCAGCGGCAGCCACATCAGACCGGCGTAAGCGAGGTGTACCTCGTGCTTCGGTAGTTTCACGGCGGCGGCAGGAACACCAATGATGATCACGAGTGGTACCAACAGCTGGGCGGCGGCGACCCCGAGATTCCCACCCGCCGCGTTGAGTCCAAGCGCGAATCCCTTCCTCTTCTCGGGATAGAAGAACGAGATGTTGGCCATCGACGACGAGAAGTTCCCGCCGCCCAGGCCCGCCGTCGCCGCGCACGCCAGCAGCACCCAGAACTGAACATCCCTCCCCTGACTCGCCAACCAGCCGCTGGGAACGACGACCGCCAAGAGAAGCGTCGGGATGAACAGCAGCGAGGCGCTGATTGCCGTCCAAGCCTTCCCGCCGAAGCGGGGAATCGCGAACGTGTACGGGATGCGAAGCATCGATCCGACGAGGTTTGGGACCGCCGTTAGCCAGAACAGCTGTGGCACCGACAAGACGATGCCGATGTTGGCGAGATTGATCACCACGATGGTCCACAGCACCCAGACGGCGAACCCAAGGTGCTCGGTGAAGATCGAAAGGATGAGATTCCTTCGCGCGACCCGGTTTCCGGTCGCCGCCCAGAAGTCCTCGTCTTCAGGATCCCAATCGTCGATCCAGCGCCCCCTCGTCGAGGACTTGTTGGCGACAGGTGCCGGCGTGGACTCGCGGGTAATCGTGTCAACGGCCATGCCGATACGAAACCGCACGAGTGTGTGGACGCCGTTGCCGCGCGGTGAACCCGAGGAAACGGATCACGCACAGTGACCTAGTGGGAGGTGTGAGGCTCGCACGGGGTCAGGTGGCATCGTGAGGATCTGTTCGCGTGCCCGCAATCGACGAGGACGCCGATCGAAACACGCCACCTCTAGTGTCGATTGCGTGCCGACCCGTGTGCAGCGCGTTCCGGAGACGTGGCCGATCCTGCATCTCGAGACCGATGTGCCGAAGTGGTCGGCCCTGTCGGTTGACGGGCTCGTCAGCCGGCCACGACGCTTCTCGCTGGACGACCTCCGGTCAGTTGGCACCGAGCAACGCAGCTTGGCCCTGCACTGCGTGTGGGGCTGGTCGCGCACCGACCCGATCTGGGAGGGCGTGGGCATGGATCGCCTTCTCGCATTCGTCGGACCGCTGGGCGACCATGTGACCATTCGGGCCGCTTCGGATTCGTACTCAGCGTGCCTGCCGGCCGCTGACGCGGCGCGGGGCATGTTGGCGTGGGCCCGCGATGGCGAGGCACTGAGCCCGGAGCACGGCGGGCCAGTGCGCTTTCTTCCCCCTGCCGACCACTGGGCCTACAAGGGCGTCAAGTGGGCGGCGCGCGTGACGGTCGGCGACAGGTTCGTTGCTGGCTTCTGGGAATCAAGGGTGGCCGACCCCAAGGGGAGGATTCCCGATGACGTGGAGCTGCCATGACGAAAAGCCTCGAAGGGATCGCTGCATCGCGGCGCGTCGTGCACCGCGACTGCCGTGACTGTACTCAGTTCGAACCCGAGGAGCCCGACCTCGCCTACGGATGGTGCAAGGCTCACGACCAGTTCGTGAAGCTGTATCACCCCGCCGGCGAGTGGTGGTCGCAGTGCCAGTTCAAAGCCCTGTCGCAGGACCGCAACGCCTAACCAGTACCGGGGGGCCAGCCGCCTCCGACGGTAGCCAGGACTGGCGCGCCGGGCCCGTCCTCGATAGGCGTGCTGCGGTCATCGGGAAGCTCGGGTCCGCTGGCCCAGCGCTCGGCCATGGTCGCCTCGAGATGGGCGGCGACGGCGTCAGCTCCGAGCCGATGCACGGTCTGGCCCAGCGTTTCGCCGGCGCGACGGGAAGACTCCCAGACACCGACGATGGCATCGGTCGCGGCACCGACGTCAGTTGCAGCGACCCGGCCGACGACTTGCCCCAAGCGCCGCTGCTCGAGATCGGCACCCAGGAAGACCTGATAGCCGTCGCGCGTCCTTCCGCCGACGCGGACCTTGGAACCAGCGAGTCCGATGTCGGCGACCTGGTGCTGGGCGCAGGAGTTGGGACAACCCGAGATGTGCACCCGCAGCGAGGAGTTCCGGGCGAGGGCACGGCTGTCGAGCAGGCCCACTCCCGCGTCCGG
>DATLEI010000070.1:0-43983 GCA_035525375.1 Acidimicrobiales bacterium
CTACTTGCGCGCCGTGGCCAACCCAGCCGACGAAGTCTCCCTGAAGCGCATCGTGAACGTGCCGCGGCGCGGTGTCGGCGACACCAGCGTGGCCAAGCTCGACACATGGGCCACGTCGCGGGGCCGCCCTTTCGCCGATGCCCTTGCCCGCGCCGACGAAGCAGGGGTCGGCGGTAAAGCGCTCGCGGGTATCCGAACGCTCGACCGCCTCCTCGCCGAACTGCGTGAGAACGGCGACGGCCCCGCTGTCGTGCTCGACCGGGTGATGAGCGTCACCGGTTACCGGGCCGAATTGGAGGCCGATGACTCGCTCGAGGCCCGGATGCGGCTGGAGAACCTGGCCGAACTGCTCGGCGCGGCATGGGAGTTCGAGCAGACTGCCGCTGAGGACCCCGATCTGGAGGGGACGGTTGCCGAGTTCCTCGAGTCGGTGAGCCTTGTCTCGGACTCCGACCAGCTCGACGACGATGACTCCAAGGTCGTGCTCATGACGTTGCACACTGCCAAGGGGCTCGAGTTCCCGGCCGTGTTCATGATCGGGCTGGAAGACGGAGTCTTTCCCCACCTGCGGGCGCTCGGCGAACCGGAGGAGCTCGAGGAGGAACGGCGCCTCTGTTACGTCGGCATCACCCGAGCCCGCCAGCGCCTTTATCTCTCGCACGCTTGGTGCCGGAGCCTCTTCGGCTCGACGTTGTACAACCCGCCGAGCCGGTTCCTCAATGAGATCCCCGAGCAGTTGATGGCGCTTGTCGAGGGAAAGCGAAAACGCGATGCCCACTCGCGCCGGAGCGTGAGTGGCAGGGAACGCATCGTCGAGAGTGCCCTCCGGGCCGGTGGCGGTCGAGGTTACGAGAAGGCCGTGCCGTCTCCGGCGCGCCCTACGCCGCCGTTGCTTGCGGTCGGTGACGACGTGGTGCACGGCAAGTGGGGCGAAGGCATCGTCGTGTACATGGAAGGCGCCGGCGACGACGTCGAGGTCGTCGTCCGCTTCCCGAGTGTCGGCGAGAAGCGGCTGCTGTTGGCGTGGGCTCCGATCAAGAAGGTGGCGGCGGGCTGACCGTCGTCTCCGGCGCGCTCGGGGCCGGGGCCGGCACGGCCGCAGTCGTCGCCGGCGCGGCTGCGATCGTCGACACCGGGGGCTGGGGTTGACGTAGGTCGACAACGACCTGCCCGTCCGGATCGACTGAGGTCGGGAACGTCGTCAGGCCCGCGCCGTCGGCCGGGTAGGTGCGGCGGTCGCAGGGATCGATGAACTGATGGGCTGCTGGTTCCCAACGGAGCACACAGCGGCGCGGCGCGCCGGGGGCGTGGGCCTCGAACGTGTGCCAGTCATCGTCGCCCGCCTCCGGCTCCCCGCCGGCGGGGCCGAGGTGCTGCACGTAGATGTCGCGCGAGTTGCCGAGGAGGTCCTGGAACAGCAGGGGTCCGGTGCGGGCCACTGTTCCGCTCAGCGACCTCGCATCGCCAACGATGTAGAGGTCGGTGCCGGCCGTGTTGGTGCTCTTGCGGGTGCTGACGAGGTTCACGACCGCGGCGAAGATGAGCGCGCCGACGATCACCGCGCCGGTGGCGAGCAGCACGACGGGGGAGGCACCGGATCGTTGTGGCGTAGGCACCTTCCTAGTATGGGCTGGTGGACCTCTTCGAGTTCCAGGGAAAGCTGCATCTCGCCCGCTACGGGGTTCCGGTTCCCGAAGGGGGGATCGCGAGCACACCGGCCGAAGCTGAGGCCACGGCAGACATCATCGGTTATCCCGTTGTCATCAAGGCCCAGGTGCGGGTAGGCGGACGGGGGAAAGCTGGCGGTATCAAGGTGGCGGCCGACGCCGACGAGGTGATGCGATATGCCGCGGCCATCCTCGGGATGGAGATAGGTGGGCAGACCGCCGACCAGGTACTCGTCGAGCCGGCCGCCGACATCGCCAGCGAACACTATGCATCCTTCACTGTTGACCGAGCGGGGAAGGCCCATCTGGTGATCGCGTCGGCCAGTGGCGGAGTCGACATCGAAGAGGTGGCGAGACCCGATCCTGATGCAGTCATCCGCATGCAACTGGACCCCCTTGGCGGGTTCAGCTCCGACCAGGCCCGCCGGGTCGTCGCTGACGCCGGCCTCGACGCGGGTGCATCCGTTCTCCTGGAACGGATGTACGCCGCCTACGTCGAGGGCGACGCAGAATTGGTTGAAGTCAATCCGCTAGCGGTGCTTGCCGACGGCCGGGTGGTGGCGCTCGATGCGAAGGTGTCTCTCGACGACAATGCCGCCTTTCGGCACCCCGAGTGGGATGAGTGGCGTGCCTCGGAGACCGGCGACGACCGGGAGCGGCTCGCGCGGGAGAAGGGTTTGAATTACGTCGGGCTCTCGGGGTCGGTGGGCATCATCGGCAACGGCGCCGGTTTGGTGATGGCGACGCTCGACGTGGTGAGCCAAGCGGGTGGGAGCGCGGCCAACTTTCTCGACATCGGAGGCGGCGCCAGCGCCGACGTTGTCACGGCCGCACTCGAGGTCGTCAACAGCGATCCTGAGGTGAAGGCCATCTTCGTCAACATCTTTGGTGGCATCACCCGGGGCGAGGAGGTGGCCGCCGGCATCATCGAGGCCTTGAATCGCGTCGACCTCCGCAGCCCGATCGTCGTGCGCCTTGACGGAACCAACGCGGAGGAGGGGCGGGCCTTGCTCGCAGCACACGCCTCGGAGTCGTTGATCTCCGAGCCAACGATGACGGCCGCGGCGCGCCGGGCGGTCGAGCTCGCGGGGCAGCCCCCGAAGGGAGCAACCCGTTGACCGTTTTCGCCGACGCCACGACAAGGCTTGTTGTGCAGGGACTTACCGGCAACCAGGGCCGTTTCCACGGACTCCGTAATCGCGCCTACGGCACCCAGGTGGTCGCCGGGGTCACGCCGGGCAAAGGGGGCGCTGACGTCGACGGTATCCCTGTCTTCGGCACCGTCGCGGAAGCGGTCGCGGAGACGGGCGCAGACGCGAGCCTCGTGTTCGTGCCGCCTCGCGCCGCGCCGCCAGCAGTGCTCGAGGCGGCGCGCGCCGGGATAACGCTCATCGTCTGCATCACCGAGGGGATCCCGGTGCACGACGAGTTGCGGGTGGCGAACGAGTTGGCGCGCAATCACCCGGGTGCGGTGCTCATCGGGCCGAATTGCCCCGGAGTGATCTCTCCCGGCGCGTGCAACATCGGGATCACGCCGACCGAGATCGCTCGCGCCGGGGGGCCCGTCGGCATCGTCTCCCGGTCGGGGACGCTGACCTATCAGGCGTTGCACGAGCTCAGCCGTAACGGGATCGGTCAGACCACCTGCGTCGGCATCGGCGGCGATCCGATCCCCGGTACGGGATTCATCGAATGCCTACGCCGGTTCGAGGACGACCCCGAGACAGAAGCAGTCGTTCTGATCGGGGAGATCGGGGGTACCGATGAGGAAGACGCAGCCGCATTCATCGGTAGCTCCATGACCAAGCCGGTTGTCGCCTACGTCGCCGGGATCACTGCCCCCTCGGGTCGGCGCATGGGACACGCGGGAGCGATCGTTTCCGGACGCGCCGGCACCGCTCAAGCCAAGGTCGACGCCCTTCTTGCCGCCGGCGCGCACGTGGTGGAGGACCCGACCGAGCTCGGCGCGCGGATGGCGCAGGTTGTCGGCGGCGGGAGCACCTAGAGGAGTGCGACGACGGCGGATGACGATGTTGGCCTTGCTCGTGACCGTCATGGTCGCCGGATGCGGACAGGCCGACGATCCGGCAGCCACGCTCATGGAGTTCCCACCCCAGGGTCTTCCGGGATCAGCTCCCGGATCGGCCGGCGAACAGGCGCCATCCTCGGTTCCGTCGGACGCCACCCTCCCCGCGCCGACGGTTCCGCCGGCGTCGGGGGAGAATGTCAATCCGGGAGTCCTCGTCACCGCCACCGGTGTGGTCGTACCCGTTGTGGCGGAGGCAACTGACGGGATAGAGGTACGCACGCCGTGCGGCTCCACAACTGTCCTGAGCCACGGAACCCGAGTTCGGGACGCGACGATTGTTCTCGACGCGGGTCATGGCGGCACCGAGCCCGGCGCGGTTTCACCTGACGGGTTAGCCGAGAAGGGGGTGAATCTGGGCGTTGTCGGAAAAGCGAAGGAGGCGCTGGAGGCGGCGGGGGTGTCCGTCGTCCTGACCAGGACTGCTGACTACAACGTCGACCTCCAGTCCCGGGCCGACATCGCCAAGAGCCTCTCGCCTCGCGCCTTCGTATCGGTGCACCACAACGCCGAACCCGACGGTGCGAGCGCCAAGCCCGGGACCGAGACGTACTACCAGATCGGATCGTCGGACTCGAAGCGCCTGTCAGGGCTCATCTACGAGGAGGTGGTTCGGGCCCTGTCGGACTACCAGGTGGCGTGGGTCACCGATACCGATGCCGGGGCCAAGTACCGCCCCGGCCAGCACGGTGACTACTACGCAGTGTTGCGGATGCCGGCTCCGGTGACGAGCGTCCTGGCCGAGCTTGCGTTCGTGTCGAACCCCGACGAGGCACGGCTGATCGCCAGCGCCGACGTGCAGGCGATCGAAGGCCAGGCCGTTGCCCGGGGAATCATTCGTTATCTCACGAGTGAGGATCCTGGCTCGGGCTACACGACGCCGTACCCGCGCGTG
This sequence comes from Acidimicrobiales bacterium, assembly GCA_035525375.1. Classification (GTDB taxonomy): domain Bacteria; phylum Actinomycetota; class Acidimicrobiia; order Acidimicrobiales; family AC-14; genus JALZBN01. The sequence continues at coordinate 4,649 of DATLEI010000070.1, forward strand.
AGCCCCCCGCCCGTCCCCGGGCCGCCCCCACCCCCCTGCGTTGACCCACCCTTGAAGCCTTAGGAGAGTGGGCCCGGACGGGAACTGAGCCGCCGCTCCTGGCGGAGAAGTACGGCGCCTACGACTAGGCCGGCACTCGTGATGAAGACCAGGTAGTAGCCCAATCCGAAGTTGACCAAGACCTTGTCGACGATGGCATAGCCGAGCACCATCAGCAGGGCGAAGATCCCCAGCACCATGTGGACCTGCTCCCACGTGAAGTCGCTCACCCGCCGGGGCATCGAGACCCGCGCCACCCGGTCGAGGGCTACCTGTAGCGCCATCACGATTCCAGCTAGTGGTGCGAGCGCGGCGAATGGAAAAAGCCCCGGCGCCCATGCGGTCACGTCGGTTCCGCCCTCGACGCTGTACCAGGGGAGAAACGAGAAGATGAGCCCGAGGACACCGGCCAGCATGATCACGAACTCGCCGGGCGTCAGTTTGGGATTTCCGCCTCGCGCCATCTCACGCCCAAGGTAGCGTGCCAGCGTGTCGCGCATAGGTGTTCTTGCCTCGGGAAGTGGCTCGAACCTCCAGGCCATTATCGAAGCCAATCTGCCGGTTGTCGCCCTTGTCGTCGACCGACCTTGCCGGGCCGTTGACATTGCCGAGGAAGCTCTCGTCCCCGCCGAAATCGTCGAGCGATCACCAGACCGAGTCGTGTTCACTCATCGGGTGGTTGACGCTCTGCGCCGCTACGAGGTCGACGTGGTGGCGATGGCCGGATTCATGACGATTCTCGAGAAGCCCATATTTGACGCTTTCCCCGACGCCGTGTTGAACACGCACCCGTCTCTCTTGCCATCGTTCAAGGGGGCGCACGCGGTGGCTGAGGCCCTTGCGGCCGGAGTGAAGGTCACCGGGTGCACGATCCATCTGGCGACGCCCGACGTCGACAGCGGGCCCATCCTCACGCAGGCCGCCGTCCCTGTCTTCGACGGTGACACCGTCGACACGTTGCACGAGCGGATCAAGGAGATCGAGCGTCGCTTGTATCCCGACACCATCCGGCGTTTCATCCACGGGTTGATCCCATGAGGGCCCTCCTTTCTGTGTACGACAAAGAGGGCATCGTCGAGTTGGCTCGCGGCCTGGTCGACCTGGGTTGGGAGTTGGTCTCGAGCGGGGGTACATCGCGCGCCCTCCGTGAAGCCGGCTTGCCATTGACCGAGGTCGAGGTCGTCACCGCCAGTCCCGAGATGCTCGGCGGTCGAGTCAAGACGCTGCACCCCGCGATCCACGGCGGGATCCTCGCTGATCGTGATCTGCCAGAGCACCTGGCCGACCTCGAGGCACATGGCATCGTGCCGGTTGACCTCGTCGTCTGCAACCTTTACCCGTTCCTCACTCGGCCCTCGATCGAGACGATTGATATCGGCGGCCCCACCATGGTGCGCGCCGCGGCCAAGAACTTCGCTCACGTCGGTGTCGTGGTGCAGCCATCCGACTACGCGCCGGTGCTCGAAGAGCTCCAGCGCACCGGCGCACTGGCCTCGGCGACCCGACGGCGACTGGCGCGCCAAGCCTTCGCCCACACTGCGGCGTACGAGGCCGCAATCGTGTCGTGGCTCGATGGCGACGAGTTGCTGCCCCCCACGTTCCACCTCGCCCTGGAGCGAGCGGGAGACGAGCTGCGTTACGGAGAGAATCCGCATCAGCGGGCGGCGCGATATCGCGACCCGCAGCTTCAGAGCTGGTGGGACAGAGTGCAGCAGCATGGCGGAATGGCCTTGTCCTACCTCAATCTGTGCGACGCCGAGGCGGCGTGGCGACTCGTCCATGATCTGGGTGGGGAGCCCGCGGCAGTCATCATCAAGCATGCCAATCCCTGTGGTGCTGCCGTCGCTGACGACTTGGCCACCGCCTACAGGAAGGCGTTCGAGTGCGACGAGAAGTCGGCGTTCGGAGGGATCATCGCCCTCAGCCGTCCCGTTGACGACGCGACCGTGGCCGAGATCGTCGGCGCAGCGCAGGCTGATGTCATCATCGCCCCCGGCTACGCGCCGGCCGTTGTCGAGCGGCTGGCCGCAAAGCGAAAGAACACACGGATACTGGAGGCGCCGCCGCCTGATCCCGAACGAGTACACGTTCGCTCGTTCGCTGGCGGCCTGCTGGTTCAGGAGCCGCATCAGTTCGAAGCCGACCGGGCGACGTGGCGCGTCGTCACCAAGGCGGTGCCGACGAAAGACCAATGGCGCGATGCAGAGGTGGCGTGGCGGCTCTGTGGTCACGTGACCTCGAACGCAGTCGTGCTCGTCGCCGATGGTCAGGCGGTCGGTATCGGAGCGGGGCAGCAGAGCCGGGTGGACGCGGCGGAAGTCGCGGCGCGCAAGGCGGCGGGGAGGGCCCAGGGTGGCGCGAGTGCGACGGACGGTTTCTATCCGTTTCCCGATGGCCTCGACGCGGCTGCCGCCGCAGGTATCGCAGTGGTGGTGCAGCCGGGCGGCAGCGTGCGCGACGACGCCGTCATCGCAGCCGCCGACGAGCACGGCATCGCCATGGTCCTAACCGGCGAACGGCAATTCAGGCACTGATGGCGGCGATAGTCATGCACGGCGCGCCGGTTGCTGACGCCGTGCTCGCAGACGTCAGGGAAGCGGTGGCCAAGCTTGGCGCCGAAGGTCGCGCCGTCGGGCTGGGCACGATCCTGGTTGGCGACGATCCCGCCAGCGCCGGGTACATCCGCAAGAAGCAGGAGGCGTGCGAAGCCGTCGGCATGTTGTCGGCGCACCAGCAGATCCCGGCTGATGCATCCCAGGCCGACCTCCTCGCGGCGGTGGCGAGGTTCAACACCGACCCAACCGTCGACGCCTTCATCGTGCAGAACCCGGTCCCGCGCCGCTTCGACTTCAACGAGGCCATGGCCGCGGTCGATCCAGCCAAGGATGCCGACGGCCTCCACCCGTTCAACCTTGGCCAGCTGGCCCTGGGCGCGGCTGGACCTCTCGCCTGTACGCCGGCGGGCATCCAGGCCATCCTCGTCCACTACGACGTGCCGATCGAAGGCCGCCATGTCGTTATTGTCGGCCGGGGCCCGACGCTCGGACGGCCACTGTCGATGCTGCTTGCCCTCAAGCGCCCGCACGCCAATGCTGCGGTGACCGTTGTGCACACCGGCGTTGCTGATCTCGCTGCGTACACGAGACAGGCTGACATCGTGGTCGGTGCCGCTGGTGTGCCGAGCATCATTCAGCCCGACATGGTGCGCGCCGGAGCGGCGGTCGTCAGCGGCGGCATCACGTTCGAAGGCCGCCGAATCCTGGCCGACGTCGACGAGGCAGTCACCGAGGTCGCGGGCTGGATAACCCCACGCATCGGTGGCGTCGGCCCCACGACGGTGGCGATGCTGTTGCGCAACACAGTCGATGCCGCCCTACGAAAGCGTGCGGCTTGACCTCCATTGCCAAGGTGCTTGCCGACGGCCGCTCCTTCTCCTTCGAGTTCTTCCCGCCGAAGACCGAAGAGGCCCAGATCGCTCTGGAGTTGACGCTTCAGGAACTCGAGCTCTTGCAACCGTCGTTCGTTTCGGTCACCTACGGCGCCGGCGGTTCGACTCGCGAGCGCACCCATGACTTGGTTGTTTCAATCAACCGCAACACCTCGATGACGGCCATGGCCCACCTGACGTGCGCAGCCCACACCCAAGGGGAGCTCGCCGACATCGTGGGCCGCTACCGCGAGGCCGGAGTCGAGAACATCCTTGCCCTCGGCGGTGACCCACCGGCCAATCTCGACCTTCCCGAAGGCGAGCTGAAATACGCGTCTGAGCTGGTCGAACTCATACAGTCGGAAGGGCCTTTCACGGTTGGTGTGGCCGCCCACCCCGAGCTGCATCCCAGCTCACCCGACCGTGGCAGTGATCGCGACCATCTGGCCAGCAAGCTCCGCTTGGCCGACTTCGCCATCACCCAGTTCTTCTTCCGCGCCGAGGACTACGTGCGTATGGTCGACGACCTGAGCGAACGGGGCGTCGACAAGCCGGTGATCCCCGGGATCATGCCGGTCACCAACTTGTCGTCGGTGCAGCGCATGGCCCAGCTATCGGGAGCGGCCGTGCCCCCAGAAGTTGTCGAACGGGTCGAGGCGGTGGCCGGCGACGCCGAGGCCGTGCGCCGTGTCGGAGTAGAGATGGCGAGCGAGCTGTGTCAGGCGGTGCTCGACGCCGGCGCGCCGGGCCTGCACTTCTACACCCTGAACCGTTCGACGGCGACGCGTGAGATCTACGCCAACCTAGGGTTGTCGGGCGCCCCTCGGTAGTCTTCGCCGATGCCCGACAAGATCACCGTCGCCGATGACGGATCGCTGCAGGTACCCAACGAGCCAATCATCCCCTTCATCAGGGGAGACGGCATAGGGGTCGACATCTGGCCCGCGGCCCAGAAGGTGGTGGACGCGGCGGTGGCGCGCCGGGGATCTGGCCGCGGCATCGAGTGGCTCGAGGTCCTCGCCGGCCAGCGGGCGTTCGACGAGACCGGTTCGTGGTTGCCCGACGAGACAGTGGCTTCGTTCGAGCACCATGTGGTTGGGATCAAGGGGCCGCTTACGACGCCGGTCGGTGGCGGCATCCGCAGTCTCAACGTTGCCCTGCGCCAGCTCCTCGACCTCTATGTGTGCCTTCGTCCGGTGCGGTGGTTCGAAGGTGTGCCCTCGCCGGTCAAGCATCCCGAGAAGGTCGACATGGTGATCTTCCGTGAGAACACCGAGGACGTCTACGCCGGCAAAGAACTCCAGGAGGGCACGCCTGAGGCGAAGCGACTCATCGAGTTCGTCCGCGCGGAGTACGGCTGGGACGTGCGCGCCGACTCCGGTATCGGGCTCAAGCCGATCTCCGAGACCGGCTCGAAGCGACTCGTGCGCGCCGCCCTCGAGTACGCGGTCCGGAAGGGCCGTCGCTCGGTGACGCTGGTGCATAAGGGCAACATCCAGAAATTCACTGAGGGCGCCTTCCGCAAGTGGGGCTACGAACTGGTGCGCGAGGAGTTTTCCGACGTGGCCGTGGGCTGGGACGACTGCAACGGCGATCCCGGTGATCGAATTCTGGTGAAGGACATCATTGCTGACATCTTCCTCCAGCAGGTTCTCACCCGTCCTGAAGACATCGACGTCATCGCCACCACGAACTTGAACGGCGATTACGCGTCGGACGCGCTGGCCGCCCAGGTGGGAGGTATCGGCATCGCGCCCGGCGGCAACATCAACTTCGTCACCGGTCACGGCATCTTTGAGGCGACCCACGGCACCGCGCCCAAGTACGCCGGTCTCGACAAGGTGAACCCCGGATCCCTGCTGCTGTCCGCCGTGCTGATGCTCGAGCACCTGGGCTGGCAGGAGGAGGCGGACGACATCGTGCGAGCCCTCGAGGCCACGATCGCGGATCGCATCGTGACCTACGACTTCGCCCGACTGATGGACGGCGCGACCGAGGTCAGCACGTCGGAGTTCGCGTCCGCAATCGTCGACCGACTTTGAAGGTCGACCGGCTTTGAAGGTATCGGTCGCGGGCGCCGGGTTCTACGGGTCGACCCTCGCCCAGCGCATCGCGGAGCGGGACTACGCCGACGAGGTTGTACTGACCGACATCGTCGAGGGCCGACCTCAGGGGTTGGCACTTGACCTGATGCACGGCCGTTCCCTGGAGGGGTTCGAGACTCGGGTGATCGGCTCCAATGGCTACGACGAGACCACCGGGTCCGACGTCGGCGTGGTTACTGCGGGCCTTGCTCGCAAGCCCGGCATGAGCCGCCTCGACCTTCTGGAGGTCAACGCCGAGATCGTGGCCGGGGTGACCCGCCAGTTGGTCGAGCGCTCGCCCGACATCGTGCTCATCGTCGTGACCAACCCTTTGGACGAGATGACGGCTCTGGCCGCTCGGGTATCGGGCCTACCGGCGGAACGGGTCATGGGGCAGGCCGGGATGCTCGACACGGCCCGCTTCCGGCACTACCTGGCCGAGAAGGTGGGCGTTGCCGTTTCGTCGGTCGACGCCATGACCATCGGCTCGCACGGCGAGACGATGGTGCCGGTGCCGTCGTTGGCGCGCATCGGTGGCCGGCACATCCGCGAGGTTCTCTCTGCGGGTGACATCGCTGAGGTAGTCGAGCGCACACGCGACGCGGGCGCCGAGGTTGTCGGGCTGCTCAAAACCGGCTCCGCCTACTTCGCGCCGTCCTCCGCGGCTGAAGCCATGGTGAGCGCTGTCGTGAACGACAGTGGCGAGGTTTTGCCGGTAACAACGTGGGTTGACGGCGCGTACGGGATCGATGGCGTGTTCCTCGGAGTCCCGGCGCGTGTCGGGCGCGCCGGCGTGCAGGAGGTGGTGGAGCTCCCGCTCGACGAAGCCGAGATGGTTGCGTTGCGCGCCGCTGCCGTCGCGGTTCGCGCCCGCCAAGCGGACGTCGCCGAACTCGGTTGACCAAGCCCGCGGCACCGGCGGTTACCTGGTCGCAGGTATTTGCCTTCCGGATGGCGCGCCACCATCTGTCGGCGCCGGCCGGCGGGTTGCTCGAGGTCGCCACCGACCTCTGCGGCCTGCACGGCCAGGTGATGTCCTCGGCTGAGCTGACCGTGGGCGTCAGGACGACCGGCCTGACGCGAGCCGACGTTGCGGCCGCGCTGGTTCCGGCGCGCCGGTCCTCGACACCGAAGTTGGTCAAGACATGGGCCATGCGGGGAACGCTGCACCTCCTGGCGTCGGCGGACTTCCCGTCGTACGCGGCCGCGTCGAGCCTTCGCCGCCATTGGCTGCAGCCGGCGTGGCTGAAGGCATTCGGCGTTACCGAGACCGAGTTGCTGGCGCTCGTCGACGCCGTGCCCAAGGTGCTCGACGGCAAGTGCCTCACCCGCGAGCAGCTCACCGACGCCCTGATAGCTGAACTCGGCACCGAGCACATGCGGGAGCGGCTGGGACAGGGGTGGGGCATGTTGCTGAAGCCGGCTGCCTTTCAGGGAGTTCTTTGCTTCGGGCCCAACGAAGGCCGCAACGTGACCTTCCGGCGTCCCGATCAATGGATCGGCGCGTGGGAGCCACTCGATCCCGAGGAATCCATGGACGAGGTCGTCCGTCGTTACCTCAGCGCGTACGGTCCTGCGACCCGTGAGGACCTGGCCCGGTGGTGGGGTGGCACACCCGCCTTTGCCCGCCAGCGGTTCGCCCGCCTGGGAGACGAATTGGTCGAGGTCGAGATCGAGGGCCGGCGCGCCGTCCTGCTGGCGGCCGACCTCCAGGCGTTTGCCAAGTCGAAGCCGGCCCGCGGTGTGCGTCTGTTGGGCGGCTTCGACCAATACGTAGTCGGCGCGTCCGCCCATCTGACGCACCTGTTGGCCGGCGGCGCTCGTGAACTCGTTTCCCGAACCGCAGGCTGGATCTCCCCCGTCCTCCTGGTCGATGGGCGAATCGCGGGTGTCTGGTCCTACGAGCGCAAGGGCGATCTGTTCACCGTCGCCGTTGCGCCGTTCGCGCCGCTCTCCTCTACGTCAAAGGCGGCTCTGAAGGGAGAGGTTGCCCGGATCGGCGCGTTCCTCGGAGTCGACGCGCGTTTGGAACAGCGGTAATGCCTGCGACCGGCCGACGGACCGCTAACGGCGCGCCCTGGCGCGCGCCCTCCGCATCATCACCACCAGCGGCATGACCATGAAGGTGACGGCGGCGAGCGGTAGGAGGATGAGGGAGAACGCCATGGCCGTTCCTGATTGCGACATCAGGCTGAAGGCGAAGATGGCCACAGAAAGGGCGAACAACCCGACCGGCACGAGCACCAACTGGTCGGCCAAGCCGCCGGGCGTCGCCTGCTCCTCCTCGCCGTCCCACCAGACGGCATAGTCCTCGCCGGCGCGTTCCCCGTCCGCGCCGGCATCCTCAGGCGCGCCGGGCGACTCCCGCAGAGATGAACGACGCTGCAACTCGGCGTCGTAGGCGCGCCGGCGCGCCGGGTCACCCAGTACGGTCCACGCCGCATTGACCGTAGCCATGATCTCTCGGGCATGCTCCGCCGCCGCCGAGGGCGCGCCGGCCTTCGTATCGGGATGATTGTCACGAGCGAGCTGGCGGTAGGCGCGCTGGATCTCGTCGTGGGTCGCGCCTGGCGCGACGCCCAGCATCTCGTAGTGGGTGGCCACGACCCCATAATGGCCTGTGCTCACGCCTGCTGAGGAGCGTCGTCACCCGCCGGGCCCCGGCGCGGACTGGGAGGAATCCTGGTACTTCGACTTCGTCGTTCCCGGCGGGTCCTTTGGCGGGTTTCTCCGTCTCGGACTACGTCCGGCAGAGGGGCGGGCGTGGTGGTGGACGTGTCTGGTCGGTGATCGCCGCCCGCTGGTGTCGGTGCGGGACCACGACATCGACCTGCCGTCTGGCCGCACCCTGGAGGTGCGGGCCAGTGGGCTGTGGGGCGAGATCACGACCGAGACGCCGCTCGAGCATTGGTCAGTCGGCCTAGAGGCATTCGGCGTCGCTCTCGACGATCCTGAGGAGGCCTGGCGCGGCGAACGCGGCGACAGGGTGGCCGTCGGGTTCGACCTCGAATGGGAGGCGACTCACGCGACCGCTCGCAGCTTGGACCAGCCCGGCGACGGTTACGCCCAGCCGTGCGCCGTTCATGGCGACGTGCTCCTTGGTGACGAGCGGCTGATGATCAACGCGTGGGGATGGCGCTCGCACGCCTGGGGTGACGGCGGCGCGTTACCGACGGCGTCAGGGATGGCCTTTGCCGGCCACCTCGCCGACGGCACGCCGGTCACGTCGCGGGATCAGGACCTGCATGTCGCCTCATCGACTCGCGCGCCGGTGCTCGTCACCGCCGCCGATGGAAGTGTCAGTCACCTCGACCGCGCACTGTGCCGGTTCGAGGCCGCAGACGGACGCGAGGGCTCAGGCTGGCATGAGCAGGGGGTCAGTGAGGACTGACCCGGAGTCGGGTTCGGGTCAGGTCGTTGGAGTCATCCAAGGGCTCCACCAGCTTGAAGTGCGGCGCGTCGCGGATCGAATCCCACGCCTGCTGATCGGCCTCTTGCCACGACCAGAACGACACGCCTTCCGCGCCGCCGGCGTCGGCTACCTCCATGAAGCGCAGCAGCTCGGCGCCCGAGGGAACTCCGGGACGGCCGCCTTCGGGACCGCCGTCATAGGCCTGCCCGATCGGAAACAGGGGCTTGCCCAACGGGCGCAGGTTGTCGAGCGCGCCGGCGACGTCGGAGCCCGCCTCACGGTTCAGCCAGTAGACCATCGGTGCGACCGCGTCGAAGTCGGCGGCCACCTCTCGGAACGGAAAGTCCAGCCGGTACTCCGACGGTCGGGGTACCACTGCGACCAGTGGCATCGTGTAGCCGACGGACTCTCGCAGGCCTCTCCCGTACGCCCACGCCGTCGCCGCGCTGATGTTGGTTCCCTCGGATTCGGTTTCGATGTCGGCGGCAAAGCCGTCGAGGTGCTCACCCTTGGGCGTCTGATGACGAATCGCCGCGACGGCGCGGGCAACGTCGTCAGGTACCGATATCAGCCTGGGAAAGTCCCATCCGTAGACCCGCAAGCCGGCGGCATGGGCGACGGGAAGAAGCTGGTCGAGGAACTCGCCGGCGTAGAAGCCGTCCCATGACGACCCGGTGCGAACGTAGAGGTGGGTCAGGCCGACGCTGAGAGCCCGGGTGACGATGGCATCTACGTTGCCGCCTTCGGTCTTGGGCACCTGCCACATCCACATGCCCTTGCCGTGCGGAAGGCTCCGGGGTAGCTCGATCGCCCGGTCCTCAGCGATTGTGGCCCCGGGAGCGAGCGTGCCCGTTCCAACCAAGCCGAGCAGGCCCAGAATGAGCCCAGCTACGGCGACGATCAGACCTACCCGCGCGCTCTCCACTTGTGCAGCCACCGCTCTGCGCCCTCCCTGACCCCAAGCCCCTCAAGCTGTTGCTAAGCCCCTCAAGCTGTGTTTAGACATGTTCTCTGTGGGGTATCAGTATTCCTCCCTTTCGTCGCTATGTATGGTCAGGGCCGCGACAAATCTCTCTTCACCTCTTCGATGGCCTCGGTCACCTTGATGCCCCTGGGGCAGGCGTCGGTGCAGCTGAAGGCGGTGCGGCAACGCCAGACGCCCGATCGCTTGTCGAGGATGTCGAGCCGTTCCGCCCCAGCCTCGTCACGGGAGTCGTAGATGAACCGGTGGGCGTTCACGATTGCAGCCGGTCCGACGTACGTGTCGTTTCCCCAGTAGATCGGGCAGGACGTCGTGCATGCCGCGCAAAGGATGCATTTGGTGGTGTCGTCGTAGCGGGCCCGCTCCTCAGGACTCTGGCGGCGCTCTCGCTCACCGTCGTCAGGATCGCCGGAGGCCACCAACCAGGGCATCACCGAGCGGTACTGGGCGAAGAACTGCTCCATGTCGACGACGAGGTCCTTCAGCACCGGCAACCCTCGCATCGGCTCGATGCGTACGTGCTGGCCGACGTCACGGACCAGCAGCACGCACGCCAGGCGGTTCTCCCCGTTGATCACCATGGCGTCGGAGCCGCATACCCCGTGTGCGCAGGAGCGCCGGAAAGCGAGGCTGCCATCGTGGTGCCAGCGCACCTGGTGGAGGGCGTCGAGCAACCTGTCGCTCTCCTCGACGTCCACTAGGTAGGTTTCCCAATGCGGACGCTCGTCGGTGTCGGGATCAAACCGTTTGATCTCGAGTTTCAGGTTGACGGTCATCGCCTCAATACTTCCTGATCATGGGCTGATACGGGCCGCGCACCACTGGTTTCTGACCCAGTCGCAGCCCGCCGGTGCTCTCCCGCCAAACCAAGCTGTGCACCATCCAGTGCTCGTCGTCACGAGCCGGATGATCGTCACGGAAGTGCGCGCCGCGGCTCTCGGTGCGGGCGAGCGCACTGACGACGAGAGCTTCCGCAAGGTCGAGCAGGCAACTGAGTTCGATCGCCTCGGTGAGCTCGTAGTTGAACGTCGGGCCCTGGTGGCCGACCGACACGTCGAGATACCGGGCGCGCAGGCTAGTGATCGTGCGCCCGACAGTCTCGAGCGTCTCGCGAGTGCGGAACACTGAGGCTTTGTCCGTCATCTCGTCCTGCAGCTCGTCGCGGATGTCGGCCACGTTCTCGGTACCCGTACCGGCCTTGAGCCGTTCGATGAGCGAACGTGACCAAACCTCGGCATCAGCCGCGAGAGCTGGCTGTGGCGCGCCGGTGACGAACTCTGCCATCGCCGCGCCGCCGCGCCGTCCGAACACGACAATGTCGAGGAGCGAGTTGGTGCCCAGCCGGTTGGCGCCATGTACTGACACGCAGGCACACTCGCCGGCGGCATAGAGCCCCGGTATAACCGTGCCGTTGGCGTCGATGACGACCTCGGCCGAAACGTTGGTCGGAATTCCGCCCATGGCGTAGTGGGCTGTGGGTTGGATCGGGATGAGCTCGGTCTTGGGCTCGATGCCCATGTAGGTCCGGACGAACTCGGTGACGTCGGGGAGCTTGGCGTCGATGTGCTCCGGCGCGAGGTGGGTGAGGTCGAGAAACAGATGGTCTTCGGCGGGCCCGCAGCCGCGTCCTTCGCGGATCTCGGTGAGCATCGCCCGGCTCACCATGTCGCGCGGCGCGAGATCCTTGACCGTCGGTGCATACCGCTCCATGAAGCGTTCGCCGTCGCGATTGCGAAGGATCCCCCCTTCGCCGCGCGCCGCCTCCGAAAGGAGGATGCCGAGCTTGTGAATGCCCGTGGGATGGAACTGGAAGAACTCCATGTCCTCGAGCGGGATGCCGTGCCGGAGCAGCAGCGCGGGTCCGTCGCCGGTGAGGGTGTGGGCGTTGGACGACACCTTGAACATCTTTCCGAATCCACCGGTGGCGAACAGAACCGCCTTGCAGTGGAAGACATGGAGGTCGCCAGTGGCCAGCTCGTAGGCGACGACTCCTGCTACCGGCGCGGGTGACCCGTTCTCGGCGCCTGCGGCCGGCTCGCCGCGGGCAAAGACGACGTCGAGCACCATGAACTCGTCGAAGAATTCCACGCCGCGGGCCACGCACTGCTGATACAGCGTCTGCAAGATCATGTGACCGGTACGGTCGGCTGCGAAGCACGCCCGCTTCACTGGTGCCTCCCCGTGGTTACGGGTATGGCCGCCGAACCGGCGCTGGTCGATTCGCCCGTCGGAGGTGCGGTTGAACGGGAGCCCGAAGTGCTCTAGCTCGATCACGGCCTCAACGGCTTCGCGGCACATGATCTCCGCTGCGGGCTGATCAACCAGGTAGTCACCACCCTTGACCGTGTCGAAGGCGTGCCACTCCCACGAATCCTCCTCCACGTTCGCCAGTGCCGCGCACATTCCGCCCTGCGCGGCTCCGGTGTGCGAGCGGGTCGGGTAGAGCTTGGACACGACGGCAGTGCGGCACTTTCCGGCCGTCTCGATAGCGGCGCGCAGTCCCGCCCCTCCCGCCCCCACGATCACCGCGTCATAGCTGTGCCGGCGGACTTCCATCAACCGGTCTCCATCAACCGGTGGTGACGGGGCCTTGGAGCACGCTCTCGACCCTCACGCCGGTGCCCACGGGGGTGAGCGTGGCAGTGAAGGGTCCTCGAGCAAAGGTCACGGAGCCAGCGGCGCGCTTGGAGTCGGGCGTCTGTACCTGCAGCTGCCCGGTGATCTTGATACTTCCCGGCCCCTCGACCTGCACCCGGTCGGGAGGAACGTGGACAATTACACCGCCTCTTGTCGTGACCACGGTGCGCTCGTCGGCGTCGAAGGCAACCGAATCTCGTGGCGTGGCGAGCCCGAGGTCACCAACCGCCACCGGTGCTTCGGCGCGGTAGCTACCGGGGGAGAAACTGCGCGCCGCGCCGTCGAGATGCCAGGTGGCGCCACCGCCGTCGATCTCGACGTGGACCGCACCGAGATCGATGCCGCCGGCTCCCGAGATCGGCAACGGCGTGCCGGTGGCCCACGAGATCGTTGACCGTTTCCCGGCGACGAGTGCGTTCTCGATGGTCGCGTTTCCGGCCCCCCGTTCGAGGGCCGAGATCGTGAACGGTGTCGCCAGCGGGCCGCCGGTTTGGGCGTCGTCGGCCACGAACCTGCGCACCACGCCCGTGACGAACGATTGACCGGGACCGGGGACCACGTTCGGTTTCGTGGTCGTGGTCGCCTGCCCCGACGACCCGCCACCACACGCGGTGACGAGCAGGCTCGTCGGCGCCAGGACGGCGAAGGTCAGAAGGGCGAGGAACCGGCGCATCGCCGCCAAGAGTACGTTGGCCTCCTTGTCAGCTCGTGCCACCACTCTTGGAGAACTGAAGCAGTCGGGCTGGCAGTCGGTGCCCGTCAAGGACGAGGTGCGTCGCAACCTGGCGGCGCGGATCGGGGCGCGCCGGCCTCTGGTCGACGGTGTCCAGGGCTTCGATGACACCGTGCTCCCTCAGCTGGAGAATGCCCTCATCGCGGGTCACGACGTGATTCTGCTCGGGGAGAGGGGCCAGGCGAAGACCCGGATCATAAGGGGCCTCACCAATCTGCTCGATGAGTGGATGCCCATCCTGGCCGGCTCGGAGATCAACGACGACCCCTACGATCCGGTGTCGGCGCACGGACGCGCCATCGTCCGCGACAGCGGCGCCGAGACGCCCATCGATTGGGTTCATCGTGATAATCGGTTCGGCGAGAAGCTGGCCACGCCGGATACGTCGATCGCCGATCTCATCGGCGAGGTCGATCCGATCAAGGTGGCTGAGGGTCGCTACCTCTCCGACGAGCTGACCCTTCACTACGGCCTGGTGCCGCGTAGCAATCGTGGGATCTTCGCGGTCAACGAGCTCCCCGACCTGGCCGAGCGCATCCAGGTCGGCCTGCTCAATGTGCTGGAGGAGCGCGACGTCCAGATCCGCGGCCACAAGGTGCGGTTGCCGCTGGACATCCTCCTCGTCGCCACCGCGAACCCGGAGGACTACACCAACCGGGGCCGGATCATCACGCCGCTAAAGGACCGTTTCGGCGCCCAGGTGCGGACGCACTATCCGCTCGATGTCGCGACCGAACTCGTCATCGTGCGCCAAGAGGCGCGAGTCGCATCGATGACCGGTGACAAGGGTGAACTTCGGGTGCACGTCCCCGATTACATGGCCGAGATCATCGCCACGATCACCCATGAGGCTCGCCGTAGTCCTCAGGTCAACCAGCGATCTGGCGTCTCGGTGCGGCTGTCGATTGCCAATTACGAGACGATCGTCGCGAATGCCACACGGCGCGCCCTGCGACTCGGAGAACGTGACGTCGTGCCGAGAGTCAGCGATCTCGAGGCGCTTGCGGCCTCAACCGCGGGCAAGGTGGAGATCGAGGCCTTCGAGGAGGGACGGGCCGACTCTGTGCTCGACCGGTTGGTGAGGTCAGCCGTTCTGGCAGTGTTCCGCGACCGTTGTCCCATCGATCGACTCGGATCTGTTGTGGGCGATTTCGAGGAAGGGGTTGTTGCCCAGGTCGGCGAAGGCGCGCCGGCCGCGGTCTACGTCGACCTGCTCGCGCGGGTGCCGTCGTTGCGCCAGGCAATCTCTCCGCTCGTGGCCGGGGAGAGCCCGGCCGAGCTGGCAGCGGCGGTCGAGCTGGTCCTCGAAGGGCTGCACTTGTCGCGCCGGCTCAACAAGGACCGCGCATCAGCCGCTGGCGGCGGCGGCGGCACGTTGGGGTCAGCTGCGACCTACAGGGGGCGCTGAGGGAGTGCCGGCCGCGTTCCGCTACTCCCGCTGGGACGGCACGCAGACCGGGTTCGACCTCGATGCCGACGACGTGCTGTCGGAGCTCTCCGACGACGTCCTCTACCACGGTGACATTGACGCGGCCCTTCGGCGGTTGCTGCAGTCGGGACTGAACGATCGCGACGGTCGCCATCTCGACGGGCTGCGAGAGCTGGTCGAGCGGTTGCGCGAGCGCCGGCGCGAGGATCTCGAACGCAACCAGATGGGTGGCCTCGGCGAAGACGTTGCCCGCGAGCTGCGGGAAATCCTCGAGGAGGAGCGCGGCGCGCTCGACGCCCGCTCCGGCTACGACGCCGACGCCGACGTAGAGATGGCGCGCCGTCGCTTGGAGCTCGACTTGCTGCCACCTGATTTGGCGGGTCAGCTCGAAACGCTCACTGACTACGACTTCTTCTCCAAGGAAGCGGCACGCCGTTTCGACGAGCTCGTGGAACGGCTCCGGGAGCAGGTCGTCACCGCCCAGTTCGACCAGATGGCCGGCGCGCTTTCGAGCATGACACCAGAACAACGAGCCCGGATGGCCGCCATGCTGGCGGGCCTGAACCGCATGCTCGACCAGCGCGAGAACGGCGAGGAGCCAAATTTCGCCGAGTTCATGGCCACCTTCGGCGACTTCTTCCCCGGCAATCCCCAAGACCTTGATGAGCTCTTGGAGCAGGTCACCGCCCAGCTCGCAGCCCAGCAGGCGCTACTGAACTCGATGACGGCGGAGCAGCGCGCCGAGCTCGAGTCGCTGGCAGCCGAACTCTTTGCTGACCTCGACATGCAGTGGCAGGCCGACCAACTCGGGCGCCGGCTCCAATCGATGTTTCCCCAGGCCGGGTGGAGTGGCGGGGTGACCCAGGTCCTACCTGCTGCCCCACTCATGGACCGGCTCGGCCGCATGGACCAGCTCGAACAGCTCCTCGGCTCCGCTCTGTCGCCCGGTGCGCTTTCCGAGGTCGACCCGGAGACGGCGCGCGACCTGTTGGGCCCCGAGGGTGGGGAGGCGCTGGCCCGACTCGCGGAGTTGGCCAGGGTGCTGAAGAAAGCAGGTCTGATCGACACGCGGGAGGGCCGCCTCGAGCTCACGCCTCGAGGATTGCGGGCTCTGGGCCAGAAGGCCCTCCGCGACCTGTTCAGCCGGTTGGCCAAGGACCGCCTCGGTCATCATCCGGTCGAAGCTGAGGGGCCAGGCCACGAACGGGCGGACGACACCAAGCCCTACGAGTACGGCGCGCCGTTCAACCTCAACATCGAACGAACCCTCCGCAACGCTCTCCTGCGCCGCGGCGGCGGGGTGCCCGTCCGACTCGAACCTGGCGACTTCGAAATCGATCGCACCGAGGCTCGCACGAGAACCAGCACGGTACTGCTGCTCGACCTCTCCTTCTCGATGGCCTTGCGAGACAACTTTGTAGCAGCCAAGAAGGTGGCGCTGGCCCTGCACACCCTGATCTCGGGCAGCTTCCCTTCGGACCACCTCGCGATGATTGGGTTCAGCGAGGTCGCCCGACCACTCCGGCCCGAGGAGCTCCCCGAGGTGTCGTGGGACTACGGGGTCGGGACGAACATGCACCACGCGCTCGCCCTCGCTCGCAAGATGCTGTCCGGACGCGGTGGCAGTCGACAGGTGGTCATGATCACCGACGGCGAGCCCACTGCCCATGTCCTCGACGACGGTGAAGTGTTCTTTCAATACCCACCAGCGGCGGAGACGATCGAGGCGACGCTCGACGAGGTGCTGCGTTGCACTCGCGCCGGGATCCGCATCAACACCTTCATGCTTGACGCCACCCCCGCGCTGCAGGCCTTCGTACAACGAGTCAGCAAGCTCAACCGGGGCCGGGTCTTCCTCGCTACTCCTGCCACCCTGGGTGACTACGTCCTCATTGATTTTCTCGACCAGAAGCGCACGTGACTGGGAGCACGGTCGCCAGCCATTCCTCCAGTTCGTCGATGACGGAAGGACGGCGCCAGTTGTAACCCTGGGCCTGCTCGCAGCCGAGACGAATGAGATGCTCCATCTGGGCCACAGTCTCGACGCCCTCGGCGACAGTCTCGAGATCGAGCGAGTGGGCCAGGGCGATGACATTCTCGACGATCGCGGTGTCGTCTGCGTTGCGCCCTAGCCCGGAGACAAACGACCGATCGATCTTCAGCTGGTCAACGGGGAACCTACGCAGATAGCTCAGGGTGGAATATCCGATGCCGAAGTCGTCGATTGCAAGCCGCACGCCCAACGCCTTGAGTTCATTGAGCCGGTCGATGGCGGCCTCCGGGTCGTCGACACCAGTCGTCTCGGTAATCTCGAGGGTGAGCCGGTGAGCGCCGCAACCCGACTCGTCGAGCGCCCGGAACACCTCGTCGACGAACGAAGGATGCTGGAGCTGCCGCGGGGACACATTGACGTTCATCCCGAGTGGTTCCAGCGCGGGATGGGAGTCGAAGAGATGACGGGCCTGACGGCATGCCTCCCGGAGGACCCATGCTCCGATGGGCACGATCAGACCGGACTGCTCGGCCATCGGGATGAACTCCTGAGGTGGCAGCATGCCGCGCTCGGGGTGCCGCCAGCGCAGTAGTGCCTCGAACCCAACGACAGTGCCGGTCGACAGTTGGAGGATCGGCTGGTAGTGCAGTTCGAGTTGGTCACGATCGATCGCGCGCTGGAGATCAGCCTTGAGCGCAAGTTTGTCGACGACATCGGGGCGCATCTGGGGCTGGAATACCTCGTACGTACCGCCGCCTCGCTTCTTGGCCGCGTACATGGCCGCATCGGCTCGGTTCACCAGCTCGTCGACGGTATCGCCCTCGATTGCAAGGGCGATACCGACGCTGGTGCCTGTTTGCACGTCCTCGCACTCGACATCGAACGGCTCGCCCAGCGCTGCCGTGATGCGGTTGGCCACCCTGACGCACTCTGTTTCGTTGGCTCCCTCCAGGTGGATGGCGAACTCGTCGCCGCCGAAGCGGGCCACGGTGTCCTGCGGCCGGACGCAGGACAGCAGGCGCCGGGCGACGCCTTGGAGCACCAAGTCGCCGGTCGCGTGGCCATTGGTGTCGTTGATCGTCTTGAAGCCGTCGAGGTCGAGGTAGACGACCGCGTTCGGCATCGCCCGCCGTTCGGCCCGGGTGAGGGCGTGGGCCACCCGGTCGGCGAACAAGCCCCGGTTGGCCAACCCGGTGAGGGGGTCATGCATTGCTCGTTCGCGGATTTGCTCCTCGAGCTGGTGGCGCTCGCTCACGTCGCGGCTGTTGAGAACGATGCCGTTGACACTGGGATCATCGCGGAGGTCGTTGACCGCGGTTTCGACGTAGCGCCAGGTGCCATCGCCGTGGCGCAGGCGACATTCGACGAGCTGGCGGGCTGCCGGCGCCTGACCGGGTGAGGCTCCGGCGCCCGCCAGAACGGTCATGACGTCGTCGACGTCATCGGGGTGTACCCACTCCTTGAAGGACCGGCGCAGCAGTTCGTCGGGACGAAGTCCGAAGACCCGTGCCACCGATGACGACTGGTAACCGATCCTCCCCTCGCCATCGATGATCGTTATGACGTCGCTGGAGTTCTGGGCAAGGGAGCGAAAGCGAGCTTCGGTGCCGGCCAGGTGTTCCAGTGTGGCCCCGGCCAACGTCGCAATGAATTCGGCGAGCTGGATCTCCTCCTGACTGAACAGCCCTCCGACCCGCGCGTGAGTGACATAGAAGCAGGCGACGGCTCGGGGCAGAGTCGTTTCGGACGAGTCACCGGATTGCGCGGAAAGGATCGGCGTGCACAATACGGAGCGGTGACCCGAGAGGACGACACTGTCGGCGGCCTCGCCGCTAGCGTCGCCGGTGATGACCGGCGTCCCTGCCTCGACGGCGCGCTGGACCAGCGTCGTACTCAGGTGGTCGAGCCGCTCGCCTGACGCGGAGGTCGATCGGCCGTCCTCGTCGAGCAACAGCACGTAGCAGTGCTCGCCGCGCAACAGCGTAAGAGCGGCGTCCTCGACTGCCGACTGCACGCCGCCGACCGAGGTTGCCGACGCGATGCGACGCCCGACCGCTTGCAGAGTGGCGAAGCGGTCGGCGAGGGACAGCTCGGTGGTCGCCGACTCCGGCCCCCTGTCGTCGGGGGTCAGCAAGGCGGCCACCTCGGCTTCGGCCTTCTCGGGATCGCCGGCGTCGCCCCATCCGAACGCAAACCCGATCTTGGCTCGCGCCAACGCGGTTTGCGCAATCTCATACCGGGCTCCCTGGGTCGCGGCCACGGCGTCGCTCTTGGCCAGATAGTGCCGTGCCACTCGACCGTGGCCGCGAAGGCTGGCGACGATGGCCCGTTCGCGCAGCGCGTGAGGAAGGTTGTTGCGATACGTGCGGCCCACCCGCTGGGCGTGACCCGCGGCGCGGCTGGCCTTGCGTAGCAGATGACGACGCGGGCGCGAGTGCTGGGAGGGCGCGGCCTCGAGTGCCATCCGGCGCGCGGTTGCCATCCAGGGCGCGATCGGCGCCACGTACTCCTGGCGCAGGCCCGCGTCCTTGATGATCTTGGTGGCCGCTTCGAGATGGACGAGTGCACCATCGGCGTCGCCGAGGCCGAGGAGCCGGACCGCCTCTGCCAGACGTACGGATTGCGCGGTCTGAGCGTCGTCGGTGTCGACTGCGAGCTGGGCTCGGATGAGCTCGGCGGGCACCTTCCCCCGTGACGCTCGCGCCCATGCGCTGAGGCTGATTCCGGCAGCGGTCTGGTCGCCGATGGCAAGGGCGGCGGCGTGCACGTGGCGTGCCATCTCAACGGCCCCGGCAAGGTCGCCCAGCCGGTACAGCGCAAAGCCAATGTTCCAATTAGCGGTGTTCACTTCCCAACGGTCACCTGTGCGTTCGAGCAGACGTACCGCCGCATGACACTGCTCGATGCATTCCGCGTATCGGGAGGCGGCATAGAGGACTACGCCGTAAAAGTTCATCGACTGGCCCTGTCCCCATACGTCGCCGAGGTCTTGGCGGATCGCCAGCGACCTCTTGGCGTAGGCGATCCCTCGTGAGAACCAGGGCACCATGGTCATCACCGGCGCGTGTTCGGAGTACGCCTGAGCCAGCTCGGGAGTCGGCGGGTAGCGCTCGGCCAAGTTCATCTCTCGAAGGTGGGCCCAACCGCAGGGCACGCGACCGCTGTGAAACCAGTAGACGTAGGCGAGGCGGCTGTAGATGCGGACGGCGAGCAACTCGTTTTCGGCGCCTTCGAGGCTGCGCTGGCGGCGCTTGGTGAGACCCGGGAACGCGGTGTGCCCTGCTTGCACCACCACCTCCCAGAGAAGCGCAAGGAGGTAGCCCGCTACGCGCTGTGGCACGCGCCGACCAAGCAATCGCAAGGCATCCTCGAGGTGACGCCGCGCGCGTCGCTGGTCACCTCGCTTGAACGCGACGTCGCCCAGCTTGCTTTCGAGCGTCGCCTGGCGGACCTCGTCGGCACCAGGCAGTCGAGCTTGCTCGAGGTAGACCATCGCCTCGCCGTACCGGCCTTGCAGCGTCAGGACATCGCCGAGTCCCTCGGCAACCGATGCCTTGGTCTGTTCGTCAGCGTCCTCGGAAGCCCCCTCGGCGATCCGATAATGCGCTTCGGCAACGTCGAGGGAGTGCTGGGCGCGGGCGAGGCGGGCCGCCTGTAAGGCATAGCCGAGGGCCAGATGGGCCTGACCGGCGGCATCGAAGTGGTAGGCAAGTTCGAACACGCGCGCCGAGTCGATCGTCTCGATGGTGGTGGCGGCGCGTAGGTGCAGCCTACGCGTCTCGTCATCATCAAGCCTGGTGAGGAGCGCCTCGCGAAGCTTGTCGTGGGCGAATGCGCACCTGCTGCCGTCCTCCATCCACACGATTTTCCGGCGGGCGGCTTCGTCGAGAGCGAGCTCATCGAGCTCGTCGGTGAGTCCGGCGAGCTCGATGGCCAGGGCGACATCAAACTCCTTTCCGAGGACGGCGCCCACTGACAGCAGGCGGAGCGTTGGTGCAGACAGCAACTCCAGGCGGCGGACGAGGAAGAGCGCAGCCCGACGGGAGGTCTGGGCGTGGGCCAGGCCCGCGGGATCGACCTCCCAACCGTCGCTCGTGGCGAGGAGCACGCTGGACTCGACCAGACCGCGCAGCACGGCGGAGGCCATGAAGGGGTTGCCCTCTGAGAGGTGGGCCACGACGTCGGTCGCCTCGTCGGGAAGTGGTCCGGCCATTGACTCGGCCAGGCTGCGAACATCGGCGACGCCGAAGGGCGGAAGCACAATTGTTGCCGTATGGGGTATGGCCCGGAGCGGGTGTTTGATGCCCACCTCCTCGGACCGGAAGGCGGCGATGACGAGCACATTGCTGCCTTCGGCGCGCGCCTGCTGATGCCACTGCGCCAGCAGCCGTACGGTGAGGCCGTCGGCCCACTGGCAGTCGTCCAGCAGGACCAGGGCCGGGCGCTCCTCCGATCCGAGGCTGTCGAGTAGCGCGCTCAGGGCGTCGACACTCCGGAGCTCGCCGTAGGCCTCGGGACCCAGATCGTCCGTCTCGGCCGATGCCAACAGAGGTCGGAGGGCGGGGAGCGCCGCCCCTACCGCCCCGGCGCGTGGACCCAGGTGATCGACCAGCGAAGCGATGTTGTCGGGGTCGTTGCTGGCCATCTGCAGGAGTCCTGATGCCACTCCCTCCAGCATCTGGAAGGGCTGCTGGGCGGCTTGGTCGACGCCCTGGCCCCGCAGGATGAGCGAGCGCGGCTCGGCCTGCTGGGCAAGTTCGTCGAGCAGCCTGCTCTTGCCGACACCCGACTCGGCCTCCAGCAGCACCAGGCGGCCAAGGCCGGCGCGCGCTTGGTCGACCAACCGCGTGAGCCGGGTCAGCTCCTTCTTGCGACCCACGAAGGCGGGTTCGGAGAGCACGCGTCGGTGATCGTGGAGGCCGATGACAAGCGTGGGATCGCTCGTGCCCTCGGCTCGAGCGTCGGCTATCTGGTTGAGGTCGGCGAAGACCGCGCCGGCCGTCTGGTAGCGCTCGTCCGGATGCTTGCGCAGCAAACGCTGGATGACCCCGTCGAGGGCCCGCGGCACCTCGATGCCGAGGGCTCGAAGGGGCGGAGCAGGCTCATTGAGGTGCTGGCGCAATACCTCGCCGACATCGTTCCCGTCGAAGGGCGGCCGGCCGGCGAGACACTCGAAGAGGAGTACGCCGGTGGCGTACAGGTCCGTCCGCTCGTCGACGGCTGCTCCCAGGGAACCGGTTGCCTCCGGGGCGAGGTAGCGCGCCGTGCCCACGGGCTCATCGCGAACTTCGGCCGCCAACCAGGCACTGCGGGCGAAGCCGAAGTCGATGAGGATGGCGCGCCCGACGGGCTCGCCCTCGTCGACAATCACGTTGGCCGGCTTTACGTCTCGATGGAGGACGTCGCCATCGTGCGCCTGCTGCAGCGACGTCAGCACGTCTATGCCGACTCGCAGGGCGGAGTCCACTGAGAGAGGGCCCTTCATCAAGCGATCCCGCAGCGTGATGCCGGGCACGAACGGCTGCACCAGGTAGAGCAGGTCCCCGTCCTCGCCTACCGCGACGAGTGGCCGGTAGGTGAGCGTCTCGAGCCGCCCGAGTACGAGCGCTTCATGCTCGAGGCGCAGCCGCACCGACTCCGAGACCTCGTTGGCGACAACAGTCTTGATCACAACGGGCGTGCCCAGCTTGAGATCGAGGCCGGCGTAGGTCTGTACCCCGTAGCCGGTCTTCAGGCGCTTGGTGCGAAGGAAACGCCCGGCAATCGTCTCGGGTTGCGGCAGATCGAGGGCCATCGGCTCATGATCCGGACGCCCCATCACAACACACGCGACGTCAACCCAATTCGCGCCCAACTCCGTGTGTCCCGCTCAGGGCTCGAAACGGTAGCCCACGCCCCGAATTGTCTTGATCCAGCGCGGATTGTCGGGGTCGGACTCGATCCGTCGCCGGACGCGCCGGATGTGCTCGGTCACTGTCGCCGGGTCCTGCCACTCCGACGATGAGCCCCAGACATGGTCGAGGAGCTGCTCGCGCGAGAAGACCTGGCGCGGAGACGAGGCGAGGAACGCAAGGAGGTCGAACTCCTTGTGCGTTGTGTCGACGGTGTCGCCATGGACGAGCACCTCTCGGGACCCGAGATCGAGCGCCAGGCCGTCGAAATCCAGCCGCGACGACGGCTCGTCGGGCTTCACCCGGCGAAGCACGGTCGAGATCCGGGCGGCAATCTCCGCGGGCGAGAACGGCTTGACGACGTAGTCGTCGGCACCGAGCTTCAGGCCGAGTATGCGCTCGCCCTCGTCACCGAGTCCTGTCAGGAGGATCACCGGTACGTCGTTCTCGCGCCGGAGGCGGGCCAGCACATCAAGGCCGTCTTCGCCAGGAAGGACCCGATCGAGGAGCACGAGGTCAGGAGGATGCTCCTTGATCGAGTTCAAGGCGGTCGCGCCATCGCCAGCCTCGCTTACCTCGTAGCCCTCCAGCTGCAGGTATCGGCTCAGCAGGGCCCGAACGGTTGGGTCATCGTCGACGACGAGGATGCGAGCGCCGCCTTGGTTGTTCTCGGTGCCCACGGATCGTAAGGGTACGCATGCGGGCCGTCAGAAAGAACAACTTGCGCCTCGGGGACTCGACGAGGGATGATCACACTGTTGTAATTACAATCGTGGTATGGCGGAGGAGGCGGCACATGAACCGGAACGTCGAGCGGAAAGTGGAAAGCACACCAATCATTGGTCCGCTGGTCGAGCGCCGGGGTCACCGGTTCGATCAGGGCGACCGAACCTGGCAGGGTCAGGCCAACTGCCTTGGCGTCGACCCTGACCTGTTCTTCCCGGAGCGGGGAGCGTCGACCCGTGAGGCAAAGGCTGTCTGCCGGGGCTGCGTCGTGCGCGAAGACTGCCTGGAGTACGCCCTCGTCAACGGCGAGAAGTTCGGCATCTGGGGTGGTCTCAGCGAGCGTGAACGGCGCCGGATCCGCCGTCAGCGCACCCTGGCGCGCCAGGGCATCGCCTCAGCCTGAGGCAGACCGCAGACGAGATTCGATCGTGCGCGCCGGCGCGAGATCGAGTTCGGCCCAGCGCTCGGCGGGTACCGCTTCGAGCACCTGTGCGGGCAGCAGCCCGACCAGCTCAGCTCGGTTCACGGCCACCCGCAAAGCCACCGCGTCATAGGCCGCGGCAGGCCCGAAATCCCCGGGATCGATGAGGTTCATCGACACTTGGGCCCGACCACCGACATCGAGGCCCAACGCCCGCACGGCCGGCCCCCGAATCTCGGCGGCGACCTTTCGGGCGGCGTCGACGCCAACGCCAGGGGCCAGCCACACGTTGTAGGCCACCACCACCGGCCGCGCCCCCACGCAGATGGCGCCCGCAGTGCGATGTGGCGCGGGTGGACCGGTATCGGGAAGCAACTCCGCGAACGCCTGCTTCCGTACCTCTGGAAGCGTGCGGTCCGCCCCGTACAGGAAGCAGGGCACGCCGAGCTCGTCTCCTGCCCACGCCGCGAACCGGTCGCGAGCGTGAATGGCGTCAGCAATCGCCGCGCCGTCCAGCGGCACGAAAGGGACGACATCCACGGCCCCAAGCCGGGGATGCACCCCGGCGTGACGGCGGAGATCAACCAGCGTCAGGGCCAGCGTCGTGACCGTCCGAACGGCACCCTCGAGCCGCTCATCACCAACCATGGTCAGCACGGCCCGGTTGTGGTGCTTGTCGCTGTGGAGGTCGAGCAACACCGAACCAGCTGCTGCCGCAAGGGCGTCGATCACTGCTCGATCACGTCCTTCGCTGATATTGACGACGCACTCCAGCATCCGCCGACAAACTAACGGCCATGCGCATCGGGCTCGCCCTCCCGCAGTTCGACTTCTCGGTCCCCGGTGAGAACCCGCTGCAGTGGCCGACTGTCGTGGAATGGGCCACTTTCGCCGAACGCCGGGGCTTCGACTCGCTATGGATCGCCGACCACCTCTTCCTCGACATCGTCAAGTACGGGGGGCCTCCGGGCACCTACGGCGCCTTCGATCCGCTGGTTGTGCTGGGTGCTCTCGCCCGCGAAACCGAGCGGGTGCGTCTGGGAACCCTCGTGTTGTGTGCGCCCCTCCGTCCAGCCACGGTGCTGGCCAAGACGCTTGCCACCATCGACGTCGCTTCGAATGGACGGCTCATCGTCGGAATCGGTGCGGGATGGTATGAGCCCGAGCTCGCACTCGTAGGAAAGGCAGACGAGCGACCGGGGGTGCGGCTGGCTCGCTTGGCCGAGTCGGTCCAGGTGCTCAAGGGCATGTTCGGAGGGGGGCCGTTCTCGTTCGACGGCACGTATGAAAGCGCTTCGAATGCCTGGTGCCTACCTCGGCCCGTCCAGGAACCGGGCCCGCCAATCTGGCTGGGCGGGAAGGGCGATCGTCTACTCGAGCTGGTGGCCAGGCACGCCGACGGGTGGAACACGGCCTGGAAGTGGACTCCGGAGACGTACCGCCAACGGCTCGACGTACTGGACGCGGCCTGCGAACGGGTGGGCCGTGACCCGGCCACCGTCGCTCGCTCTGTCGGCCTCTATGCCCTTGTGGGTCACGACGAGCCCGATCTGGCGCGACGCTTCGAGCGCCTCCGCGAGTTGTCGCCCCCCGGCGTGCTCAAGGATCTCTCCCTTGCCGACTGGCGCTGTGACCGGCTCGTCGGCACTGTCGAGCAGGTATGCGAGCAGCTGGCGGAGTGGGCTGCCCTCGGGATCGACACTCTGGTCGTCAGTGTCGGAGCGCTCCCCTTCGCGGTGGCGTGTCGCGACGACGTGGAGTTGTTCGCCGAATCCTGTAGCCTTTCAACCAATGGGGTCGATCGGAGCAACTGAACTGATCATCGTCCTGCTTGTGGTGCTCTTGCTGTTCGGTGCCACCCGCCTTCCAAAGCTGGCTCGCTCGATGGGCGAGGCGTCGAAGGAATTCAAGCGGGGCATCAAGGACAAGGACGACGACGCGGCAGCCACGCCTCCGCCTCCGGAGCTGAAGGTCACGATGACCCAGGCCGAGCTCGACGCCATGCTGGCCGCCGAACGGGAAGCACAAGCGCGCAAGGACTTGCCACCGCCTGCCTCGTGAGGGAACCCGGCGGCGGCGGCCGTCGTTGTGATGGCGGATGGTGGCGTTCCGACGTGGGAATCGGTCGCTCGCGATCACGGGCGATTCATCTACAACGTTGCCTTCCGGCTCACAGGAAATCACGACGACGCTCAGGATCTGGTGCAGGAAGTTCTCGTCAGGGTCCGCAAGGGCCTCGCCACCTTCACGCCCGGGTCGCTGGAGGGATGGTTGGCCCGCATCACGACGAACGCGTTTCTTGACGAAGTCCGGCGTCGCCACCGACGACCGGTCGATCTTCTCCCCGACGAGCCTGACCGGGTCGTTCCCCCGACGCGGGGCGCGGACGTCGTCCACGAGGAGGAGAATCTCTCTGCTGGTGTTCAAGCCGCCCTGCGGGAACTGCCTCCTGACTTCCGAGCCGTTGTCGTGATGTGCGACGTGGTGGGCATGTCGTATGTCGAGATTGGCGAGGCGCTCGACGTTCCTGTCGGCACCGTACGCAGTCGCATCCACCGCGGCCGGGCCCAACTGCGGAAGAGCCTCGGATGAGCGCCGCAGAAGCGAGCCACCTCGACGACGCCCTCAGTGCTCTCCTCGACGGCGAGTTGTCAGCAGAGGAGGAAGCCCTTGCCAGGACCCATCTTGCGGCCTGTGCTGCCTGTGCCGGGGAGCTCGAGGGCCTGCGCTCGGTTCGTTCGGTCGTGCGGGGCCTTCCCCCCGAACCGCCGCCCTTCGGGTTTCTCGACCGCCTGAGCCGTCCGCACCATCCCACCGGCCGCCGGCGCCGCCGCCGGGTTGGCCTGGCCGCCCTCGCTGCGACTGCGACCGCCTCCTTCGGGGTGCTGCTCCTGTCGTCCCCTGCGGACGCGCCGGTCTCCCCTCAAATGGTGCGCCTGGTGGAGGCCCACGCCACGTCCGCCTCGGGTGATCCGATCAGCCAGCTCGCGCCGGTCGGCGTCCCAATCACGTTTCGCCGGTGAACGTCATCGTTGCTCTGACGGTTGTCGCGGTTACCTCCGTTGCGCTAGCGCCGCCGGCGACGGCAGCCAGGAGGGGCCCGCTCGACGCGGCGCGCCGGGCGACCGAACAGGTCTCGTTCCAGGGCGTCATCGAGGTGCAGTGGCGCGACGGAGATGCGACCCGGCGCGAGCAGCTGACGATCGAGGACACGAGCGGGTCGCTCTTCGTTCGGGGCGGAACATCGGTGATGGCCGTGCCAGGGCAGGAGCGCTTGATTCAGCACGGGGGCACGTGGGATGTGTTGTGGCCCGCCGGACTCGAAGCGCGTTCCAGGCCGGACTCAGACGCAAAGTACGCAGCCGTACCGGCGGGCCAATTGCCGGTTGCCGGTCGTCCGACGAACGTGCTCGAGGTCCGCGAGCGCGAAACGGTGCGCGAGCGCATCTACCTCGACACCGCGACCGGACTCCTGTTGCGAAGGGACCAGTTCGACTCTTCAGGAGCCACCGATCGCAAGGTTGAGTTCAAGATGCTCACGATCGGCGCGCCGGCGCGCCCGGCCGAGCGCCCGGCCCTTGCTGTTGATGACGCGGTACGACCGGTCGCGGCCCTCAACCAGATCCCGACGCCACTCGCACCAGCAGCCTTGCCAGACGGCTACCGCCGGCTTGGCGTTTACCGGGATGCCGGAGTGCTGCACCTGCTTTACAGTGATGGCCTCTACGACGTATCGCTCTTCCAGCAATCCGGCCGCCTCGACCGGTCGAAGCTTCCTTCCGGCGGGGCCACCTGGTCCACATACCCAAGCGACAATGGGAACACCTCGGGGCGTATTTATGCGTGGCCAGGAGGCCACGTAGTTGTGTGGCAGGCAGGAGGGAGCGTCTTGACGATGGTGAGCGACGCCCCCGTCGACCAGCTACTCCGAGCGGCAGGCTCCGTGCGCGCCGGCAACCCCTCGCCGTCGCTGCTCAGCAGGCTGCGTCAGGCGGCGCGAGCCCTGGTGGCACCGCTCAGCGACTGAGGGCGTCTCAGTGACTGAGGGCTGCAGCTTCGGCGCGGGCCAGGCGGCGCCGGCGGGCGATTCGACGGCGCTCACGCTCCGATGCTCCACCCCAGACACCGTGGTCGATGCTGTTCGCGAGTGCGTATTCGAGGCATGGGGTTTTCACTGGGCAGTCGACACACATCCGACGTGCGACCTCGACACCGACGCCGTCGCTCGGGAAAAAAAGCGAGGGCGACTCCTCCCTGCAGTTTCCCTCGGCCATCCACTCGGTGCCCATCGAATCCCTCCTATGTCCTCCGGCCGAACAACTTCCGACTCGAGCGCGCAACTCGTCACTCTGGTTTGCACAGAGCTGTACGGAGATAGTGACGCCTTTGGATCAGAAATGGTTCCCTAGCGGGCGCGTTCTCAACCGATTCTTAGTGAGTCATGATGGATTCCGTCCCAATGCAACCCAGGAGGCGGCGTGGACGAGACGCCCGTATTCGAGTTCCCCCCCGAAACCGACGCGCCGGCCACCCACCCGGGGCCCGGTATTGGGCCGGTGGCGTCCCAATGGGGACCGCCACCTCCGGGGGCGCCCGACTGGGCTATCCCCGCGGCGGCTCCACCGCCGGTCCCCGTTCCCCCGCAGGGGTCGACAGCCAAAGGCGGTCGTAGCTGGTTCCTTGCCGGTGTCGTCGGGGCACTCGTCGGGGCGCTCGTGGCGGGCGGCCTTGTGGCCGCCTTCGGTGGCTCGGAGACCACCAACGTGGTTCAGCCCGACCGGACCTCGATCCAGCCGGCCTCGCCGAACGACATCCGTTCGATCCTCGCCAAGGTCGAACCTGCCGTGGTCTCGATCAGTACCCAAGGCTTCTCCGAGGGCGACTTCTTCGAGGCTGTCCCTTCCGAAGGCGCAGGCACAGGGATGATCATCACCCCTGATGGTGACGTCCTCACCAACGCCCATGTGGTAGCCGGCGCGTCCGAGATCAAGGTGAAGCTCAGCACCGGAGAAAAAGTGTTCGACGCGAGGGTCCTCGGGGGCGACGCCTCGGCTGATGTGGCCCTCGTGCACATCGACGGCGCGAGCGACCTGCCGACAGTCACGCTCGGCAAGTCCGCCGATCTCGAGGTCGGTGACCAAGTCGTGGCCATCGGCAACGCCCTCGCTCTTCCCGGCGGCCCAACCGTGACCACGGGCATTGTCTCGGCCCTCGACCGCACCCTCGGATCGCGCACCGACATGCTCGAGCACCTGATCCAGACCGACGCGGCGATCAACCCCGGCAACTCCGGAGGCCCACTGGCCAACGCCAACGGTGAGGTCGTCGGCATGAACACCGCGGTGATCCAGAACGCGGGCGGTGGTGAGGGCGCGCAGAACATTGGATTCGCTATCGCCACCGACACCATCCGGCCCTTGGTTGACGATCTTCGCCAGGGCGGAGGGCAGACCACGGGCGGCCGGGCGTTCCTGGGAGTGTCCACGACGGGGGTCACCGAACAGATCCGGCAGCGGTTCAACCTGGATACTGAGTCGGGAGCACTGGTGACCGACGTCAGCCCGGGGACTGCCGCCGCTCAGGCCGGGCTACAGGAGGGTGATGTGATCACCAAGATCGGTGAAGACGACATTGCCTCGGTGGCCGACGTGAGTGGAGCGATTCTCAGTCACAAGCCTGGCGACAAGGTCGAGATCGAGTGGCAGCGCGGTGCTGCGCAGCAATCAGCCACGGTGACTCTGGGAAAGCGCGGCGGCTAGTACTCTCGACGGGTGGCCCAGAATCCTGAAGAAGTCGAAGAGCAGCGCGCCCCCCGAGGCCACATCCGAATTGTCTATCTGGGGCCCGTCGCTCCGCACTGGGAGTTGCTCTCAGAGTTCGGAGAACGGAACCTCATCGAAGACTTCCGCCAACGGGCACTGGCTCGGCTCCTTTTGCTGCCGCCGCACGATCCCCAGTTCCGACGCAACCGCGAACGGGTGACGCGTGACGCTGAGCGTGAGGCCTTGATCCTCGACTGGGACCTGGGCGTTCCGGATGAGGAACTCGAGGAGAGCACGACCTGAGATAAGCGATCGGCCGCCGGCGACATCGAGATGACCATGTCATTGCGTCTCCGCCTCGTGGCCGTTGCTGCGGTGATCGCGGCCGCTGTCGTGGTGACCGTGACGGGCTCGGAGGCCGCCGGTCCCACCTGGACTCGGGAGAACCCGTCCACGAGACCGCCAGCCCGAGCCTTCGCTTCTATGGCGTATGACGACACGCGCGATGAGGTGGTTCTCTTCGGCGGGGCCAACCCTGGTGCCCTCGGCGACACCTGGACGTGGGACGGCGCGTCCTGGACGAGGAAGACGCCTGCAGTCAGTCCTCCCGCCCGGGCTTCGGCGGCCATGGCCTTTGATCCGGTGACCCGGAAGATCGTCCTCTTCGGCGGCTCCGACTCCGCCCAGGGGACAGGTCGGTTGTTCGGCGACACCTGGGCATGGGACGGCGCCAACTGGTCGCTCCTGATCTCAGAGGGCCCAGTGTCGGGGCCAGCCGCAGACGGCCCTTCGGCTCGGAGGAGCTCCGTGATGGCCCCGGATGCCAACGGACGACTGGTGCTGTTCGGCGGCGCCACCGCCGTGCCACTGAACGAAACGTGGACATGGGACGGCGCCGCCTCCCACTGGTCGCGCGCCGCCCCGACGACGTCACCACCGAGCGAGACGGCACGGGCGGGAATGGCGTACGACCCAGTTCGTCGCCAAACCGTGCTGTTTGCCAGCAAGTCGGCCGAGACGTGGACATGGGACGGCATCGACTGGTCACGCAAGGCTCCGGGCAACGCACCTCGAGACCGGGAGGCACCGGCGATGGCCTACGACGCGCGCTCCGAAACCGTCGTCCTGTTCGGCGGCGTCGCTCTGCGGGATACGTGGACGTGGGACGGAGGCAACTGGACCCAGCAGGCGTCCCCTGACGCGCCGGGTGCCACCAGTGACGCGTCAATGACGCAGAACCCACGCAAGAGTCCGGGCGACCGGTCGATCCTCTACTTCGGAGGCATCCTTGCCGGATTCGCCGACGAAACCTGGACCTGGGATTCGGGTGTTCGGTTCCCGCCCGTCGTCACTGGTGTCGCGCCCGCCCACGGCTCGATTGCCGGCGGGACGCCCGTTGTCATTGCTGGGAGTCGTTTCAGCGGCGTCACCCAGGTCCACTTCGGGGCCGAGCCATCGGCCACGGTGCCGTGTCCGGGTGTCGCCTGCACGATCACCAACGACTCGACGATCGTAGTTACGGCACCCCCTCACGCGCCGGCGACGGTGGACATAGTTGTTACAAACTCTCTCGGGTCGTCGGCGGTGACCGGTGCCAGCCGCTTCACGTTCCTCGATGCCGTGGCCTTGCCCCCGCTGGTCACGGCGGTCTCGCCGAGGTCGGGCTCGACGAAAGGCGGCCGCTCGGTGACCATCTCGGGGGCGAACCTCGACGGGGCCACGGGGGTGCAGTTCGGCGCGGCCGCCGTGCCTTGTCCTGGCGCGGCGTGCACTGTCGTGAGTACAAACCAGATCACGGTCACATCACCACCGCACGCGCCGGGAATCGTCCATGTGATCGTCTCGTCCCCCGAGGGCTCGTCGAGCCCGACCGACGCCGACAAGTTCACCTTTGCCGTCCCCCTCACGGCCCCGGTGGTCACCGGCGTCGAGCCCCTTGTCGGTTCTACGGATGGCGGAGAACCTGTTGTCCTGCGGGGGGCAGGGTTGGCCGACATTACGAAGGTGCGCTTTGGTCCGGAGGAAGGCTCGGCCTTGAGCTGTCCAAGTGCCCGTTGCACCGTCGGCGGCGATACCGAGATCAATGTGATCACACCCGTTCACGGTCCCGAGTCGGTTCATGTGACCGTCTTGACAGACGAGCGCTCGTCGGTGGCGACCGACGCCGACGTGTTCACCTTCGTCGTCCCCTCCACTCTCGGCGGGCTGCGGGTTGTCGCCACGGCCGCGATCGTGCGGCCCGGTGGCCACAGTCCGTTCCAGGGTGCCCCACCCGTCGGCAGCCCGGTCGGGACGCCGCTGGCAGTGGGCGGCGCGGCCGCCGCTGCCCTCTCGGGTGTCGCGGTTGGCGGGATCAGGCGCCTGCAGAAGCCGAGGCGACAACCGGCCTGCTGCCACTCGTACTGAGTTCGGCGCACAGGGGACTCAGGCGCGGCTCCTACCATGGCGCTGATGTCCACGAGCATGGGCTGGAAGCCACTCCGACGGCCCGGCCGTCCACACCTGGGCACGACCCCGTTTGCGCGGCTTGCTCTCGCCCACGTGCTCTCGACCTCGGGCGACACGCTCCTCACCATGGCCCTCGCCGACTCGGTTTTCTTCTCCATATCGCCCGACGCGGCTCGCGACCGGGTGGCTCTCTACCTCGCCCTCACCATGGCCCCGTTCGCCGTGGTGGCGCCCATCCTGGGCCCGATGCTCGACAAGCACCGTGGCGGTCGGCGGTGGATGATGGTCGCCGCAGCCGGCGCACGAGCAGTCGTTTGCCTGTTCATGGCCACCCATCTCGACGGCCTCCTGCTCTTCCCGCTGGCGTTCACCGTTCTGGTCTGCTCCAAGGCCCACATGGTCACCAAGAGCGCGCTGGTGCCGGCGACTGTCGAGAACGAAGGCGAGCTGGTCGAGGCCAACTCGCGCCTGGCCGTGCTCTCCGTCTTGGGCGGCGTCGCCGTCGCCATTCCCGGCCTCGCTATCTTGAAGATCCCCTTCCTGGGCGCGCCGTGGCTCATGCGAGTGGCAGCGGTCGTGCTCGGGGCCGCCGTGATCGCCGGCTTCCGCCTGATGCGTCCGACCGAGCCGAAGGCCTCGGTGCCGATCGCGGCCCAAAAGGCGGAGTTGCACGCAGCCACGATCCGTCTCTCCGTCACCGCGATGGCGATTCTGCGGGGGTGCGTCGGGTTCCTCGTCTTCCTCGCCGCGTTCTCGCTTCGAGGCGATGACTCGTCGCCCATTTGGTACGGCGCGATTCTTGCCGCCAGCATGGCCGGGTCGTTCGCCGGCGCGGCTGTTGCGCCACGGCTTCGGCGCGCCGTCGCCGAGGAGAAAATCCTGAGTGCGTCACTTGGCCTCGTGCTCTGTGCCGGGCTGATCGCGGCATGGATCGGGGGCCGGCCGGCGCTGGCTCTCCTCGCAGGGGCGCTCGGCGTCGCCGCCGGCACTGGCAAGCTCGCCTTTGACAGCATCGTCCAACGCGATGCGCCCGACGCGGTCTGGGGCCGCACCTTCGCCCGCTACGAGACGCGCTTCCAGCTGGTGTGGGTACTGGCTGCGGCAGTGCCGGTGGTGGTGCCCATTCCCACAGTCATCGGGATTCTCGTCATCGCCTTTGGCTGTGGCGTCGCGTTGGTGATGTACGTCGGCGGCCTGGGTGCAGCCCACAAAGCGCACACGGCTGGTGACGGCTCAGTCCGGTAGGTCGATTCGAGCCAGCCAGAGCCCGGGCGCGTCGAGTTCCGCTGGTGTTGGCAGGAAGCGCTCGGAGAGCCAGAGCCTGCGCGCCCCTTCGTCGCCGGCACGTTCAACCACGCCGCTCACGAAGGCCGCCCCCCGGTCGTATTGGTCACGGTCGAGGGAGAGGCCGATCAGCCGTCCCGCGAATCGCTCGCCCTCGGACGGATCGACCCGTCGGCGCTGCAGCGCCTCTGTCAACATCTCGTAGGAGCCGATGAGCCGGCCCCCAACAGTGTCGAGAACGTGGTCGACATAGCCCGAAACCACGGCGAGGAGATCGCCTATGCGGCCCAGCACCTCGCGCTGGGCGTCGGTCTGTATAGCTCCGAGCAGAGTCTCGGGGTTGCCCAGGGCCTTCTGCAGCGCGCTGGGATCAGTTGGGTCAAGATCGCCGAGACTGGCCTCGAAGGCGTCGGGGTTCATCTCGAAGCTCGACACGTACTGCTCGATCATCTCCTGGAGGCGCGCCCGCACGTGAGGCCGGCCGATTACAGCGTGGGAGGCGACCTCGCGCAGGCAGACCCACATACGGAGGTCGTCGGCGTCGACATTCCACTCCTCGACGAACGCGATGAGGTTGGACGGAACGGTGAGGAGCTGGTCGGCCGGTGGCCGGGGGAGGAGCACGTCGTACTGGCCGAGCGACCGGCGTGACAGCTGACCGAGCATGTAACCGGACTGGACCCCGAGGAGTACAGGGCCCAGCACCTTGCCAATGTCACCGACCAGCTCGCTGGCCGGGTCGGCCCCCGCCCCCGCTCCCTCCGGTGACTGCGACAACGACTCGGCCAAACGCTCGAGGTAAGGCCGGTACGCCTCGAAGCTGTGCAGGGCCCAGTCCGCCCGGGTGACGGGCAGGACAGTAAGGAGACCGCCTGCCACCGACGTCGAGAGGCCGGTGATTTCTCCGACCTGGAGGTCGGCAACGCGTATGAGCTCCTCCATTCGGAGGCGTTCCAGCGGATCGGCATTGGATTCCGACTTGCCTTCGGTGGCGATCCACTGCGCGGTCTGTCGCGCCACGTCCCAGTTGATCGGACCCTGGTTGCTGAACAGCCGGGCCAGATCACCGAACATGGGCCAGCCCTCGAAGGGGTTCCTGTCTTCCGGCGGCTGCGGTTCCGTCACGTCCGCATCGTACGGCGGGTCGGGCCGGTCAGGTCACCCCGGGCGCGCCGCGAGTTGCACGCGCATCGTGCGGCGCTCGTTATCGCGCATCACGTCGATCGCGACCCAGGCACCAGGCGCCCGGCCGCGGAGGGCGAC
Source organism: Acidimicrobiales bacterium (assembly GCA_035525375.1). Taxonomy (GTDB): domain Bacteria; phylum Actinomycetota; class Acidimicrobiia; order Acidimicrobiales; family AC-14; genus JALZBN01. Next base: position 39,180 of record DATLEI010000070.1, read on the forward strand.
GACGAGCTCGCCCATCGAGCGCACCGTCGTGCCATCAACGCCGACGATGACATCGTGGGCGCTGACCCCAGCGAGCTCGGCGGGGCTACCGGCGCTGACCTGGGCCACCATGGCGCCACCGTCGAGTCGGAGTTGGCTCGCGGTGACGCCGTCGAGGTCGCTGCCTTCGACGCCGAGCCAGACGTGCACCACCTTGCCGGTCTCCATCAACTCCTCGGCGACAGAGCGAGCTTGGTCGATAGGTGTCGCGAAACCAAGCCCGTCGGCGCCACCCTCGCCCGACGCCGCGACCGTCGTGATGCCGATGACGGCGCCACTGTCATCGAGCAGAGCCCCTCCGGACGAGCCGGGCGATATCGGCGCATCGGTCTGCACCATGTCGACGAGGGTTGGCCCGTCCGTTCGACTTCTGACCTGACGATGGAGCGCACTGACGACCCCGACCGTCACTGACGGCCCCCCCGCCAATCCCCGCGGGGAACCGATGGCGATCGCGGTTTGGCCCACCTTGAGATCGGTCGCCGTGCCGAGGGTTGCCACTGGGAAAGGGCCACCGTCGATCTTGATGACCGCGGTGTCGGTGTCGCGATCCGTGCCGACGACCCGTCCCGACAGTTGGCGCCCACTTGACAACACGACCTGCACGTCGACGGCACCGTCCACGACACCGAAGTTGGTCAAGAGGTGGCCGTCGCTGCGGAACATCACCGCTGACCCAGTCGCAACCTGATCGGGCAGGTGCACCCGCAACTGGGCAATTGCGGGACGGAGCCGGTCGGCGATCTCGACGACTGGCGGCACGGGACCTCCGAGCGCAGTTGATTCGGGGCGGACGACCTGGCGCTCGACCACGGGCGTCACGGTCGTGGATCGGAGGTCGAAGGCTCCGGTCACGGCGATAAGGCCGGCGGTGAGAATGCTCGCACCGACAGCGGAGATGCCGGCGAAAAGCCACACTTGGCGTGACCGAGTGTCCTTGCGGGGCGGTCTGCCGGCCGGTGTGGCCGGGGCCGGCAACTCCGACGGATGTCGCCAGAGGCGGTCGTCGGGCGGCGGGGGTTCGCGAAATGGCTGAGGCCCGTCCTCAGGATCGACGAACTCCATGTAGCCGAGCTTACCGGCGAGTCCCCGGAATTCTCGGTCAGCCTCAGCGCCACGAACGGCTCCCGGGCGGGAACAACAGCGCGTTCTCGGTACGATGATCGAAATGGGACTCGCCCCTCCGACGTCTGGCGACGACTGGTTGGCACTCTCCTCCGATGCCCTGCCTTCCGGCACGGCCACGAAGTGGGCCGTCCTGCCGAGCTGTGGCGCGGTCGTGCAATTTCTGGGCACCGTCCGTGACCACGCCGACGGCCGGCCAGGCGTGACGTCGCTGGAGTACGAGGCCTACGAGGAGGAAGCGCGACCCCGCCTGGCGAGCATCATCGCCGCGGCGCGCACGACATGGCCCGACCTCGGCCGTGTCGCGCTATTGCATCGCACCGGCGATCTCGCGCTGAGCGAGGTGTCGGTGGTGGTCGCCGTGTCCGCTCCCCATCGAGACGAGGCCTTCCAAGCCGCTCGCTTCTGCATCGACTCGCTCAAGGCGACGGTCCCCATCTGGAAGCGTGAGATCTGGGACGGTGGCGAGGACTGGTCGACCGCCGCCCATCCCATCGTCGAGCTGGCGGCGCGCCCGTGACGAATCTCATCTACCTCGGCATCGCCCTCGTCTTCAGCCTGATCGGATGCGGCATCCTGTGGTTGCGCAACCGCCGGCCGACGACGATGGAGGCCAGCATCAAGGACTTCTCTCGCGAGCTCGGCGCCTTGGCCCCCGATGACCGGTCGCCACCGGCCGGTCCGCGCGCCGGCGGCGAGCAGGACCGAGGGCGCCGCTCTGGCTAGAGACCTTGCCATCGACCTAGGCACAGCCAACACCCTGGTCTATGCCAAGAGCAGGGGCATCGTCCTCAACGAGCCGACCGTCATCGCCCTCAACGTCCAGACCCAGGACGTGCTCGCGATGGGCCATCAGGCATGGCACATGATCGGCCGCACGCCGGGCTACATCCAGGCCGTGCGCCCACTTCGCAAGGGCGCGATCACCGACTTCGAGATCACCCAGCGCATGATCCGGCTCCTCCTCCAGCGCGCCGGGCTGTCCCGGTTCCAACGGCCTCGGGTGTTGCTGTGCGTGCCGTCGGCCATCACCGAGGTCGAGCGCCGGGCGGTCAAGGAGGCGGCGCGCCAGGCGGGCGCGGCTGACGCCCAGTTGGTCGCGCAGCCGATGGCCGCAGCGATCGGCGCGGGCCTGCCGATTCACGAACCGCTCGGCAACATGGTCGTCGACATCGGGGGTGGGACGACCGAGACGGCAATGATCTCCCTCGGCGGCATTGTGGCCCTCCAGGCCCTCCGGGTCGGATCCTTCGATATCGACGCCGCCCTCACGGCTTACGTCCGTCGTGAGTACGGCATGGCCATCGGCGAACGCACTGCGGAGGAGATCAAGCTGGCCATCGGCTCGGCCCATCCGACTGCCGACGAGATGAAAGCAGAGGTTCGTGGGCGCGACCTCATGAGTGGCCTACCGAAGACAGCGATTCTTTCGCCCGAGGAGGTGCGGGAGGCGATCGACGAGCAGGTGCGAGCCATTGTCGACTCGGTGGTGAACTGCCTCGGTCAGGCTCCGCCGGAGCTGGCCCAAGACCTCATCCTCCAAGGGATCCATTTAGTGGGAGGCGGGGGCATGCTGCGAGGACTCGACCGGCGCCTCTCGGAAGAAACCGACCTGCCAGTGCATCTGGTCGAGGCGCCACTGGAGTGCGTGGTGCTCGGTGCCGGCAAGTGCCTGGAGGCGTTCGAATCGCTCAAGGTGCTGTTCATGGGCGCCGAGCGCTAACCCCTCAAACGGGTTAGGAGAGATCTTCGGCGGCTTGGCGGACCTGCCAGTCCTTGTCGTCCTTCGCCAGTTGGAGGGCCGCGTCGACTTCGGCACCAGAGAACGGCGCGAGGGCGATGATGGCGCGCCGGCGCACGGTTGCCCGGTCGCAAGTGGCCGCGAGGATGGCTGGTAGCCCTCGCTCGTCGCCGATGGCGCCCAATGCGGCGACTGCCGATTCGCGGCACAGCGGCTCCTCGTGAGTGGTGGCGATGGCACAGAGGCGTTCGATGACCTCCGGCGCGGGGCGCCCTCGCTCACCGAGGGCCCAGGCTGCGATCTCGACGACGCTCGGGTCGGCGTCGCCGGCGCACGCGAGCAGCTCGGGCCCGGCCACGTCGGGAAGCCGGGCCGCAACCTGGCAGCCGCGCCGGCGAAGGCGAGCATCGGCATCGGAGAGGGCGCGAGTGACGTCGGCTTCCCGCGCCGCCCCCATGCGGGCCAATGCCCCGAGGGCGGAGGCTCGCACCGCTCCTGACGGGTCAGCGAGAAGCAGGCGCGCCGAGCTCTCGTCCCCTACATGACCGGCTTCCGCGGCGCGCCGGCGCGCAGTTCGACTTGCATCGCTGTCGTTCACTCGGCCGCGGCGCGCGCTGTGCGGGAGTCGGGCGGTCGTGCCACGATGACGGGGTGAGCCAGTTCCGGCGCGCCGTCATCGGCGCGGTCGTCGCCATCTTCGTCGCGTCCGGTTGCGGTGCTGCGACCGAGTCCGCGCGACCCCAGGCCGAGGCCCGGGCCCAGTCGCAGATTCCTCCGACAGCACTCGATCCCGGCCTCGTCGACGCCGCGCCGGCCACCACCGTCGAGGCACCGAAGATCGTCCTTGCTGGCCCTGCGGCGGTAGTGCCCCAGCCGATCGACATCCCGGAGAACTCGTACGCGTCCGAGCCGGTCATACAGATCGGCACCATAGAGATCCCGAAGCTCCGGCTCGTGCACCCGGTCTACGACGGAGTCACCCTCCACAACATCGATCTCGGGCCGAGTCACTGGCCCGGCACGGCTGAGCCCGGCCAGATCGGGAACACAGTCTTCGCCGGGCACCGTGTCACCCAGACGAGCCCGTTTCGGGACATCGATGACCTCGACGCAGGCGACAAAGTCATATTCGACGTGCATGGCACCCGTACCACCTATCACGTGACCGCCAGCATGGTCGTGGACGACTCCGAAATGTGGATCGCCGACCAGACTCCGACGCCGACCGGAACGCTCTATGCGTGCCATCCTCTGGGATCGACGGCGCAGCGCTACGTCGTGCGACTCGCGCTCGATTCGCCTGCGGCCTGACGCCTACAGCGGGCGGCGGTGAGAAAGTCCTCAGCGGCGGCGGTGAGAAAGTCCTCAGCGGGCGGCGGTGCGAAGGCCCTCGGCCACCACGAAGATGCCTCCGGCGATCGACAGGGCCAGGGTCACACCCACGAACGTCACCAGCACCGTCAGGGCCAGGCCGGCCCGGGCCCGTCCGACCGGCGCGTCGATGACGGGCGTTTGCAGAGGCATGGCTGCAAGCCGTGTCGGCACGGGCGTCGGCACCGCGGGCACTGCCGGCGGCAGGTGCGACCGGCCGGCTTGCTGCCGGGCGCGACGGTTAGGACGCTGCTCCGTGGCACGCTGTTCTGGGTCGTCGAGAGCGAGCCAGGTGATGGCCGCAACGACCGCCACTATCACGCCGAGGGTGACAAGGAACGTGGACACGACTGAGCCGTTCGTACCGCCGCCTACAGAAAACCAAACCGGTCCCGTACGGGACGCGCCGGCCCCTGCGCGCCGGCGCGTCAGCCGCTGGTGGCTGGCGTTCGTGATCATCGGCAGCCTCGCGGGCCTTCTCGGGATCGCCTCGCTGCTGATCCATGTGCCCTACGCCACCATCGCGCC
>DATLEI010000076.1:0-2803 GCA_035525375.1 Acidimicrobiales bacterium
CGCTGGGAATGAGCCCGGGGTTGGGGCCCATTGTGCCAAGCTCTTGGGTCCCGCTCGAACCGGGCCGCGAACAGTTCGCGGTTCAGGGCAAGGTGCACCCCTCTCCACCAAGCTGCGCTTGGTCCCCGTCTCCCGCAGGCGGGAGAGGCACGCCGAACTGCAGGTCGCAGTTCCGTGGCGAGCTACTCGTCGCCACCAAGGATTGGGTCTTTCACGACCACGTCGACGATCGGCATGTTGCCGTCCTTGCCGAGGCCATCGGTGTTGTTCATCGACTTCTTGGATGGGTCGATCGTCTGCAGCGCAAGATTGCCTTTGACGGCATCGCCGGCTGAGTAGGCGACCTGGTCGGAATGCTGGGCATAGTCGTAGCTGCAGCCGCCGAGGAGGCCGGCGAGGACGATGGCCAGAGCGGCGTTCTTGCTGAGTTGGATCATGAGCCGCTCCCGGTATCGAGGTCGATGATGAAGCCGTAGGGGCCGACGACGCCGGAGCCCTTCTGGAAGGCGTCCATCATCTTGGGAGTCACTTCCATCTGGCCCAGGGCGAAGAATTCGAGGTCGTTGGCGGGACGCGTCTGGTCGAGCGGGGTGGCAAGAACCTGGCCGGGAACGGCCGGCTGGACCAAGCGCGGCGTAACGATGACGACGAGCTCGGTGTCGTGCTTCTGGAAGCTCGACGATTTGAACAGCGAGCCCAGGATCGGCACGTCGCCCAGCCAGGGCAACTGGTCCTGGCTCATCTCGGTGCCGGCCTGCAGCAGGCCCGCCACCGAGAAGCTCTGGCCGTCGCGCAGCTCGACCGTGGCGTCGAGGTTGCGGGTGTTGAACACCGGATCGCCGCCGGCGGTGACGCCACCGATGCCGCTGACTTCGGGCGCCAGATGGATCTGGATTCGGTCGCCATCGAGGACGATGGGCGTAAAGGTGAGGCGCACGCCGAAGTCTTTGTAGTCGAGCGCGATGTTGCCGTCCTTGTCGGCGACACGGATCGGGATCTGGCCGCCGGCGAGGAAACTCGCGCCGATGCCCGAAAGAGTCGTCAGGTTGGGCTCGGCGAGGGTGCGCACGAGGCCCTTGTTCTCGAGCGCATTGATCGTGACGTTCACGTCGAGGCCAAGCCCGCCCGAGATAATGTTGGTCATGAAGCTGGCGAAGCCACCTTCCGTGGTGTTGTTCACGTTGACGTCTACGCCGCCGACGCTGCCACCCCAGGCGATGCCGAGTTCGCGACCGGCGTCCCGGCGCGCTTCGAGAATGCGGACTTCGAGATTGACCTGCTGGCCGCCCTCGAGGGTCATGGTGTCGACGATCGAGGGGCTGCCATACTGCGCGACGATGTCGAGCACCTTCTGCTTGGAGATGGTGTCGGAGATGGAGCCGCTGAGGTGCACGCGGCCATTGATGGCCGAGACTTTGACGTTGGAGCTGGGCAGCGCCGCTTTGATGGAGCGCGCCATGTCGGCCGTGTCGGCGCCGACCTCGACCGCAAGCAGCCCGACAGGTGCGCCGGTCGATGAGAAGAGATTGACCGTGGTCGTGCCGAAGGTACGCCCGACGAGATAGATCGAGCGGTCGGTGATGGGTTGCGCGTCGGCGATGCCGGGGTCGGCGGAGACAACCTTGCTGACACTGTCGGACATGGTCACGGTAACCGCCTGCGAGATGGGCAGGTTGATGCGCAGCACCGAGGTGCTGGCGAGATCGTAGTGGACGCTCTGCGCGACCGCGGGCGTGACCGCCGCGAGCAGGCCGACGATCAGCAGGGAACGGAGGAGAGTGCGCAAGGTGATCAATTCCCGGGGTAAGCTGCGACCACGCCGGCGGAGCCGGGCTGTGGCGCCTGCAGCCAGAAGGGGCTGGTGAGGCGGATGTTTTGATTGACGGCGCGGCGCGCCGCATCGTCGGGCGTCTTGGTGTCGGCAGTGGGCCGCAGCATCAGCGACAACTGGCCGTTCGAGGCACTGATGAGCAGTTCGGCCTGCGACGGATCGAGCTCGAGCGTCGCCAGCGCATCGCCGGTCAGCACGCCTTCCTCGGGGTTGGCGGTCGCCGCTTCCGTATCCGACGCGCCGAGGCGCGCATTGATGGCGAGGACGCGGACATCCTCGAGGATGGTGCGCGAGTCCTGTCCGGTCGTGAGCACGACGTCGACGCGATCATTGGGCTGGACGAAGCCGCCCGAGGCGGAGCGCGGATTGATCGGCACGGCCACAGCGCGCTTGCCGGGCTCGAGGATGGCCGACAGATAGCCGGCGCCGGCCTGGCCGAGCTTTTCGGGACGGATCGGCTCGCCGGCCACCAGTTCCGCCCGGACGACCGAGCCCGTGTATTGGGTGATCGCTTCAGGCGTCGTGGTGCTGGTGAGGTATTCGGCACGCACGGTGGTCTCGGGCCATTTCTGCCACTCGAGCAGATCGGGCGTGAGGCGTGTGCCGACCGGGATGTTGGCCTTGGCGACAAGCACGTCGAGCGTCGGAGCTTCGGGAGCGGGCGCGGCCTGTTCAACGACGGGCAGGGGTGCGGGCTCGGGCTGGCGACCGAGGGCGAGCCAGGCGGCGAGGCCGCCCGCCAGCAGTGCGACCGCGACGAGGATGATGCGCGGTGCTTTTCCACCGAGCGAGAAGGAGGGCAGGGAGAAGCCGGAGGACTTCTCCTCGTCGAGGGTGACGTGCTTGCGGCGGAATTCGGCGCGGAGCGCGGCGAGGCTTTCCTGCGATCCCTTGGTGATAGGCTCGTTCTCGAACTCGGAGCGCAGGAAGTTCACACGCTCGTGCACCGGATTGGCACGGGGTTCGTCCTCG
>DATLEI010000093.1:0-78480 GCA_035525375.1 Acidimicrobiales bacterium
GAAGACCAGTTACCGCTCTCGGACCGCGTAGGTCAGGTGCGTCACCCGCTGCGTCGGCTCGGCGCGCACTGGCTCCAGGGCCACGCGCCGCGCGTCGACGCCCTCGAACAGACGGATTCCAGAGCCGAACAGCACCGGTGAGAGCGTGATCGAGAACTCGTCGATCAGGCCGCCGTTGATGTACTCAAGGATCGTTGCGCCGCCGCCCGCGATGCGGACGTCACGATCGCCCGCGGCCTCGCGGGCCTGGTCCAGCGCGGGCTCGGTGCCGTCGTTGACGAATTGGAAGGTCGTCCCGCCGGGCCGCTCCCAGGGGTCTCGCTTCTCGTGCGTCACGACGAAGACCGGCGTGTGGAACGGCGCGTCCTCCGGCCACATCTGCTCGCCGGCGTCGAACATGCGCTTGCCCATCACGCTCGCGCCGGTGCGCTCGAACGTCTTCCGGGCGATGTCGTTGTCGCGCCCTTCCTCGCCGCCCTGGCCGAGCTTCAGGTTCTCCCGGAAGAACCGCTGCGGGAAGATCCACTGCTGCAGTTCCATCCACTGCTGCCCCATCAAGTCCTCGCGGGACTCGGGCGCGATGAACCCGTCCAGCGACATCGACACGCTGAAGAACACCTTCCCGGCCATCAGTCCTCACCTCCCGTCCGAACGATCTCGGTGACGTAGGCGGCCAGGTTGCTCAGGGTCTGCTGGCCGCCCTCGATCGCGTGGTACTTCTCGACCGCCTCGTCGCGCAGCCCCTTCGTGGGGAACACCGTGCGCATCTCGATCCGGGTCGCCGCGCCGTCGGGCGCGAACGTCAAGACCGACTCGAAGGCGTTCGGGTCGCCGCAGGACTCACCGTGCACCAGAGCGATCCGCTCCGGCGGGGCGATCTCGGTCCAGGAGATCCACTCCTGATAGTCCGTTCCATCGGGTCCGTGCATCACGAAGTCCCACTCCCCGCCGACGCGGAACGCGAACGCCCGCGTGGTGGTGGTGAACCCCTCCGGTCCCCACCACCGCGACAGGTGCCGCACCTCGGTGAACGCTTCGAACACCAGCTCCCGTGGGGCACCGATGACCCGGGAAATCACGATCTCGCGGTCGGCCGTCGTGGACTGCGCCGGCGCTCCTCGTCCCGTCGCGCTCATCAGCTAGTCGTCCTGCGGTGCCTGCTGAGATCCAACACGTACTCGTCGAGCCGGTCGAACCTCTCGTTCCAGAACCGCTCGAACCCGCCAGTCCACTCGTGAACCGGTCGTAGCCCGCGGGCGTCAAGGCCGTACAGGCGTTGCTTGCCTGCCTTGCGGTCCCGCACCAGTCCGACCTCCCGGAGCACCCGCAGGTGTTTGGACGCCCCGGGCTGGGTGATCCCCAGCTCCTGGGCCAGCTCGGTCACCGGCCCCTCACCCGCCCGCAGCAACACCAGGATCTCCCGGCGCTGCTGCTCGGCGATTGCGTTGAAGACGTCCGACGTCGTCGCTGCTCGTGCCATGCCGCAATCATATGCACATATCGGCATATGTCAAGGGAAAGAAATCAAATGGCTGGTTCTGCGACGAGAATGGGAGCGTGGACGACTCGATCTCTCGCAACCGCCAGCACTGGGAAGGCGATGCCGTCCATTGGGTGGAGCGCGGTCGGCGGAACTGGGAGAAGGATGCACCCACGTGGGGCATCTGGAAGGTTCCGGAGTCGGAGTTGCGGCTGCTCGACGACGTCGCGAGCAGGGATGTCGTCGAGCTGGGATGCGGGGCGGCCTACGTCTCCGGATGGCTCGCCCGTCGAGGCGCCCGGGCGATCGGCGTCGATCCAACGAGCGCCCAGCTGTCCACGGCTCGGTCGCTTCAGCGCGAGTTCGGGGTCGAGTTTCCCCTGGTGCAGGCCGCAGGAGAACAGGTGCCGCTCCGCAGTGCGTCGTTTGATCTCGTCATCTCCGAGTACGGGGCAGCAATTTGGGCCGACCCTCACCGCTGGATTCCCGAGGCCGCCCGGCTGCTGCGAGCCGGGGGCGAGCTCGTCTTCTTGGGGAACTCAGTGCTGCTGATGCTCTGCGTTCCCGAGTACGAGGACCTCGCAGCCGAACCAGCACTTCTCCGACCGCAGTTCGGCATCCATCGCTTCGAATGGCCAGACTCCGACGGCGTCGAATTCCATATCTCCCACGGCGAGATGATCCGGCTTCTACGTGCCAATGGGTTCGACGTCGTCGACCTCGTCGAGCTGCGCCCCGGTCCCGATGCAGTGCCAGCTGTGTCCTACGTCTCCCATGAGTGGGCACGCCGTTGGCCCTCAGAGGAGCTTTGGCGGGCGCGCCGGCGGTAACGACCAGGCTTGTCGCACGTCTTGTGGGGTCGCGAACGACGCGGCTACTAGTCCTGTTGCTAGTCCCAAACTGATGCGGATGATCTGACCCGCCAACCCCGCGTTGCCGAGCGAGGCCCAGGCAGTGCCTACGGCGACGCCCGCTGCACCGATCAACCAGAACTGCACGACGTCTGATCGACTCCGAGACGCGTCGGGCTCAAGACTGTCTCCAATGCCGTACCACCGGCGAAAGGATCCAGCGTTCAGGATGCGACCAAGTAGGTAGAAGGCAAGGACGGCACCGAGAATGTGTCCGGCGTACTGCAGGACCGAGGCCCACGAGAGCGTGTGGTTCAGGAGGGTCACGGCCGTGGACCGAAGCCAAGCAATGTGTTGAGGTCCCCACCGGCCGTTGTGAGTGAACAGGTCCCAGGCGACGTGGGTCAGTGCGCCGACGAGCGCACTCATCGCCGTCACCATCAGCGGCGGATGACGTTGGGACAGGGCCCGCAACTCTCGTAAGGGGAGCCACCTGGGACTCGGGAGATTGGCGAACAGCGCTGGTGATACTCGGCGCAGGACGAGCGATGCCAGCACGGCGACGGGAACGCAGAAGGCAACAACGCCTGAGATCGAGTGGGCATCAAACGCAAGGGCCGTGCCGTTGAGCGCGTAGGCCCAGTCAGGCGCCATCGATCCGAGAACCATCGCCGTCCCGTCGACGGTCGCTGGCCAACGCATCTTGATCGCGAGAACCGGTGCTTGATGAGACGCGTACGTGAAAGGCAAGTCCCTCCTTCAACGCAGGCTACGTGCCGTCCCTGCGGAAGTGACCGCACCCCTTTGTTCAGAAATCCTCCTCAAATACTTGACCACGGCGCGGAGGGCTGGAATACTACGAATAGCAGTTCGTGCGCTTCCCCGCTTCCCCTGGTGTTGAGTCCCTCGGACGTGCGGAGAGCGCCGTGTGCCAGAAGCTTTCGGGATTGCGTGAGGCCATGGGTGTCTACGCGGCCGGCTTCGACCCGGCACTGATCTCGGCGTCTGATGCCGGGCTGGTTGTCGAGCACGCATCGGCGATCGAGAGGATGGCGGCCACGGTGAAGGCCTTGGCCGCGGCGCGGGTGTCGGAGACCTCGTTGTGGCGCAAGGACGGCGACGGTTCGCCGGCTCAGGCGCTGGCTCGCAAGACGGGTACGTCCATCGGCGCGGCGGCAGCGGCGATCAAGACGGGCAAGCGACTGAAGAAGCAACCGAAGGTGGCGGCTGCGGCGCGCCAGGGAGAGTTGTCGCCAGAGCAGGCGTCGGCGATCTCCGAAGCGGCGGAAGCGAATCCCAATGCCGAGACGAAGCTGTTGGAGAAGGCCAGAGGCGCATCGCTCGCCGAGCTGAAGGACGAATGCGGGCGGGTCAAGGCCGCGGCGGACGAGAACGCAGACGCCAGGCACCGCCGCATCCACCGCAGTCGCTTCCTGCGTCGCTACACCGACGCCGAGGGCGCGGGCAACATCCACGTCCGCAACAACGTGGAGATGGTGGCCGCGGTGATGTCGGTGCTACAGCCCATCGCCGATCAGCTCCAAACCGAAGCCAAGGCAAGCGGTCGGGAGGAATCGGCCGAGGCCTACGCCGCGGACGCATTGAACGAGTTGGCCCGCATGGCCGCAATGGGTGACGTCGGCGACTGGGATGACGATGACGAGGCGGGACGGGTGACGCCAGGCGGTGAGGGGCCCGCCCCCGGAGCGGCAGCGCAGGGGGTGGGAGGGACCCGTCGGGCGGCAGGACCCGTCCCGCCGGGCAAGACCGCAACGCGCCGGACGCGCCGGTGGTACAACGCCAGGCTGCTCGGCCGCTTCGACGTCGAGGCCTTCGTGCGGGGCTACCCGATCGAGGGTGAGATGGTCGAGCTCGTCGGCTACGGGCCCATCCCGGTGGCGGCCATGCGCGACATGATCGAGAGCGGCAACCCGTTCCTCGTCGCCATCGCCACCAAGGGCGTCGACGTGGTCAGCGTGGCCCACATCGGCCGCAAGTTCACCGCCCACCAGCACAGCGCCCTCGACTGGCTCTACCCAACCTGCGCAGCCAAGGGCTGCGGCAAACCGGCGCAAGAGACCGACCACCGCGCCGACTGGTCCAAGACGCACGTCTCGCTACTCACCCAGGCCGACCGCTACTGCAGTCGCCACCATTACTTGAAGACACACCACGGCTGGGGCTTGGTGGAGGGCACGGGAGTGCGGGAGTTCGTCCCGCCCGAAGATCCCCGACATCCGGCCAACAGCCCGCCCAGAGTGGCCTGACCGAGGTGCGGCGATGAGCACTGCCGGCGCGCACCGCCCGGTCGAGACGCTGCGCGCCGGCGCGCCCTCAGCCTGCCGGCGTGGAAGCTTCGACGCGCTCAGCGTCGGGTGCGTCAGGCGCGCCGGCAGACGGGCGCTTCGGTCGCCGTCGTTCCAGGCTGTGCGAGCGCCGGCGCGCCCACCGAATACACGGTTGCTCGATCAACCAGAAGGAGACGAAGGCCACGACCACCGACGCGCCGATCGTGAACGCCAGCAGCCGGAGGAACGAGCCGGTCGTTGACTCGGCGACGAAGCCGAGGGTCGTCACCGCGAGACCGATGAAGAGCAGATGCCACAGGTAGATGCCGTAGCTCACGTCGCCGAGCTTGCGCGCCACCACATTGCGCACAGGCAGTTGAGCCCAGCGGGGGGCCAGGATGGTGCCGAGCAGGAGGGCGGCGAAGCAGAAGGCGATGACCGTGGTGCCGGTGAAGTGGTCATAGAGCCCGGCGGTTCCGGCCATGTCACGCGCGCCGGCCACGCTCATGCCCCAGAGAATGGCGACGCCGGAAGCGACAACGACCCCGAAGGCGCCGAGAGGGAGCCATCGGGCCTGACTGTCGCGGAGGCGGACGAAGAGCCATGCCGCGGTCATTCCGAAGGCGAAGTGGGCGACATAGGTGGGGAACTGAGTGACGAGCAGGAGTCGAAACGACTCAGGAACCTCCGCCCCGGGCAGCCAAGAAATTGTGAAGGGCACGTGCACCGCTGCCGTCCTCCACGCGATCGACACGACCAACGCGGCACCGAGTCCGATGAAGGGGTGACGCTGGTACCAGCCGGCCACGAACGGCAGCACGATGTAGAAGATGACCTCCAGCGTGAGGGTCCACACCACACCCAGGACGAAGAATCCTTCCGGCTGACCGACCGCGAGCCCGACGCTGTGATGGAGGAAAGTCACGTGGAGGAGAAGCGAAAAGACGCCGCCGATCGAGTTGAAGGGAAGGTCAACGGGAGTGGTGGTCAGCAGCGGGACAAGGAGGATCGCGGCCACCAGGGCCACGTAATAGGCAGGGATGATGCGCGCCGCGCGCCGCACTCCATAGGCACGCACGTTGCCAAAACTCCCGCCCGCGAGGGCGGTGGGCAGGAAGAGCACGAACCCACTGATGACGAAAAAGAAGTCAACGCCCATGTATCCGGATATGAAGACGTTACGGATAAAGCCGCCGCCCAGCGGTGGCCGGCCCGACCCGTAACTGACGTGGTAGAAGACGACGGTGAGCGCGGCTAGCGCCCGCAGGCCGTCGACCGCAGGCACGAGCACGCGCGGTGGCCTCGCCGCCGGATCGCCGGCCGCCCGGTTGCCGCCCGCCGCATCGTCGCCCTCGATCGGAGCAGGAGCGGAGGCGGGAGCGAAAACGGGGCGTTGCCGTTCCGTCGCTAGCCCTCGGGCCGTCGCACCCGGCGCCGCAGGTCAAGGGCACGGCGGGCTGACTTCTTCGCCATCGAGGCGGTTTGGGGAAAGCGCTCGGAGAGCCGGGTCAGACGGCGCGCCACCGCAAGCCCCGCGGGCGCTACCCCTTCGAGCATCTCGCGAGCTTCGCCGGCCTGCACCTGGAGGGCGGCCATCTCGTTGCGCAACTGCTCGTAACGGCCCCGCACCTCGTTGATCAGCGACCGCACCGCTTCGTACTGCGCCTTGCCGGCGAGGAACGCACTCTCCAGATTGCGGTACCTGTCGTCGAGGCGTGCGTACTCGGCCTGCAGAAAGGCAAGTTGGGTGTTGAAGGCCGCAGACTCGGTTCGAAGGGCGTGGTTCAACGCCCGTGTGGCGGCGAGGTCATGGAGCGCAGTCTCGGCCCGCCCCCGAGACTCTTCCATCTGCTTGGCGAACTCGTAGGGGATGTAATCGTCGAGGACATTGGCGGGGGCCCGCAGTGGCTCGATGAGGTCACTGTCCTCGGCGCGCACGTAGTACCGGTTCAGACCGTCGAAGGTGACGAACTGGTAGTCGGCGTCGAGCAGAATCGATTCCCACGCGTCGTGGCTCGGGATCTTCGTGCCGGGCTCGGTCGCTTCGACGAGAACGACGCGCGGCCGCCACCGCTTCCAGTCCGCGCCTTGAAGGACTTTCGCCTCGTGGCCCTCGACGTCGACGGTGAGGAAGTCGATCGTGCCCTCGACGTGGTCTTCACAGATCCGGGCCAGTGTGGTCACCGGCACGGTGCGTTCGACGAACGCGATGCCCGCTTCGGTGTGAGACTTGGCCTGCTCGGCGTCGAACGTGGACCATCCGGATTCGGGCGGGCACTCGAAGAAGGTGAGGGAACCCTCTTCGTCAGACAGTCCCGAGTTCAGGTTGACGTCTCGCTCACGCATTGCCGCCAGGCGCTCGAAGGGAGCCTTCGCCGGCTCCACGTTGATGCCGCGCCATCCGAGGTCGTAGAAGTGACGGGTCACCGAGTTGTACGTCGGGTCATAGGCGCCGGCATCGATATAGAAACCGGGGACACCTCGGGGAAACAGGCGGTCGAGCACCACGTCTTCGCGATTCTGGGCGTAGGAGATCACGGGACCGTCACAATGTCGTCGGCGAGTGACCACGCCGCGATGGCCGAGCGCACCTCGTCGAGAGGATCGCGATGGAGTGCCTCGATGACGGCCATCACCTCGGGGTGATCCATGACCTCCGCTTCAGCGCGCTCCAGGGCTCGGGCCATATACAGCCGGTGGTTGTAGTTGGCGTGGGAACAGTCGGTGACGATGCGGCTCACCCGCTCCTCGAGGGTCAGGGCGGGCTCGACGGTCCAGCCTTCGATCATGGGCACACTCTTTACCGCGAGGTAGTCGACCAGCGTTTGCGGCTGCAGCTC
The DNA here is from genome assembly GCA_035525375.1 of Acidimicrobiales bacterium. GTDB lineage: Bacteria > Actinomycetota > Acidimicrobiia > Acidimicrobiales > AC-14 > JALZBN01. The sequence continues at coordinate 7,460 of DATLEI010000093.1, forward strand.
CTCGGGCCGCACCCGTACCAGGCGGTTCGCCTCCACCAAATAACTGGTGTAACCGAACCCTTCCATCTCACGAATGAGGGCTTCCGGTGTCGCGCCGAAGGGATAGAGGGTGTGGCCGTTGCACTCGTAGAGGACTGCCGGCGCGTCCGGCGCCTCGAGCACGCGGCGCATGCCGCGGAGCACCGGGATCTCCCAACCTTCGACGTCGATCTTGACGAATCGCAGCGGCCGCCATCCCAGCTCATCGACCAAGTCGTCGATCGTCACCGCCGCGACCGTCACCTCGGGGTGCTCCGACACCTCGTTGGAGTCGGAACTGACCACGACCTGACCCCACGGGCCGTGAGGCTGGAAGCTGGCTTCGCCGGGGACATCAGAGGCAACGGCCTCGATGACAACGACGTTGCGGAATCCGTTGCGGGCAATGCTGGCCCGCAGCAAGGCGGCGTTCTGCGGCGAGGCCTCTACGGCCAGTGAGTGCGCGCCGATCGCGGCGGCCGCCAACGAAAAGGTGCCGACGTGCGCGCCGAGGTCAAGGATCTTCTCGCCCGGCGCGATCACGTCGAGCATCAACTGCACCAAGGGCTCATCGAGGCTGCGGCCGGTGGCGAGGGTGGCCGTCACCTGGTCGCCGATACGGGGATCGGTGATGGCGTGGAACTTGAGGTCGTTCAGGGCGACCTCGGCCGAGTGCCATTCCGCTGGCGCCAGCCCGTCAGTTCCGGACCCAGCGGTCTCGGTCGCGGCAGCAATGACGTCGCTGCGCTCGGCGACCAGCGCCGCCCACCCAGCGATTTCGCCCGCGTGCTCGGTGACGATGGCGCCGTTGGCGCGAGTGTTCAAGGCTTCGAAGTCGACGGTCGCGATGTGGCCGTCAACGGCGGCGAGCAGTTGGTCGAGGTCGCCGATGCGCTCGTTGATCTCGGCACAGTCGGAATGCATCTTCACCATTCCGGCGCGCACAACGGCAACGTGCTCACTGGGGTCCTGTGAAACGGATTCCGGCGCGCCCGTAACCGATGTCGGCTGGCCGGCGGGTGCGGGGCGGACTTTGGCGGCCTGATCGAGGACGAGTTCGTGGTTGTACTTCTCGATGGAAGCAACCGTCTCAGATGACGGCTTGGCCCACTGGTTCGGCACCCGGGGGTAGGAGTCGGACTTCCGCAACGCCAAGTGCACGGACGTAAACGCGTAGCCCTCGTGCACCAGGATGATGTGGGGAAACTCCCAGGCCGAGTAGTCGTCGCGCTCGTCCCCATCGGCCCGAGCGGCGGCCGCGGCCAGGTGCTCCTGGATGGCCAGGGTCAGGTCGCGCCGGACCGAAAGGGTCGTCTCGGACACATCGAGGTCGAGTTCGTCGACCGGCTCCAGGCCGCTGGCGTCGATGATGAACCGTTGAAGGTTTTCCGGCGAGAAGAGGAGGGTGAGCCCGGGCCACCCGATCCCGCCGGGAGGACCACTGAGACGGATCTCCGTCGAGAGGGTGAGCACCCCACCTGGCTTCAGCACCCGGCCCATCTCGTAGGCGGCGTTGGCCACGTCTTGGAGGTCACCGAAGTGCTCGATCGAGCCGGACGAGTAGATGCCGTCGAACGTGTTGTCGGGGTAGCGGAGGTGGCGGCCGTCCATGTGCTGGACCACCAAACGGTTGGCGTCGAACTCGAACGGCGCCACGTCTTGGGGTTGCACGAGCATTGACAGGGGGGCGGTTGGTTGCCACTCGCCGGAGTCGAGATAGCGATCGGTAGCGAAGACCTGCCGGGCCTCTCGGGTCAGGTAGAAGGAGGTGTCTTCGGCGCCGGCGGCCACGCCGAGAATCGTTGCCTCTGAGTGCAGGGCGCCAAAATCCCGCAAGGTACGTACCGCCATCGCGATCTCCCAGTCCTTGCGATGCTCAGTACCTTTGGGAAAGTCAGCCGGGAACTTTTGTAGCTTATAGCTGCAAACGTCGCGAATAGTGGCGACTAACTCTGGCTGCGAGAAGTCTTCAATCTCACAGACCTTGTTGAAGGAAAGAGGCATTACAGGAGATCCATCAGGAGAAGGGGGGTGGCCCGCCGGTCTGGCCGGGACGCGCGCACCGCCCATGTCTAGCACGCGCCTGTACCGATCCGCCATGCTCTCGACCGTGCCTTCTCGCTCGTAGAAGCTACGGGCACGGGCAGCAATTTCGTTGCGCGCGGAGGCGTCGGCGGCCAGCTCTTCGAGGTGGGCGACCACGGCCGGTACAACGTCACCTTCCGGCGGCACGCGGAGGGCCACGCCATCAGGAATAGTTCGCCATTCGGGCAGGTCGGTCATGATGAGCGGCTTTCCGGCGGCCAGCGCGCGCATCAACACCGCTGACATGTGAGTAGCAGTGGGTACTCGTAGGTTAATTATGACATCGCACATGGCCATGTATTCATCGAAGTCGGCGCGCGATACGTGACCTAAGTACCGGACGTTGCCGGCGACTCCGAGGGAGTCGGCTAGGGCATAGATGTGCTTTATATAGCTGTCCGGCAGGGATCGGCCGACGACAAGCAGGAGCACGTCGGGATTGGTGCGGTGCAGCTGGGCCATGGCGAAAACGCAGTCCTCCAACCGCTTGGATGCATGGGCGATGCCGAACGTCCCCAGGACCAGGGTCGAACCGGAAATGCCGCGTCGAGCCCGTTCGACCGAGGCGTCGGCGCCGTGGCGATGATGAGGGGCGTCGGACACGCCCATCGGAATGGTGAAGACGCGCGCCGCTTCGTAGCGTTCCCGCAACTCCCCGGCGGCCTGCTCGACGTGCACGATCTGAGCGACGCTGTGCTCGACCACATCGCCAAGCATGGGGTGCTCGGACAGGAAGCTGTCGAGGACCGGCCCCCGTTCCAGGGGGCCCATGCGGTGGATGACATCGAACTCCTGGCGCGCCGCGCCGCCCTCGAGCGCTTCGAGCTGGCGGACGAACAGATCGAGGTCATCGTTGTCAGAGGCCACGGTGTAGAGGACGTGGCTCCACGTGAGGTCGTGGAGCACGACGACGCCCGGGTAGGCCCGCAGGGCGTCGTACATGTAGACGTGAAAGAGCGAGCCGCCCATTTGGTAGAGGAAGCCGTCAAACGGTTCTTGGGCCTGGCGCCGCTCGATGGCGGTGTAGTGCTTGACCCGGTACTGGAACAAGAGCGTGGGTGGCGGAAGGCAGTCGTCATCGACGAAAAGTTCGATGTCGTAGTGGCGCTTGAGGCGGCTGAGGAGCTCGACGCTGTAGTCGGATATGCCGGATTGCTGCGGCGGTAGCGGTGTCCACACCGCCAGACGGGGACGGCGCGGGTTGTCGTCCTCCTCGGGCGCGCTGGCGACGGCCCCCCGATAGCTCTGCAACGTGTGTTCCGCCAGCTGCTGGCGATCGAAGCGGGTGGCGTGGGCCAAGCCGCGCTCGCGCATGCGTTGGCGCCGCGCCGGGTCGGCTTGAAGCTCCTCGATCGAGCGAGCGAAACCCCAGCCATCGTCAGGGTCGACGAGGAGGGCGGCGTCGCCGGCGGCCTCGGGCAACGACGATGCCGTCGTCGTGATGACCGGCGCGCCGCACTGCATGGCCTCTACGACAGGAAGCCCGAAGCCCTCATAGCGCGAAGGGTGTACGACGACTGTCGCGCCGTTGTAGAGCGTGGTGAGCTCCTCGTCGGAAACGAGGCCGGTGAGAATGATGTCGTCGGAGATACCGAGGCGCGCCGCTTCACCGCGCAGGTAGTTGGTGCCGTGGACGTCGAGGTGGCAACACACGACCAGGGGGAGGGCGGAACGGAGAGCGGCGGGCAACTCCGAGTAGCCCCGGAGAAGCGTATGGAGGTTCTTGGTGTGATGGAGATGGCTGACCGTCAGGACGTACTCGTCGGGGACCCCGATTCTCGACCGCAATCGGGCCAGCGACGCCGGCAAAACCTCGGGGCCAAGGGGGCGGAAACAGCTGTCGGGAATGGGCCAGGCAACGTCGATGCGCCTCGAAGGAAAGCCGAGGTAGGTGGCGGCATCGGACTTGGCTGCCTCGGAGATGGCGATCAGGCGCGCCGCCCGGGTCAGCAGGGAGGAGGTGCGCAGGTATTGGTCACGCCACCAACCGGTGAGGTACTGCGCCGGGAAGATCAGTGGGATGAGGTCGTAGAAGGTGGCCACCATGGGGCAGACGTCGAAGTCGACGAGCACCGGCCGCTCGAACAGGAATGGTGCGGTGGCGTGGAACAGATCGAGGTCGTGGCCGTACACCCACTGCTGGTACTCCTCGGCCTGGCGCAACATCGTCGCCGGGTCGCCGAGCGGCGGCGTGGTCGGCTTGTCGGCCTCGTACTCGACGATCCTGAGGTTGGGCGCGCTTGCGATCTTGGGATCTATGAGCGAGAGGTTGTTTCCGCTATTGCACAGCAATAGGTACTCATTATCGGCATCAATGTCGAGGACAGCGCGCAGCTGTTGCTGGGTATACCGTCCGATACCTCGGTGAAACAACTCTCTGCCAACGGCGAGAATACGGTAGTCTACGCCGATGCGCATTCGTCTCCGATCACCACGACTGGGACAATAGGATGACTCCTACCGGAACGGCAAACGAGGTCTGAGATGGATGGCACCCATGGCGCCGCCGTCTCGGGGTTGCTGGCTGAACTGCTCGACGACCCAGTAGTTGTCGTCGACGTTGGTTGTCGTTGGGGTTTCAGCCAGGCGTGGGAGCAACTCGGCGACCGGTGCCGGCTCATCGGCTTCGAACCCGACGACGTCGAGTACGCGCGGATGCAGAAGGAGTACGAGAGCAACCCCGCGGTTTCGATCGTCCCCTTGGCCCTAGGCGAGGCCACGGGCGATGCCACCCTGTTCTTGACCGAGGATCCGGGGGGATGCTCGTTGTATCCGAGCGTCGCTGACGTGGTGGAGCGTCATCCCGAGCTGGCAGGCGGCCGAGTCACGGGCACTGCCCCGGTGCACGTCACCCAGTTCGACGAGTGGGCGGCCGAAGCCGGCGTCAGCCGGGTCGATGTGGTGAAGATCGACACCCAGGGTTCGGAGCTGGCGGTGCTGCACGGCGCCAGCAAGGCCCTCGACACGGTGCGGGCTGTCGAGGTCGAAGTCGAGTTCAACGAGTTGTATGAGGGCGTTCCATTGTTCGGTCAGATTGACGTCCTATTGAGGGAAAAGGGCTTTGTCCTGTGGCGGCTGAAGGATCTAGCACACTACGCGCAGCGCAACGCCAGGAAAGACTGGACAGCATCCGAATCGAACTACTTCGATACCTTGGTTGCGCATTTTGAGTCGGGAAGCGGCCAACTCTTTTGGGCAAATGCCTATTATCTGAAGCGTCCCGCCGCCTACCCCAACGCCGACGCCGGCTGGCGAGCCCTGGTGCGAGACGCCTGCATCACCGCCGCGCTCGGTTTTCACGACCTCGTTGGGCTCGCCCTCGATGCGGCCAAGCCCTCAGCGCCCGATGACGTGCGCGCCGTTCTCGAGGCTGCGGCGTCAGAGGACGGGCTACGGGCCAGGCGTCAGCAGGAGTTGGCGGCGCGGAGCACGGCGTTGCGCGGCAGCTACACCCTCGATGCCGGTGACCCACAGTTCCAAGGCGTCGGTTGGCGGGCCCCGCAGCACCTGCCATCCGGTGCAGTTCGCTGGACGGGTCCGGCGCGCGAAGCATCGGTCGACCTTCCGTTCACGCTGTCCGCTGGTGACCGCGTCGAGTTTCTGGCACTGACAGCAATGAGCCCAGAGATCCTCGAGCACCTAATTCTCGAGGTGAACCGCATCGTTGTCCCGCTGCAACGTTCGGTTGCCGAGTCGGGGATTCACTACACCGGCGTCGTGCCCGATACCTACGCCTCCGTGCGGCCGTTCACCCGGCTAGTGATCCGCACGATCGACACCGTGCCGTGGAACGAGTTGAACCCCGATAGCTCGGACGACACCGAGCTGGGGATCGCAGTGTCATGGTTCCGTGTGAGCGCGCTCGACCGCAGCTGACGACCTCGCCTTCCATGTGCCAGCGACATGGACGCTTCCTCCGGCTGCCAAGAAACCCGGATCGTTGAGGATGAAGAAGCCGTAGCGGCGGTCGTGCCAGTCGTAGACGTCTTTCTGCCCCCGGTCCTGGAAGCCGACCGAGACCAGGTAACCGCCTGGCAGTAAGGGCAGATCGGCGATCGAGAAGTCGATCGTCTGGAGGCCAGGCCCTTGACCGGTGAAGTCGGCCTCGTGGGAGGTGCGACCGATCATGTAGGCGAAGCTGTCCGCCCGATAGACAGCGATGCAGCAGACCATGTCCTGGAGGGGGATCTCCGTTTCGCACTCCACCCGCACGGTCATGGTGTCGTTGGTCTGGAAGGTCTCGGCTTCCTTGCCGTCGCCGTCGAGGAAGTTCACCTTGCGGATACGGGCGTGGTTCACCTCGGTCGAATCTCCAGGGAGCGCGCCGGTGCCCTTGCCCTCGGTGCTCATCCCACCGTGCACGCTGTCAAAGTAGGCGGCGACGACGTCGGACGAGGGTCCGGCTTTCCGGATCGCGCCGTCCTCGATCCAGACCGCCTCGGCACACAGTCCGCGGACGGTGTCGAGGCCGTGGGTGACGATGATGACTGTGTGGCCGTCGCGGCGGAACTTGGCCATTCGCTCGAAGCACCGGGATTGGAAGCTCTCGTCGCCGACGGACAGCACCTCGTCGACGAGCAGGATCTCGGGCTCCACACTCACCGCGACCGCGAACGCCAACCGGGCGTACATGCCGGTTGAGTAGTTCTTCACCGGCGCGTCCATGAACCGCTCTATGCCGGCGAACTCGACGATCTCGTCGTAGCGGCCGTCGACGTCACGCCGGCTTCGCCCCAGCAGCGATCCGCTCAGATAGACATTTTCCCGCCCGGTGAGCTCGGGATGGAAGCCGATACCCAGCTCGAGCAGCGACGACATGGTGCCATTGACCTCGACGAAGCCGCGGTTGGGCGTGAGGATGCGCGCCATCGTCTTGAGGAGGGTCGATTTGCCCGATCCGTTGGCGCCGATGATGCCGGTGGTCGATCCGGAGGGGATCTCGAGCTCGATGCCCTTGAGGGCCCAGAACTCGTCGTAGCGGTTCCGGCGCGAGAGCAGCTTCTCCTTCAGAGTGTGCGAACGCTGGTGATAGGTGCGGTAGCTCTTCCACACGTCGTGGCAGGAGATGGCGGCGCCCATCAGACGATCTCGGCGAAGAGGCGCTGCCAGCGCTGGAACGTAAACGCGCCGATGATCAGGAACGCAAGACCGATGAGAAGGTCATAACCGAGCAATCCGAATTCAGGCGCGCGGTTCAGCACGGTCACGTTTCGGAACGAAACGACCGCGCCGGTCATGGGGTTCAGCTTCAGCAGCGTGACGACAAGGGGCCGTGGCGCCACGTACTGCAGCGAGTAGATGACCGGAGTCGCCCAGAACCACAGCTGGATGAAGATGCCGATGAAGTGGGCGACGTCGCGCAGGAAGACAGTGAGCGCCGAGAGGAATAGCGCCATCCCGTAGGACAGGATGGCGACGACGAGCACGATCAGCGGAACCCAGAGCAGATGGACGCTCGGCGGCCCGACAAAGATCAGGGTGCCAAGCATGAGCACGACGAACTCGAAGGCGAAGCTGACGACGCTCGAGAGCACCGAGCTGAGCGGGAGGATGGCGCGGGGGAAGTAGACCTTGCGGAGCAGATAGCCCGACCCGACCACGCTGTTCGTCGATGCAGTGATGGCGGTGCTGAAGAGGTTCCAGATAGTCAGGCCGGCGAAGAAGTACAGCGCAAACGGAACGACCTGCCCGTCGGGACGGGGGTTGTCGGTGGCCGGCGACGCCCGCAGGATGAACTTGAACACCACGTAGTAGAGGGCGACGATCAGCAACGGTGTCGTGAGCGACCAGAGCATGCCGAGGAACGTCCCCCGGTGCTTCACCTTGAGATCTCGGCGGACAAGGTTGGCGGTGAGCTCCCGGGCGCGGAAGACCTCGACGATGTTGGCCCGCATTCCTTGGCGCGGTTGGCGCTTGGCGGGCGGCGCATCCTCGGGCAGCACAGCTCTGAGACCCGGGCTGCTCACTTCACTAACACTACCAATAGGGTCAGTCACGCCAGTTCCTTCAGGCGTTGCGCGACCTGGCGAACGGCAATCTGGCGGGTGTGCTTGCCGGCGACCTCAGCCGCCGCGGCCAGGCCCTTGGCGCGCGCCTCCTCGGGGTATTCGAACACCCGGCGCATAAGTGACAAGAGGTGGTCAAAATCAGGCTCCGCCCACTCGAAGCCCTCGTAGTAGGGGCAGCGAGCCTCTGCTTTGACAAGTGATGCAACGTCGAGCGGATAGGCGAAACGGTCGTCGAGAAAGTCCGCCGGTCCGCTCCAGTTGGTGGCGATTGCCGGCAGTCCGCACGCCATTGCCTCCAACACCGGCATTCCCCAGCCTTCACCGCGGGTGGGGAGGACGAAACAGTCAGCCGACCGGTAGAGCGCTCCCATCTGATGGCCGGCGAACCCAGGATTCAACATGAGCACGATTGGTGCCGACGGGGGCAGATCGAGTTTCGCAATCTCAGCCTCGACGTCGACAACCGGGTCGCGATTGAAGACCGACAGCAGCAGCACGACATCCTCTTTCTGGTCGAATTCGTTCGCGAAGGCCCGCAAGAGCAGCTCGGGTGCCTTGCGCTCGCCCCACTCGAACACCGACAAGAACGTGAAGCGCGCCGTTGGCCGGTAGCTCGTGACCCGTGGGTTGAAGTAGTCGATGTCGACGCCGAGAGGCATGACGCGCAGAGGAACCCGAACCCCACTGCGTCGGAACGTCTCCACGTTGAATGACGCCGGCACCCAGACCTCGTCCATTTTGTTGCAGCCCGCGACCCACTCCGGCGGGAGGCCGGTGACCTCGAGCATCGACCAACCGACCTTGCGGCGGCCGGTGATCGCGCCGAAGGCGTCGGCCTGGCAGAACCCGACCTGGCTGACGTCCTCTCGGGGCCGGCGGCGGACGAGGTCGTCGAGGAGAAGGTCACCCGTTGGTTCGTCCTTCTCGCCGTAGGCATTGGTGTAGGCGACCTTCGTTCCCCCAAAGTGCAGGGCCGTCATCAACTGGCGCGACTGGACCGCGTAGCCGAGCGGTTGGTGCAGGACGGAGTGCCAGGTGACCTCCTGTTGGTAGCGGTCGTGCTCCAGCCACTTCGCCCAGTTGCGAGTAAAGGTCTTCTGCGAGCGCGCGTACACCGACCAGAAGTCGAGCGCGTTCTCGCGTGTACTCGTATTCTGCACGTGTACTGCGGGCTGCGTCTCGCCGGCACATATGACGCGGAACCCGGCGCGCGCCGCCCGCAAGCAGTAGTCGGTGTCCTCGAAGTACGCGAACAGCTCCTCGTCGAGCACGCCAACCTTGTCGATGCAATCGCGCCGCAAGTAGGTCAACGCGAACACGACGGACTCGACTTCGCGATCGTGGGGGCACTGGTTGACGAAGAGCTCGTCGCCGCCCATCTGCTGGCCCCGCAGCGTGCGTGGCTGTACGTAACTGCCGAGGTGGGCGACCAGTCCTTCGGCGTCGACGAGGCGGGCGCCGATGACACCGTTGGCAGGGTCGGCATGGGCGGCGTCTTGGAGATGTGACAGCCATGCCGGGTCGGTTACCGTCACGTCGTTGTTCATGAGGACGACGTCTTCGTCGGATGTGGTGGCGGTGATGCCGATATTGCACGCTCGGCTGAAGCCCAGGTTGCTGCCGTTCTCGATCAGCGTGAGCCAGTCGAGTTCCCGCAGCCATTCCACGGTGCCGTCAGTGCTGCCGTTGTCGACGACGATCAGTCGCCAGCTTGAGTGCTCGGTTCTGTTCTGTAGCGCAGCGAGGCAGGTCTCAGTCGAGCGGCGCGCGTTCCAAGTGAGGATGACGACTGCGACAGGCGTCATTCTCCGGGCGTGTCGTTGCCGCCCGCCTGACGCAGGTGTTCGACTTCAGCGGTGAGCCTGTTCACCCGCAGGCGAAGCTGTTCGATGGCGTCGAGGGTCGCGTGATTGAACCGGCTTTGCTGCGCCATCATCGGCTCGAGGTACCAGCGCAGCGATCGACGGACGAGGCGCTTGGCGAGGCGCACGCCCGTGCCCACGACGGGGCGATCGGAGCCGGAGAGAAATGCAGTGTCGATGTCCGCGCGCTGGCGAATCTGACCAACGGCGACGTCACGGTCACCCTCGGGGTCGACACCGAGCACACCCGACGCGCCATGCACTGAGCGCTCGGCCGTCTCGAGAGTTGCTTCAACTCGGCTCATCATGATCGGCACGTCGGTGTTGCGCCGACTCATAATGCCCGGCGCGTACTCGCCACGGCCGACAACTGTACTTGTGCGTCAGTGGGCCTCGATACCGAGCAAGCGTGCCCGTCCTTGCCATCGCAGCAATCTTTGATCAGAATCACGCCTTCGACCACTCGGAGCCGCGAAGGCGAGAACGGAGATCACGATGACGAGGACGAAGCGCTTCTGGCGAGTACTTGCGATTGCTGCTGTGATGGTTCCGGCCTTGGGTTTGGCGGCGCCGGCCCAAGCCGCTGACCCCCCGCCCGAGGTTCGCTTCGTCGCCACGTCGGTCATCGTTCGGCCCAACGCCCGCAACGTCGCCTACGTCACGGGTAGCTACCGCTGCTATGGCGGCCAGCCGATCCACCTGTGGGTGTCGGTGAAGCAGGGTGGTCCTGATCCCACTGCCGAAGGCAGCGGCGCCACGTCGACGGCCTGGTACGACACCAACGCCATCGAGCCGCCGCCCGTAATTTGCGACGGTCAGTGGCACGCGGTCTTCGTCCCGGTCGGCCGGCACTTCAACAAGGGCCAGCTGCAGGCCGGCGCGGCATGGGTGCAGTTCTGCCTGGTCGCCCCGGGCGGCGACTTCGGGATCGTCGCTTCCAACTCCAAGTGGGTCAACGTCGTAGGCGTCTGACCGGCCAGACCGGCTGGGTCAGCAGGTCTTCGCAGGCGCGCCGCTGGGCACAGGTGTGGGCTCCGGCGGCGCGGTGGTTGTCGTCGTAGTTGCCGCCGCGGCCGCGTCATCGGCCGCGCCGGCGCGCACTCCCTTGTCGCTCGTGCCGAGCACCACGACGACGTCCGCGTTCCTCACTGTCGGATCTTGCAAGAGCTGCGCCGGAGACTCGAGCGCGGCGGCGGCTACTTGGGCACGGGCGATCGCACCGGGGCGGAAAAGGATGACGGTCTCGGCTGTCGGGGAATCGTCGGAGTCTCCCGTTCCCGCGATCGTGAATCCCGCTGACTTCAAGGCCGCGGCGGCCTTGGCGGCCCGGCCCTCGACGCCCGTCCCGTTGAGAACTCGCACCCGCACATTCGCAGCAGGGATGTCGGGGACGCTTGTCGGCACCCCACCGGCGGGCGGGACGGCAACGGCGGATGGTGGCGGCTCGATGCCGTTGAGGGCGTCGATCTCCAGTTGCGCCTCCTCCCGGTTGAGAGTGAGGACGTCCGCGCCGTTGATCGTCACGTCCGTCGTAGGGAGCGTGCGGGTCTCGACTGCATCCGGATCAAGTGAGCGGAAACGGCGCGCCAGGGTCGTGATGTCACTCGTCGACATGCCACTGTCGACAGTCAGGTTCGCGGTCGCAATGGCCAGCAAACGGTTGAACGTCAAGGGGTTGGAGAGCCCCGAGGAAACCGCCTTGCGGAGGGTGCGCCGGATGAAGTCCTGCTGGCGCTGGATGCGGCCCAGGTCGGATCGGGGGTCCTGGATCCATTGTCCGTTGGTCTGGTACTCGAAGTAGCGACTACGCACCCATGCCAGGGCCATGTTGCCGTCGAACGAGATGCATCCCGGCGACCCGATCTCGAGCCCGCTATAAGCGTCGCGCGCCGGCGCGGGCACGTAGACCGTTATGCCACCCACGGCGTCGACGATCCCCTGAAAGCCAACGAAGTCAACTTCGGCGTAGTGGTTGATCTTGACGCCGAGACCCTGCTGAACAGTCTCGATCAGGGTCGGCGCGCCTCCCAAGCTGTAGGCGGAGTTCACGCGGTCGGACCGGCTGGTTCCAGCTATCGGCAGGTACAGATCACGGGGGATCGACACCAGCACCGCCCGCTGCGCGCCCGGGTCGATGTGGACGATCATGATCGTGTCGGTGCGCTCGCCGGCCACCTCGCCTTTTCCTGCTTGTGCGGCCTGTTCACCGGACAACCGGGCCCTGCTGTCGGAGCCGACCAGGAGGACGTTCATCGTTTCTCCCGTGTCGTCGTCGAGGCTCGGGGCCGTCACTCGGTCGATCTGGCCGAGTCGCCAACGCAAGTAGGCGTAGATGCCACCGACGCTGATGTTCACGATGCAGAGCACGACGATCGTGGTGATGACGATGTGGCGCCGGCGGCGCCGCTGGCGCCTGATCGTCTCCCGGCGGGTTCGATGGGCGGGCCGCGCGAGGTCAACCTGAGGCGCTGCGGTCACAAGCTACGAAGCTACCAGCGGGCGCTTGGCGGCCCTATTCAGCCCGCCCGTGCGCCGCTCGCGATCGTCGGTGCCGGCGGCTTCGCCGCCACTGAGCGGGCAGGAGCATTGCGGCGGCAACCAGCAATGCGACAGCGCTCACGATCTTGCCCACTACCGCGAGCCCAGGCGCTTCGTAGCTGAGGGTGATGTGGTGAGTGCCAGCGGCTACGGGAATGCCTACGAATGCCCCGTCCGCCTTCAGTGCCGGCACTGGCTTCCCGTCGACGTGCGCCTCCCAGCCCGGGAACCAGGCTTCACCCACGACGACGAGAGACGGACGGGTCCCGTCGGAGTTGACGCTCCAGTGTCCGGGTGCCGTTCGCCGCGCCTCAACCGTCGTCGACGCCCCGTCGATGCGTTCCACTCTGTCGTACAACCGACCGAACGACGCCACTCGGTCCTCCTGGAGTTCGCCGTTCACGATCAGATCGCCTCTACCCCGGGTAGCAGTGGACGCGCCGAGGCGCGGCTCGGCGCCCGCTGTGCACTCGATGCAGGAGAGCAAGAACATGTACCGCTTGCCCGGGGACGTTGCGTCGGGTTCGACGGGGAAGACGGCCATCTCGTTTTCGTCCAGTATGGCGGAGCGGCTGCGGGTCACGATGGGCCCGAGTGTCCGGCCGTCCGCCCCGAGTTCGCGCAGGATGAGTTCGGTCGAGGCCGCTGGACGGTCGAGCCATACCGTGATCGCTTTGAGGTCACCGCGTGCCTCGGTGAAGGTTCCCCCGGTGCCCGACGCGAGCCCGACGGTTCCCAAGTTGATGATTCCCCCGACCCATTTGTGCAGGGCACAGGCGGCGGCTACCTCACCGCTCATGATCTCGTTCGGGATTGGTTGTTTCGGATGCTCGGCGCGCGCAGCCACGCAGGCGTTGGGGGAACGCACCCGGGCACGCGTCACGTCGCCGAGCAGGGCACCTTCCTTGTCACCCCCGGTGACCACGCCAATACCCCGCTGTGACAATGCGACCGCAAGATCGGGTGCCAGTGCCGCGTCCCTGACCAGAACGGCACCGTCGTAGGCGCGAACGATCGGCAGCACCCTCGGGTTCCGTTCAAGTGTGACGCTCTCGACCTCGGTAGGTGCGTTGGGGCCGGCGCCCCTGATGGGATCAGCAGCCGGATCGACGACGTAGTAGCCAGTGGAGGAGAGCCCAAATGCGCTGTCACGGAACCCGTGCGGGCTCGCCGCGAGCGCTTCGAACGAAAGGTGCCACATCTCGGGACTGGCGAGCGGATGCGGCCAGCCAGTCGATTGGTCACGGCCTGTGCTGAGTAGCGCTTCGGTGATTCGAGGGTCGAACGTGCCTGCCACGCGATACGTGTCTCCGGCCGCGGCTAGGGCGGTTGTCGCGCGCTCGTATCCCGCTGTCGGATCTGGCGGACGGACGTCGTAGAACGATCTGTAGGGAGCGACGTCGACGACGAATGCGAGGACTATTGCGATCGTGAGGGCGGGCAGGAGGACATCGCTGCGCACCGGCCGATGTTCCTTCAGCCATGCGGCCGCCAGTGTGACTGGATAGGCGGCACCGAGCGCGAGACCGAGGATGGCGATCGGGTAAAAGCGCGGGAAGCGGGCGTTGGACAAGAGCGGCACGTACTGCTGTAAGCCTAAGAACGGCGCGACAAATGGCGCGCCGAACATCACCATCGCGGCAGCGGCGCCCGCCGCGATCCCCATCCGTCCGACACCGAGATTTCGGATGAACCCGCCGACGAGCAGGCCACACAAGGCGCCAAGAGCCAGGAAGGGAATCGGGCTGCCATCGGCGAGGGAGTTGGCCGCGAGGGCGATGCCTCCGCTCGACGTCCACAAGGCGATGACGGAAGCCAGGAGAATGGCCGAGAGCGTGCCGTTGTCGCGCCGGCGCGCGAGCAGGACGACGGTGAGAACGGTAAGCGCGAGGCACACCCAGCCGATATAGAACGCGCCGGCCGGGAAGACGTCGATCGAATTGAACGTGACAACCTTGTCGAGTCCGCTGTTGCGCCGCAGAAAGAGCTCGGGCTGCTTACCGAGCCGGCCCCCGATATCGCTCATCAGGGTGTAACGGGCCAGTCGTGGCGGGGTGAGGATGAACGAATCCTTCAGTCGCAGGAGCGGCAGGAGCCAGTACGCGACCATCCCCAACGCGAGCGCGCCGATGGCCATTGCCCGCCCGGCGAGCGCTCGCACGGCGCGCCGGCCGCCCTCGTGGCCAGCACGGGCGAGTTCCATGATGACGAGGCAGCCGGCAAGAAGCAGCAGACCGTAGGTGTGCTCCGCCTGTTCCAGGACACAAAAACCGGCCAGCAACCCGGACATGGCGATCCAGCGTCGCCCCCTGCCGCGTAGCGCCTCCCGGAGGGTGAGTACGAACCACGGCGTGGCGGCGATGACGGCCATGCTCGGCTGGTGTCCGAAGAGGGCGAGGTGCGAGACGACGATCGGGTGCAGCCCATACACGACGCCGGCGACGAGGGCGGCAGGTCGGTTCTTCCATAAAGACTGGGCGAGCGCGAATGCGCCCCATGCGCCAGCGATCTGGGCGGCAATGCCCGCGACCCGCACTGCCTCCTCGGGGCCGATCAACGCAGCGAGGGGGAGGATGTTGAGCACCGGGAATGTGGGCGCGAGACCCCACGCGGGCGTGCCCGACCACATTTCGCCGATCCAGTAGGGGATCGCAGCGTTTCCCCACCAATGGTCGAGCGCGAGCTTCACCCAAAGCGATTGCCCCTGGCCGTCGAGCACCAGACGACCCCCGGTCCAGGCCTTCGAGAACACGAGGATTACGGCCGCGAGAACGACGAACGGAACCGCTCTGGAACCATGCCGCGGGCGACGAGGATCGGTTACTGGTGCCGACTGGCGAGGTTGCTCGTCACCGGCGGCCAGTGGATTGTCCGGCGGCGGGGTAGTCGTGGATGTCGTCAGGACCCCAGCATGTCATTGGCCTGGCCGAGGTCCGGCTCAGGGCTTGTGCCCGGCGCGCGCGCCTCGGCGACCGCAGCCCACAGATCGGTTGCCGTCGCCGGTCCGACGAATGATGCTCGAACCACGCCCTCGTGGTCGGCTACGACGATGATCGGGACGGCCTCAACCGCGTAGCGCCGGTGGACATCGGCCGAGACCTTGGCCTCGACCTCTTGCACAACCACCTCCGCGCTCGAGAGGACTTGGGCTTTGGCGAGTACCCCGGCGCAGGAGTTACAGGTGGCGGAGGTGAAGACAGCGACGAGCCAAGGGGCTTCCGGTCGGGCAAAGTCTTGGCGATCGAGCTGGCTCGGCGTCGCCCAGCGGGGTTGCGTCGGTGGTTCCGGGCGCCTGCGCTCGAGGAGCAACGCGACGATCGCAACCACCACCACGATCCCGCCGGCAAGGAGAAGCCGTTCCAAAGGCGCCGCTCAGATCCCGAGAGGGATGCTCGTTGTCATCGCCGTTCCGAATCCCTTCGTGCGAAACAGGTCGCGTTCAACGACGATCGGTGCCGACGAGTCGATCACGAGCGGTGTCGCCTGCAGCTTGATCACGTCGGTGACGTGGATCGCCCGTCGCTGCCCGGGCGGAACCTCGATGTTTTGCAGGGAAGGGTCAGTAGTCGGGGTACCGCCAGCGAGAACCGTCAGTGAGACAGTTGCCGGGCGAGGGCCGGGGTTTTGTATGACGATCCACTCGTCGACCTGGTCGTCGGACTGCCCGGCTGCGAAGGCGGATCGGTTCACGGCGACGAGCGCTCCCGGCATCACGGAGAGACCGTTCCGATGGCTGGCTGGGGCGGCGTCGATCGTGCGCTCCACGACGATGCCGATGCCATTGACCGCCCGGGCGGTGACCGCATGGGCAACGTCTTTCGGAATCCGGGCCTCCTCGTTGGCAGTGACCGTCACCCTCGACTCAGCTGGGATGGCCACGATGATCGGCTCGGCCTGGCCTTGGTCGAGCGTGAGATGTAGCTCGGCGGCTGCTTCCTCCCGGGAGGGGTTGTAGAGCTGGAAACGCTCCACCAGACCTTCGGTTACCTTGCCCTCGGGGAAGTACCATGTATCTGCCGTTACGGGAGAGCCAAGGGCGACGGAAATGCCCTTGCGACCGGCTGACCCGTCGAACGTCTGCAGCCGCGCCGCCACGAGCCGGCCTCGCTGCGCAGTGATCGAAGTGGCAATAGCGGCGCGCCGCTGGACGTGGTCGCCCACCCCGATGGCGACCATGCCCTGGCCGCGGATGGAGAGGCCGGTCAGGGCCTGCGGTACGACCTGGCCTTCGTCGGTGCTGAAGACGACGTTGACGACCGCGTCGTCAGGGAACGGATTGAAGAGCAGCACGGTCTCGCTGGCGTCCTTGGTGGTCGAGCCTTCCGCGAAGTACCACTGGCTCGAACCGGACGAGGCGCACGGCGTCGCGCTGTCGCCGAGTGGGCCGGTGGTGGAGAGCTCGACGGTCACACCGCCGCCGTCGAGCTCGACGATCGCAGACGCAAAGGGCGCCGACAGCACGTCAGCGATGTGCAGGGCGGTGTGACTCGTAGGTGCGACTTGAAACGGCGCGCCTTTCGTCTCGCCTGCGAGCGGAATGACAGTCATCGTGCCGGTGAGTGGCCGTGCGCTTGAGTTGGCGACGATCACGTAGCCGTCGGCGAGACTGTTGGCGCCGGCAGTCGCGCCGGTGCAATACCAGGCCGAGGAACCGGCCGAAGGCTTTGCTGCAGCCGGCACCTTCAAACGCAGAGTGTCGGCTCCGGCCGTTGGCGAGGGGCTCGCTTGCCGGTCGATGACGGCTGCACCGACAAGGATCAGTGCGAAGACGACGAGGATAGGGATCCGGCGCGCCGTCACGTGACCGCCTCGAGGCGTGCCGGCTCCGGTGGCAGGTCAGGGCCTTGGAGGTACTGGCGGGTGGGAACCGATCGCCGTCGGCGCCGCAATTGGAGCAGCATCCGTAAACCGATCACCCACAACGCCAGCTCCAACGCCAGCGCCCCGTAACGGAGGATGGGCGTCTTGAAGCTGAGCGCTGCTTTGCCCGGCTCACTCACCGCGTAGGAGTTGGCCACACCAAAGGC
Organism: Acidimicrobiales bacterium; assembly: GCA_035525375.1. Classification (GTDB taxonomy): domain Bacteria; phylum Actinomycetota; class Acidimicrobiia; order Acidimicrobiales; family AC-14; genus JALZBN01. The sequence goes on from DATLEI010000093.1 coordinate 24,998, forward strand.
GGACTGACGGGGAGCCTCGTTCCCACCGGCGGTCAATTTCCATTGCGAAGACGGCGATTCCGACACGAGCACTTGTCCGGTTGCATCGATGCGGCCCTCGTACTGGACCGGCCCGTCGCCGGGAAGCACCGGGGCCGCGCCGGTCAGGTCCGCGCCTCGTCCCAGTTCTTCGGGCAACACCGAGACGTCGGCAGCCGCACTGGGCGGCAACAACTGGCGTCCGGGGCCCCAAGCCGTGTTCTCGTAGATCACGCTGGCCCGATCGGAGGGCAGTAGACGTAGGTCGAGCTGAGAGGCCAGCGCCCGTGCGAGGGCAGGCGGAGGGGCGAGCGCCCGTTCCGCGCCTGGCGGCTCGCCGGTGCTACGCGCCGACGCGATGACGACGTAGCGCACAGCCATGGGAGCGAGGAGCCGGCCCAGGCGGGAGGTGTCACCCCGAGTCGCCTGCTGCAGCGCGTCCTTGATATCGAGGGTGGCGTCGGACGGCGGGCCCGGAAGGTTGTCGGTAGCGACGGGGGGGCCATCGCGGGACGTCGCATAAGATGTGCCCTCGCTGAGTCGCCAGCCCGCGATCGGTAGCGCGTCAGGGTCGCCGACCCAGAGCACCCGGAAGGCGCCCTGAGCCCGGCTGGCCGACATCCACGAGACCGACCGCGACAGGTCGCGAGGAGTGAGGTTCCAACGCCCGTCGGCGACGGAGCCAAGGATCGGGAGTGTGCCCAAGATGAGCGCGAAGCCGGCGGCGAGGAACGCGACCTGGCGCCACCCGAACCGGTGGACGCGGATGTCGAGTTCATACGCAGTGGCCCCGAGGGCGGCGGCGGCGGCCAGGGCTATGGCTGCCGGAGCGAGGAGGACCTCCGGCGACTGGAGCCGCATTGGTAGCCAGTCGCGCCCACCCGCCCACGCCACGAGGATGCACAACAAGGCCACGCTCCAGAGCCGTACTGCCCAGGCGAATCGCCAACCCTGGCCGACGATCAGCGGCAGGGCCGCGGCGAGAAAGATCGCCCAGCCGAGAGGCGCGGCACCGATGGGCCCGACCTCGAACCGGAGCAGGGCGCCGAGCCCCAGAGCACGCCCCGGCGCCCGGCCCACGCCCGCAACCGTTGTCCAGTCCTTGCCAAGGAGAAGGTCAAGCGACCATGGGAATAGGAGGAGCAGGCTGACCCCGATGGCGAGCGAGGCCGCGAGCAGGCCGCGCAGTGCGGCCCTTCCTCCACCGACGATCAGTGATCCGACGACGAGCCCTACGGCAATGAGCAGAATCGCAATACCGATCGAGGGCACGAAAGCGACCACGGGTGCCAGGCCGAGGCCGAACGCGATCACCTCCAGGCGCCGGCGAGTCGGATCGGGCGGAAGCTCGGCCTCCTTTTCGCTGACGAAGGGCAGGAGACGCGACATCCGACCGAGTCGTGCGAGCAGCCATGGCGCGGCTGCATACGCGACCAAGCCGCCCCAGCGGCCATTGGCGATGGCGTTGTAGGGGAGCGGGACAGCGAGATACGCGACCGTGAGGACAAGGCGCCCGAGTGTCGAACCGATGCGGCGCGCCAGTCGCCATGCTCCCCACGCGCCCACGGGAATCGCGCCGAGCACAAGTATCTTTTGCAGGAGCTCGACGTTTCCGAGCAACGCGAGGCCGCCGGCGCCAAGAAACGCAAACGCAGGCGGGACGGCGGACACTGAGCCCATCCCTGTCGTGCGCCAACCGTGGAAGAACTGGCTGAAGAGCTTGCCCACGCCAGGTATGGGCGCGAACTCTCCGACCGCAGGCAATGGCTGGCCGATCAGGTGGCGGCTGCCGATCAGCACCCCGAGCACCAGCACACAGAGAACCAGGACCGCAACGCGCGCCGGGCCTTTCTCCACTGCGCCAGCAAGTTGATGGCCGGCATCGAGCAAGGCCCGGGCGTGATCCTCGGGGTTGAGCCGGTGGCGGATGAATGAATTGGCACGAACGCTGCCGCGCGCTTGAAGGCGCCGAACCTCACTGTCGGGGACGGCACGGGTGCTCGCCACTTGACGCCGTAGCGAGCGGAGCTCCTTCAGGTGCCTGAAGTTCCACCACCAGGCCGACAGCAACGCCGAACCCTCGCCACGGTGGCGCGTGAACAGGGCGACAACGGCTTCGAAGACGGCGACCACGGCGGCTTGGGGGATCACTCGCACGAGATGCAGGAACGAGTAGCTCTTGAGCATGGCCCGCAGCCGGTTCCGGGCTTCCATCCTCACGGTCTCTGGCGGCGCGGGCGGCGCCTCGGTGCCACCTTCGAGGTGGCGGACGCGGGCGGCCGGCGCGACCATGACCCGGGCGCCAGCTACCTGAGCACGCCAGCACAAGTCGATGTCGGCCCCGTGGTCGCCCATCACCGGATCGAAACCGCCGAGGGCGACAAAGAGGTCGCTTCGGACGAGCATGCACGCCCACGAGACGGCAAAGACGTCCTTGACCCCGTCGTGCTGTTCCTGATCGAGCTCGTCACGGTCGGCGAGCGGCTCTGCCGCGCCGGTTTTGTCGACAGCGAGACCCACGTCGAGGAGGCGGCTCGGGTCGGCCCAGCGAACGATCTTCGGGCCGACGATGCCGGCATTGGAGCGCAATGCTTCCTCGACGAGCAGCCGTACCGCGTCAGGATCGGGGGCGACGTCGTCGTGGCAGAAAAGCAGGAACGACGATCCCTGCACGGTGTGGAGGGCGTCGTTGGCGATCGTGGCGAACTCGGAGTTTGCCGAAACCTTCCTCAGGTACGCGTCGGGCAGGACAGAAGCGACGCGGTGGGCGCATTCCTCCTGGCCCGGATACGTTCCGGCGCGTGATTCGGGGCCGGACGCGTCGATTACGAGAACCGGCTGATTGGGGTAGTCCTGGGCCCCCAGGGCGGCGAGTGCTTCCTCGAACCACGGGCCTTGCTGGGCCGCAACGACAACCGCGACGACGGGCGGCGCGGAAGGCTGGTCATCCATTCTACCAGCGCAAACTAGTGCTCCTACGGTCTGGGGTCAGGCCAATCGGCCGCCGGACGCCGAGACCCGCGGCGCATCCCGTTCGCAGGTCTCGTTCGGTGTGCCCGGCCTCAGACGGCGTTGCGGGACTTGTGGTTCTTCTCGCCTGGCATCGGCGTCGACTTCGTTTCCGGCATAGTGCTGGAATTGGTCGAATCCGGTCGCGCCATACCCGTGTGCCAATGAGTCATCTCTGATCCGCTCGGCATCGCGCCAGCCTGCGACATCGTCGGTCCGTCATCGGGCCCATCAGAGTTGGCGGCACTCTCTGCGACGTGTTCGTCGAGAGGCTCTGCTTCTGCGTCGGCGGCGTGTCGCTCAGCCTGATCCGCGCGCGAACTGTGATTTATTTTCATGGAGGTTTCCTTCTCGAAGGCGACCGTCGGCGAGGTGCCGGTGTCGATGGACGCAACTTCAAGAACCCTCCGCAGGGGAGACCTCCGACTAGAAGCGCTGCACAGTTAGTACCCAGAGCTGCCGGATTGAAACGGAGCGAGCAGTCGACACGACGCTGTCAACCCCGCCTCCCACGCCAAATGAGCATCCGTGCCCATAAGGCAACCCCGCGCCGTATCCTGAAGTCATGGATGAGCGAGTGGGTACCACGATTTCTGATTTGGCCCGGGTCGCCACCGGCTTTGTCGTCCTCGGCGCGCAGCAGGCCCAGGTACGACGACGCGAGATCCAGAAGCAACTCGAGCCCCGCCTCCGGGAGGCCGCCTCATTTGTCGGTCAAGCGGCGGAGGCGGTTGAGGAGCGGGTCGACCCGGCGTTCGGCCAGATCGAGGAGCAGCTATCCGGAGTGACGGAGACCTTCGTCCGGGAGGCCAAGACAGCGACGACCGAGGCCTTGCGCGCCGTGCGCCGGCTGGCTTCGTCGCACGCGACCGAGCCGGAGGAGCCGAAACCCGAGCCGGGGGATCACACCACCGAGCCGGAGGCTCAGACGACCGAGCGGTAAACGGCGACATGGGCCGCGGCGGACGCGTCCCAGGTGTAGTGCGACGCAACCTCCAATCCGAGGCGTCGCCGGTTGTCGACTTCGGCACCACCGGCGAGGAGCGCCTCAAGCGCGCCGGTGAGCTCGCTGGTGTTCCCAGGAGCGATGAGCAAGGCGGCATCACCGACGACCTCCTCCATGGCCGTACCACTGGTTGTCACGAGCGGGGCGCCGCACGCGAGCGCCTCGAGCGCCGGCAGACCGAAGCCTTCCTCTAGGGACGGGTAGGCGACGACGGCGGCTCCCTGGAGGAGTGCGGTCTTGTCGTCCTCGGAGATGTAGCCGAGGCGATGAATGCGACTGCCGTGCGTAGCCTTCTCGACAGCATCGTCGACCGCCTCGGTACCCCATCCCGGCGCGCCTGCGATCACCAAACCGAGGTCTGGCTGCGTGGCCGCGACCATGTCAAAGGCGCGCACCAGAGTCGGGATGTCCTTGCGGGGCTCGATCGTGCCAATGAAGAGGACGTACGGCTTCGTGATTCCGGGGACCGGGATGTCGTTGGCGCCGGCTGGGTGGTAGCGGTTGATATCGACTCCGTGAGCGATCACGTGCACCGGTGCCGCGGGGTGCAAAAGGGCTTCGAGGCGCCCCGCGGTGGCCTCACTGACGGCGATGATCGCGTCGGCGCGCATTGCAGCGGTACGAATCGCCCGGCGGAAGTAGGCGACTTTGGCCGGTTCGTGCCAGCCCGGACTGTCGAGAAACGTGAGGTCGTGCACCGTGACGACGCGTGGCAGCTTCGCCCGTTCAGGCATCGTGTAATGCGGACTGTGGTGGACGTCCAGACCGAGCTGAGCAAGGACGCTCGGGAGGCGCGCCTGTTCCCAGGCAAGGCGCACCGGCCGGAGTTCTGGGGCAACCGCGAGTGTTCGGCGCGGGCCGATATTCCAGCGAGCGTCGTCTCCCCGACGGCAGATCACGGTGAGATCGACGTCGGGCTGGCGCCGAAGTCCGGCGACCAGGTCGATGACGTAACGACCGGCGCCCGCTGGATTTGCGGGCACTGCGCTGGCATCGATCGATACGCGGGTCGGATTTGCTGGCGTCATGGATTCGGTCGCGCACGTCCGTCGTACATGTCGCGCCACAGTTCGACGTGGCGTTCGGCGGCGCGCCGCCACGTGAATGCTGCGGCGCGCTCCCGTCCGGCGCCGATGAGGTGGTCTCGGACACCGTCGTCCATAGCTCCCGCAACAATGGCCGTGGCGATGGAGTCCACGTCGGTCGGATCCACCTGCAGCGTGGCGTCGCCGGCGCTCGGTACCGGGCTGGCGATCACTGGCGCGCCCGCTCTCATGGCTTCGAGCACCGGGAGGCCGAAACCCTCCTTCAGCGGGACGTAGGCCATCAGCCGGGCACGGGCGTAGAGACCCGAGAGGACGGTGTCGCTCACGTGACCGGCGAGGACGACGCCGGATCCTGGCGCAGTCCGGGCGACTCCGGCGTCGCCCCATCCCGTCGGTCCGACGACGACGAGCCGCCATGAATGACCCAGTTGGGTGCGCGCCGACTCGAAGGCGGCGAGGAGCCGGGCCAGGTTCTTGCGCGGTTCGAGGGTCGAGACCGTCAGTAGGTAGTCGCCCTCGACGGACAGGAGCCGCAACAGCTCGGCCGCGCCCTCGTCGTCGGCTGGTGGCAGGTGGTCGGCGCCCTCGGGGACGACTTCCACTCGCGAGGCCGGCGCGCCTGCCGCAAGGAGGTCATCGGCCGTATCAGCTGACGGGACCATCAAGATGGCCGCTCGGGCCAGGGCGCGCTGCAGCGCCTTTTCGTGCCACCGCCGACCGCGCGCCGGGTACGCCTGAGGCAGATGGCGCCAGCCCAAGTCGTGCACCATGACCGACAGTGGTGCATTTCCGGAGGGTGGAATGGCGAAGCTCGGCGCGTGTACGCAGTCGGCGGCCCGCGGCCCGCCGAGCCCCGCGTCCCAAACTCGCACGACCGCCCACGGAGGGAGGCGGCTCGAGGACAATTCGACCTCGGGACCCTCCAGACTCTCGGAGCCGAGCTCCTTCAGTCCTCCAAGGAGTCCCCGCAGATAGGTGCCGATGCCTCCGGGGACGCGCCGGCGAGGTTGCTCGGCGACAATGACGACCCGCACGGCCTACGAATTGGCCAGGTCGCGATAGAGACGGAGGGCGTCGGCTCCGGCGCGATCCCAGGTGAATTTGGCGGCTTGTCGGTGCCCAGCGGCAATGAGATCGGCGCGCAGGCCGTCGTCGGTAGCCACTCGTTGCATGGCGTCGGCGAACTCGGCGGCATCGCCCGGGTCGACGAGGACACCCGCGTCCCCGACTGTCTCCGGCGTGGCGCCGGCACGCACTCCGACAACGGGTAGTCCTGCTTCCATCGCCTCGATGAGCGGCATCCCGAAGCCTTCGTACAGCGACGGGAACACGAGCATCGTCGCCCCCGCGACGAGCTCGGCCATGCGGGCGTCGTCGACGTAGCCGGTGATCGTCACGTCGGATGACCCGAGCCCCCGCTCCTCGATGAGCGGCGGTACGTCGAGGACTGGGCTGGCCGCGCCGGCGAGCACGAGCCGGAGGTCAGAACCCTCCTTGCGAAGTATGGCGAGGGCATCAAGTGCGAGTTGAACGTTCTTCCTCGGCTCCAGCGTGCCGAGCATCAGCGCGTAGGGCGCATCGTTGATCCGCGGCGCGCCGGAGCCGGCCTGGGGGATGAGGCGGCCGTGGCTCCCGTTGGGGATGACGCGAATGCGCTCGGAGATCTCGGGCATCCACCAGGCCAGTTCGTCCCTGGTGAAGTCGGAGACGGTCACGATGATCGACGCTCGTTTCAGCACGGTCGGCAATAGGCGTGCCATGCGGCGGATGGCGGGGGTGACCGACTCGGGGTCGCGAATGAAGCCGATGTCATGCACGGTCACCACGGTTGGGATGCGTCGTGACGGCGGCGAGATGAAGTTGGTGGCGTGGAAGACGTTGCACCCCACCAGCCACTCGACAGGCGGGAACGGCACTCGGTCCCAGAGGGCCCAGAGCGGACGCGCCGGCGCGAGGCGGCGCGCGACCTTCACGTTCGGGCGGTGTGGCGGGTCGAGATGGAGACTTCGCGCTGTGCGCCACGAGATCGGGAAGACGACCAGCTCCGATGACGGCGACAGGCGTGCGACCGCATCGATGAGCTCGTGGGTGTACCACCCCACGCCGGTCTTCTTGCCCAAGAGAGGCGTGCCGTCGAACCCGATCCGCAGCACGCAGTTAGCTGTCGCGCCGCCGGCGACGATTGCCGCGCCAGCTGCCGCCCTGCATCCCCGACTCCTCACCGGTGTCACTTGCGTCGCTGCCGTCAGCAACCGGGATGCTCGCAACATCAGGCGGCCTGATGTCGACGAGGGGGGAGACGGGGGACACCGATGCTTCTCCCGGCACCGCCGCTGGGGTCTTGGGAGCAGGCTTCGGGGATACCGGCTGGCCCCGAACCTCGGCGACGATCGTGTCGCGGTGCTCGGAAAGGATCTTCGACAGCCGCCCGAGATCGCGAACGAGAAGCCGCCCGAGATCGCTGACCGTGTGCCGGAGGTCGGCGGCGACGATCTCGACGTCTTTGGCCACGGCCACGCGAACCGAATTCTCCAGTGAGGTGGCGAGGGTGTCGAGCCGGTCACCGAGGGCTGAAAGACCGTTTTCGATCGCGGCCAGTCGCCGGCGCGTCTCGTCATCCGGATCGGCAGGGGGGTCTGCAGCGGAGTTGACCCAGGGAGGTAGGTCCATCAGGCAAAGGCTAGGTCAGGTCGACGATTGAGTGGTCGCCGAGCATGAGCCGGTTGGCCCGGGGCCGGCGCGCCGAGCGAGTCACCGTGACCTCCTTGCCCAGCAACGAGTCCTCGAGGCGAGGGATGTCGACGATGCGGCTCTGCTCGAGGATCACCGAGTGTTCGACCTCGGATCGGATGATCTGACAGCCGTAGTAGATCGACGTGAAGGGGCCGATGAAGCTGTTCTCGATGCGAGTGCCCTCTCCGATGATGGCGGGGCCACGGATGACTGAGGCGACGATCTCAGCCCCGGCTTGCACGACAACGCGTCCTTCGATTCGTGATTCGGCGTCGACCGATCCTTCGATGAGAGGCTCGATCGTTTCGAGAATCAAGCGGTTCCCCTCCAGGAGGGCCGCAAGGTTGCCCGTGTCGATCCACCAGCCCTCGACAACTTGCTGCCGCACGCTGTGGCCCTCATCAATGAGCCACTGGATGGCGTCGGTGATCTCGAGCTCACCCCGCTTCGACGGGGCGATCGATCGGACCGCTTCGTGAATAGTCGAATCGAAGAGGTAGACCCCGACGAGCGCAAGGTCCGACGGAGGGTCGACCGGTTTCTCGATGAGGCGCACGACTCCGCCGTCGGCGTTGAGCTCCGCCACTCCGAATTGCTGGGGATTGGGCACGTGGGCGAGAAGGATGTGCGCAGCAGCACCACCCCGGTCGGTGTTGAAGCGATCGACCAGGTGGCGTACGCCTTGGCGGAGGAGATTGTCGCCGAGGTACATCACGAAGTCCTCGTCTTCGAGGAAGTCCCGGGCGATGAGGACGCAGTGGGCCAACCCAAGCGGCGCTTCCTGGCGCAGGTAAGTGACCTCGAGGCCCCAGCGCTCACCCGACCCGACGGCTGTCGTGATCTCCGGTTCGGTGTCGCCGACGATGATGCCGACCTCGGTGATGCCGGCCTCGGCCATCTGCTCCAGGCCGTAGAAGAGGATGGGCTTGTTGGCAACGGGTACGAGTTGCTTGGCACCGGTGTGGGTGATGGGGCGCAGGCGGGTGCCCGCGCCGCCAGAGAGGATCAAAGCTTTCACTGCGAATGCTCTATCACCCGGCGGCCGGGCATGCGGACCCAGCTCATCAACTCAACGTCCGGCACCCGCTGGACGGACCGCAGCCGGCGGCGGTCGCCGAGCGCGTCGGGGAGCAGGCGAGCGAAGTCGACAAATGACCGCATCCGGCGCTCGACGGTCTCCAGCGACGGCTTGGCGCCGCGAGCTAGCGGCGACACGACGTCACGTCGGAAGTAGGAACCAGTTACCAGTACGTGCCGCAGCGCAGCCCGAGCCGCCAGTGATGCAGGCGCGTTACGGGTCAGGGTGAGGAGTCGGTTGCGTTCGACGTAGTGGTCGAAAAGCGCCGAGCCCTCGACCGTCGTGGCCGAGTGCACGTGGCGCACCACGGCGTCGGGAACGTAGACGTGGCGCCACCCGAGGGCGCGGCCCCGCCAGGAGAGGTCGAGGTCTTCGTAGTAGAGAAAGAAGCGGTCATCGAAGCCGCCGACCTCGTCGAGGTAACGGCGGGACAGGAGCACACCCGCGCCGCACCAGGCGAACACTTCCTCGGACTCGGTGAAGTTCTCGTCGGCGGGTTGCAGGTACCCACGGTCGGCCCCGTGCCCATCGGCGAGCAGAACCGACCCGACGTTGTTCACGACGTCAAGCGGCTCGCCACCGAGCGGCACGTCGTACAAGTCAGCCTCATCGGACACGATGTGTTCCACGCGGTTGTGTCCCGAGCGGATCACGACAGTGCACTTGTCGTCAGCTGACAGCTTGAATCTGCACGAGGGCAGCGAGCCGGTGGCCGGTACTGGGATCCGAACATGCCCAGCGCCATCGGTCCACTCGAAAGGGGACCGGTCGTTTGGGTCGTGCTCGAGTCCCCAGAAACCGCTGACCAGTTGAACGGACCCCCAGGCGTCGTCACCGTCGATCTGGACCCCGCTCAGTCGCACCCCCAGGGCCCGCTTGTCCCCCCGACCGCGCCGGCGCACTTCGGACTCCAAAAACACATCAACGAAGGCGCCGTCAAACAGGATCTTCGGGAGCGCAGCACCGACGTCCGGTTGATTTTCGAGCACGTCGACGAGGGGCATCAGCCAGCCCGGCTCGACGCGGGCGTCGTTGTTGACTAGTCCGATGAAATCGGCATCGCTGAGGAGGTCGAAGCCGGCATTGCAGGCTCCTCCGAACCCGATATTGGCGCCGGTCTCCAGCACGGTCACGTCGGAATGGGACGCCGAAACCTGGGCAACGACGCCGTCGGAGGAGGCATTGTCGACGAGCACAACCCGCAGGCCATCAGGGGGCCAGTCGGTTCGTGCCAGGCTCCGTAAACAGCGGAGCGTCAGGTCGCCGCCGTTGTGGTTCACGACGATGATGCCGACCATAGGCACGGCGCCCTGCCGGCGACCGGTAGCCTTTTGCGCCATGCGGACACGGACACTACTAGTCGCCTGTGCAATTGGATTACTCGGCACGCTTGCGCCGACTGTCGCTGGCACAGCTCAGGCGCAGACTTCCCAGACGGCTTCGCCCACCCCTAGCGACCAGGCGGCTGCGGCTGCAGCCGGGCGCCAGGCGGGACCCCAGCGGGTGACGGCGAACGCCGGGCCGGTGACGGCCCAGGCCGGGCCGATCAGCTTCCGGGTCTACGCCACCCAATATGCGCCGAACACTCCCGGCAGCGTCGAGGTCGCGGTTCCTGACCAGTGCGTCAAGTTCGCGTCCCTCCGGAACACGGCCGCCCTGGCCCAGAACCAGTGCCCGGCCGGGTACCCGCTCGGGCTCGATTACAGCGTGGACATCAGCCGTGACACCGGCCAGTCCGCCAGAGTTCAAGTCAAAGACGTCGGACCTTGGAACCTCAATGACAATTACTGGGACCCCCCGTCGGGCCCTCGTCCCCGCCGCAACTTCATCGACCTTCCCCAGGGCCGGCCGGAGGCCCAAGCCGCCTTCTACGACAGCTACAACGCCAAGGCCAACTGCCTGAACCTCGACGGCACCCCGAGCGGTCGTACGGCCGGCGCGGATGCGATGAACCGTTGCGTCCTCAACCCCGCGGGCATCGACCTCTCGCTCGCAGCCGCATCGCAACTGGGGCTCGGCGCGGGACAGAACGACTGGGTCAACGTCACCTTCCGCTGGGAGGCCGACCCGGCCACGCTGACGAACGACCCTGATGACGTGCGCGCTCCCCGCGTTGGTGTGATCAACGGCTGCTCGGGCGGCTACGTCAAGGGTGGGCCGCTCACCAGCGCCTTCCGCCAGCAGCTCAACTGCGGTGACGCCAAGGCCCTGAAACTCGGCGGTAGCAGGGTCGCCGTGATCAACGCGTGCGGCGGCGCGTACGTGAAGGATGGTGCCCTCAGCGGACCGTTCACCTCAATGTTGAACTGCAACGACGGTAAGGCCATCGAGGTGTCTCCCGATCGGGTGGCCGTCATCAATGGCTGCGGCGGGGCGTACGTAAAGGAAGGCGTGCTGTCGGCACCTTTCCGCCAGCAGCTCAACTGCGGCGACGCCCGGATGGTGAGTCTCGGTGGCAGCAGCGTGGGCCTGCCGCAGCGCGTGGGTGTCGTCAACTCATGCGGTGGCGCGTACGTAAAGGAAGGCGCCCTCACCAACCCCTTCATCCAGCAACTCAACTGCAATGATGCGTTCGCCGTGGTTGTGAGCTCGAACCGGGTGGGTGTCATCAGCGGTTGTGGTGCCTTCTACGTCAAGGAAGGACCCCTGAGCGCCCCGTTCCACCTACAGACCGGTTGCGGTGACGTCCGGTCGATTGCTGTCACCAACGACCGAGTGGCCGTTATCAACGGCTGTGGGGCGCTGTACGTGAAAGAGGGCGCGCTCGGGAACCCGTTCCGCCAGCAGACCGGTTGCAACGACGCCCAGGCGGTGGCCCTTGCGGGTGAACGGGTGGGCCTCATCAGCGGCTGCGGCGCGGCCTACGTGAAGGAAGGCCCCCTGAGCTCGGGGTTCCGGCAACAGCTCGGTTGTGGCGACGCCCGGGCGATCTCCCTCTCGACCTTCTAGTCCACGTATGATTCACGTAGGGACGCGCCGGGTGTCCCATCCCTGCGGGAGCACGTTTGGCTGACCAACTGTTGTCTGTGATCGTGCCTGTCATGGACGAGGTCGCAACGGTTGCGGACCTCATCACGTCGATCGAGGAAACCGACGTGCCGGCCATGGAAAAAGAGGTCATCGTTGTCGACGATGGCTCTACCGACGGCACTCACGACATCCTGCGAAAGTATGAAGGTCGTCAGGGCTTCACCGTCGTCTACCACGATCGCAACCGGGGCAAGGGCATGGCGGTGCGCACCGCGATCGAGCACATGAAGGGCTCGATTGCCATCATCCAGGACGCCGACCACGAGTACGACCCGTCGGAGTACCCGGCTCTTGTGGAGCCAATCCTGAATGGCACCACCAGGGTCGTCTACGGAAGCCGTTTCCTCGGCTCCCCTCAGGGCATGGCTCTGCCGAACCTGCTCGCCAACAAGGTCCTGGCGGGCATGGCCGGCATGATCGGGCCATCGCGAATCACGGACGAGGCGACCTGCTTCAAGGTCTTCGACGCCGACCTGCTGCGGTCCCTGCCGCTGCGCTGTGAGCGCTTCGAGTTCTGCCCCGAAGTCACCGGGCTCCTGCAGGGCATGGGCGAACCGATTCTCGAGGTGCCCATCCGGTACCGCGCCCGGGCTCGTGACGCGGGCAAGAAGGTTCGGGCGAAGGACGGGTTCACTGCGGTGTGGTGGCTCCTCTGGAGTCGCTACGGCCGCCGAACGGAACAGAGGGTCGCCGCCCTTCAGTGTCAGTAGCCTCTCGCCGAGGCCCCAAGCCCAAGCTGGGTGTTGGGGTCACGGCGGTCGCCGTTATTTTCGCTCTGTGTGTTGCGCTGTGGGCGACCGTGCTCACGGGCGACAAGACGCTCATCGGCGGCGACATCCTCTACCAGTACAAGCCGTGGGCCAGTCAGCCTGACGCCCACCAGCCGCGCAACACCTACGTCGGCGATCCCGTCACCCAGTTCGTCCCGTGGCTGGGCCTGGTGAAGGATTCACTCCGCGAGGGCGAGCTGCCGCTGTGGAACCCGCACTCGCTCAGCGGGACGCCGCTGCTTGCCAACGACCAGTCCTCCCCGTTCTCACCTTTCACCCTTTTTGCGGCTCTGTTTCCGCCGGCGCGCGGCATCAGTCTCACCATGCTGCTGAAGCTCTGGGTTGCCGGCATCGGCATGGCCTTGTTCATCAAGGTGCACGGGGCGCGGACCTTGGCTTGCGTGGTCGGCGGCATCGCCTACGCGACCGGTTCGTTCATGATCGTCTGGCTGGCGTACCCCCACACGTCGGTCGCCGCTCTGGCGCCGTGGCTCTTTGCCACGCTGGCCTGGTACCTGAGAGACAGGCGCCCATTGGCGCTTGTGGGATTTGCCGTCGCGGTCGCTTTGCAGTTCTTCGCCGGCCACGCGGAGACGTCGCTTCACGTCGGTTTCGGTCTGGCTATCTACCTGGTCGTGCGGGTGATCGCCTTGCGCGAGCAGCGGGTCAAGGCGTTCGCGGCGATCTGCGGCGCGGGTGTCCTCGGTTGCCTCTTGGCCGGCGTTCAACTGCTGCCCTTCCTCGAGAACCTGCCGAGGAGTTCCATCATGGAGGACCGCGAGCGAGGGAATGCCGGCGCGTCGCACCTGCCGCGCAACGCGCTCACGACATGGGTGGCTCCAAACGGAAGGGGGAGCCCCGGTATCGACGGCAGTGCCGACCGAATACCGGTGTATCCCGAATCGGTCGGCTACGTGGGGGCGGGCGCGTTCGTCGCCGCGGGCTTCGGCATCTGGCGTATCAGACGGAAGCGAACCTGGGAGAAGGGCGCGCTTGTCGCAGTGGGCGTCCTGTGTGGCGCGGTTGTCTACGGCCCGCTGTCCTCGTTAGCGGGCTCGTCACCACTGTTGTCGGTGTCGAACAACTCGCGTTTCCTCGTCGTCCTCATCTTCGTCGTCGCCGCCCTGGCGGGGCTGGGTCTCGATGATGCCCTCGCCGCCGCTGCGCCGGCACGGCGCTCACTGCGATTGCCACGCGCCGGCGCCCTGGCTCTCAGCGGACTGGCGCTGCTTGGCCTGGGCGCGACCGTGTTCATCATGTTCGAGTGGCCGCACGACCTGCGGGATTTGCTTCCGACGTTCCGTGACTATTTGGGCTTCTGGGTTCTCGCCGGCCTCCTTGCCGTTGTGGGCGCCGTTGCGTTGATCGCGGCGAGGCGGCTGGGTGCAAACGAGACAGCCGTTGGAGCCGGCTTCGTCGCCATCGCCCTCCTCGAAGCGGCCCTCTTTGCCTTTCCCTACAACCCTCGGGTTCCGCCTTCGGAGGTCTTCCCGCCGAGTTCGACGATGGCGTGGCTCGGAGAGAATGCTCGCGGCGGTTACGTGGCATCGCTCGGACTCGATCTCATCCCTGACTTGTCGGTCGCGTATCGACTCAACGACGTCCGTGGCGTCGACACCCTCATCAATCGCCGCATTCGCCAGTACTGGGCAGAAGGCGACCCCAAGTACGAGGACGGCTTCCTCTACACAATCCTCGGAACGCCCGATTCGCGATGGCTGGCGGCCGCAGGGGTGACCCACATGCTCACGTCGGACAAGACGGTTGTCCCGGGGACGAGCCCGGTCTACACCGAGCGTGATGTCGTGGTGTCGGAGGTTCCCGGGGCGCGACCGTTTGCTTTCGCGGCGCCGTCGACGGTGGCGGTGTCGAATGTCAGGCAGGCCGCGGCCGAGATGATCAAGGACCCGCTCGGGCCAGTGGCGGTCGAGGTCCCCGAGGGAGCGGATCCCCCACCGGCTACGTCGGCGCCGGCGAGCGTGGCGCTGGGATACCACCGGCCGCAGACGATCGGCCTCCGCGTCGATGGTGCGACGCCGTCCACCATTGTCGTCCTCCAGACCTACACGCCAGGCTGGGTGGCGCGGGTCGACGGCAAGGAAGTACCGGTTCGCGCCGCCGACATCCTGTTCCAGTCGATCGATGTTCCGGCCGGCTCCCACCAGGTCACCCTGCGCTACGAGCCGGCCAGCGTGAAGTACGGGCTCGTCGCCACGGCACTCGGCTTGCTGCTCACGGTCGGGTTGTCCGCGCTTGCGGTTCGTCGGGCTGGACGGGCGCCGGCGCGCCCTGCGGTGCCAGGCGAACAAGAGGACGCTAACCTTTCAGAATCGTGACGGGCATCTCTATCGTGCGACGCGCCCGGCCCTTTCTCTCTAGGCGGCCCCGGATTGCAATTCCCGCGCTCGTTGCCACGCTGATGTGGGCTGGCGTGGTCGGCGTGACCTCGCCGTCGACCGTGCCGGCCGCTTCGGCACAGAAGCCCGTCCTCGAGTCCAAGATCCACGATCTGAGCCGGGCGGCCGTCAAGCAGGGCTGGTCGAAGGCCCTCGACACCGGCCTGCCCACGGAGGCCATCGGCTTCGAGTGGGCTGGCAAGGGTGAGGGCACCGTTGAGGTGCGCGCCCGTGTCGGCGATGCGTGGGGCCCATGGCAGGCGGCGCGTGGCGACACCGACGAGGGGCCCGATCCCGGGTCACGAGAGGCCCGCAACAAGACCGCGGCCGGACCCGTCTGGGTGGGTCGTGATGTGAGCAAAGTCGAGGTGCGAGTCGTCGGTGGCGAGCTCTCCGACCTCAAGATGCACGCCATCCGGTCTGAACGGGCCACGGGCGTGAGTGGCATGCAGCCCGCTGCCGCCAGCCTCAACGCGCCGGCGATCATCAGCCGCGCCGCGTGGGGCGCCGACGAGTCGTTCCGCACCATCAACCCCGGTTGCAGCGCTCCGGAATATGCCAACGCCGTTCGCTACGCAGTGCTCCACCACACCGACACCGGCAACGACTACCAACAGGCCGATGGGCCGGCGCTGGTGCGGTCGATTTACTACTTCCACACGCACACCAACGGCTGGTGCGACATCGGGTACAACCTCCTCATCGACCGCTACGGGCAGGTCTACGAGGGGCGCTTCGGCGGTGTGGCCCAACCGGTGGTCGGCGCACACGCTGCCAACTACAACACCGGCAGCACAGGGATCGCCCTGATCGGCAACTTCAGCAACGTCGCCGTGCCGGGTCCCATGTACTCGGCTCTGCGCACCACGCTCGGTTGGAAGATGTCGATCCACGGGGTCAATCCGCGGGGCCAGGTCACGGTGAACGGCCGTGTGATCAACACGATTGTCGGCCATCGCGACGTGAACCCCACCGACTGTCCGGGCCAGTTCGCCTACGGGTTGCTCGACACGTTGCGGAACCAGGTTGCCAGTGACATTGAGGGTGTCGTCGGACTGCCGCGTGTCGGCGTCATCAACTCGTGCGGTGGCGCCTACGTCAAAGAAGGCTCGCTCAGCGCGCCGTTCAACCAGCAGCTCAACTGCGGTGACGCGCGAGCGGTTGTGCTCGGGACCAACCGCATCGGCGTCATCAACTCGTGCGGCGGCGCGTACGTGAAGGAGGGTGCCCTCAATTCCCCCTTCAATGCCCAACTCAACTGTGGGGACGCGCGTGCCGTCGCGCTCACGTCCGAGCGTGTCGGGGTCATCAGCGGCTGCAGCGCCGCATACGTGAAGGAAGGTGCCCTCAGCAGTCCATTCCGTCAGCAGCTCAATTGCAATGACGGCCGCGCCATCGCCGTCGGAGGCACAACCCTCAGCCGCTTGGGCGTGATCAACGCCTGCGGCGGCGCGTATGTCAAGGAAGGCCCCCTCAACACGCCCTTCTACTCCCAGCTCGGTTGCGGAGACGGCAAGGCCATAGCCGTCAGCTCCAATCGGGTGGGCGTGATCAACGGGTGCGGCGCGTTCTACGTCAAGGAGGGCGGCCTCTTCACGCCGTTCCATCAGCAGACCGGTTGTGGCGACGCCCGGAACATCGCCGTCATCAACGACAGGATTGCCCTCGTGAACGGCTGCGGCGCGCTCTTCGTGAAGGAGGGCCCGCTCAACTCGCCCTTCAACCAGCTGACCAGTTGTAACGACGCGTTCGCAACTGCGCTGGCCGGCGACAGGGTCGGGGTCATCAGTGGCTGTGGCGCCGCCTACGTGAAAGAGGGCCCTCTGAGCAACCCCTTCAAACAGCAGCTCAACTGCGGCGACGCCCGTTCGCTGGCTCTTTCCGCTTTCTGACCCTGGGAACCTCTCCGTCATCGGTGCCGGCCGCACGCCGCATTGTCGTGGCGACAGGCGACATCATCGGGCCAAAGATGGCCGGCCCCGGCATCCGGGCCTGGCATCTGGCCGAGGCCTTGTCGACCACCAATGAGGTCGAGTTGGTCACGACGGCGTCGGCCAACGCCGCCGACCCTCGCTTCGTCATACGTGCTGTCGACGACGATGCCCTTCGCCACCTGGAGCAATGGTGTGACGTTTTCATCTTCCAGGGATGGCTTCTGGAGGGTCGGCCATTCTTGCGGTCTTCGTCGAAGGTGCTCATCGTCGACCTGTACGACCCGATGCATCTCGAGCAGCTCGAGCAGCTCGAGCAGGGAGGTGGCACCGGCGCCGGCGACGTGACCCGCACGGCGCGGGCCCGGGCGGCGACGGCTGTTCTCAACCAGCAGTTGCTCCGGGGTGACTTCTTCTTGTGCGCCAGCGAGCGCCAACGCACCTTCTGGCTCGGCCACCTCGCTGCCCTCGGACGCATCAACGCCTGCACCTACGACGCCGACAAGACACTGCGGGCGTTGATCGATGTTGTGCCCTTCGGCGTGCCCGAGGCACCGCCGGTGCGGCGCGCGCCGGCGATCAAGGGCGTCGTGCCCGGTATCGCCAAGGGCGACCTTGTGGTCCTCTGGGGGGGCGGTGTCTACGACTGGTTCGACCCGCTGACGTTGTTGCGGGCGGTGGACCGGCTCCGGCGCGCCCATCCTCGGGTCCGGCTCTTCTTCCTGGGCATGGCTCACCCGAGTCCCGACGTCCCGGAGATGGCGATGGCAACGGAGACCCGGTCTCTGTCGGACAGCCTCCGCCTCACCGGCAATCACGTGTTCTTCAATGAGGGATGGGTCGACCACGCCCTTCGCCAGGACTACCTGCTGGACGCGGACATCGGCGTGACGACCCACTTGAGCCACCTGGAGACCGAGTTGTCATTTCGTACGCGGGTGCTCGACTACATCTGGGCTGGTCTGCCGGTTGTGGCCACCGAAGGCGACTCGATGGCCCAGCTGGTTGAGTCGCGGGGCATCGGCCTGACCGTGCCGCCGGCGGATGTCAATGCCTTGGAATTCGCGCTCGGTCGCCTCCTAGGGGATGCCGAGTTGCGCTCAAACCTTCGACAGCGCTGCCGGGTGGTCGCATCCGAGCTTGCCTGGCCGAAGGTCACCGAGCCGCTGGTCGAGTTCTGTCGTGCTCCGCGCCGGGCGCCCGATCTCCTCGACCCCGACATCGTGGCCAACCTCCCGCGCCGCCTCGGCCGTGTCACCTCCGGACGCCCCTTCGGAGATGCAGTGCGCGCCGGTCTCCGCCACCTACGCGCCGGCGGCCCCCGTGAATTGGTGGAATCGGTTGCGGCGCGCCTGCGGCGGTCCCGCGGCTGACGCCGTTCGCCAACTACTGCCCTAGGGCTCGCTTGGCGATCCGAATCAGCCGTCCTACCGCGCCGCGCTTCTCGGCTTCGAACATCGCAGTACGCGCCACGTGTAACTCCCGATCGAGACGCTCGACTTGCGCGGCTAACGCCTGGGCGGATGCTTCGGCGGCAACGAGCGCGGCGTCCGACACCACTCGCCCCGCCCGCTCGCGCCGGAGCACCTCGCGCAACTCCAGAACGGCGGCGAACGAACCTGACGGCAGTAGGAACGGGCGCTCGCTGAGCTCGTCGCGTACCAGCGACATCTGGTGCGCACCGTCGAGCACCCGGGTCCGGGGGACAGCCACACAAACGTCGTCGCAGTGAGCCAGACCGCATAGCTCCACGGCGCGCACCAGTGCACCGGCCGGGGCGCCGGCGCGCTCGCCAGCGAGATCGAGGGATGTCGTCACCAACGCATCAGTGGGGACGGCGAACGCCTGGGTCACCACGTCGCCGGTCTCCTCGACCGACAGCAATTCGACCCAGTTTTGCGCCAGCCGCTTGGTGGCCGGACCCAGAAGTTCTTCGAACGTCTCCGGTGCTGGTTCGCCCACCTTTCCTGGCAAACAGGTCGCGCCGGCGACCAGCACGGAGCCAGGATTGGCAAGCTCGGCCTTGGCCAGACGCTCGATCCACGCCGGCGCAACTCGGGTGTCGGGCGCCAACAGGCAGAGGTAGCGACCGCCGGCGGCGCCAACCGCGGCGCGCAACCTTTCAGCTGACGTTGCGCCGGCCACGGTGATCACGCGAGCGCACCGGCCATCGAGTTGGGCCTCAACAGCAGCCAGGTCGACAACAGACGCGCCGGGGTCGACCGCCACGATCACCTCGAACTGCCCCGACGTCTGCCGGGACATATCGCCGACGAGCGGCACCACATCACCGCCTGACGGCAAATCGACGACAACAGATACAAAAACATCGCGCCGCAAGCTCTCCGGCTCACGCGGGGTTGGCGCAGTCACCGAGTTGTCGAGTTGGAAGCGGCGCACGAACTGGTACGTCAGTCCGTTGGGTTCGGCCAGCATCCTCAATCCGAGCAGGAACTCTCGCGCCGGCACGCCCGGGCGCACGAACGGCGCTTCGGCCGGGAAACGCTGCTCGCTGTACTCGAGCTCGACGTCGTCGCGATCGGCCTCGCGCCACCCGTTCGAGGAGAACAGGCGCCCATAGCCCCACTCGTCGAAGAAGCGGAGGTGGGTGTCGTCGAGCAGGCCGGTGTCGAGGTAGTCCCAGCGGCCGGCGAGGAGCTTGGCTCCGAGGTCGAAGTGGGTCACGTTGGGGATGCTGACCACCAACTGGGCGTCGATGACCCCCATCTCGGTGAACAGCGAGTTGACCTCTCGCAGCAGGGCGCCGGGATCGACGACGTGCTCGAGAACGTCGAGCAGCAGCACCGCGCCGAGCTTGCGATCACCGACCACGGCGCCCAGCCGGTCGGCCACGCCGGGTGTCACGAGGTCAACGGGGTGAACCTCAAAGCCTCGCCCCTCGAGCTCGGCCAGGGCGTGCTCATCGATGTCGAGACCGATGTACTCGAAGCCGGCCTCGGTCGCGACCTCCGCCAGCGGAGATCGTCCGCACCCAAGGTCGAGGAGGACACCCCCATCGCAGCCGCTACGGGCTAGCAACCGCATGGCGCTGGCGTGCGATGAGTGCTCCTCGTAGCGGCTGGGGTACTCCTTCATCGCGCGCCGCCGGCGCGCTCTCGGCCGCTCGGGCCACCGTCCGGATCGCACAACGCGTCATAGACACCGGCCAGCGCCGTCTCCCAATCGCCATGACGCGCCGCGACATCGGCAAGACCACGTTCCGAGAGTTGCCCTCGGAGCTGGGCATCGTCGACCAGCCGGGTCAAACCCTCGACCAGCCCCTCGACGGTCTGGGGGGTGCGGATGCAGTTCTCCTCGTGGTGCAGGATCCAGTCGCCGGCGGGGTTGTCGAAGGCGACGACCGGGACGCCACATGCCATCAGCTCGAGCGGCAAGTACGAAGGGTGCGCCGACACTGTCAGGGCGATGCCGATATCGCAGGTGCGATACAAGCGGCCCGTGTCGCGGTAATCGAGTAATCCGAGATGCTGGATGCCCTCGCCGAGATGCTCTTCGTTTGCCCACGACCCCGCGGTGACGATGTGCACGTCAGCTCCAAAGCGCTTCTTCACTTCCGCAAGCGCAAGCGACGCCAGTTCCCAGCAGTTGCGCCAGTGACCAGGACGCGAATACAGGAAGATCCGCACCGGCCCGTCTCCGCCGACGGGGCGCCGATCACGGGCGTGGAACACGGTGTCGTCGACCGCGGGCATGAAGGACGCGCCGGAGCCGCCATACGAGTCCTCGTAGAGCGAAAGCAGGCGATCGGTGTTGCACAGCCCGTACAGCCCCAACCGGTAACTCTGCTCGGCCAGCGCGTAGTTGGTGCCAGCCGGATAGAACATCGGCTCGAAGTCCTGGATCAGGTAGAACCGCCGCCGCGAGTTGGTGAGCTGGGCGACGGAGAACGCCGTCAGCCACAACGTCGCGATCGAGACGTCGGCATCAGGGGCAGCCGCCGACGCCTGCTCCAACGAGCCGTCGACGAACGTGACCGGCGCGCCGGCCAGGGACGGGAAGGCGGCCGTCACCGCCGAGCGAAAGAAGCGCTCGTTCGGCGTCGACACGACCACGAAGCGGTTCTCGACCCCATGGTTGCGGGCCAGCTGGTCGGCAATTCGCAGCGCGGTGTTGATGCCGCCGTAGAACGGATTCTCGATGTCGGGCACGAACCAGTTGACTGTGCGCACATCGATCCGCCCGACGGCGCAGGCGTGCGACGTCTCTACCCTGTCGCGCAAGCCCGCGTCGGCTCGGCACAACCGTGCAAGCAGCAGGGACTCGGCCTCGTCGGAGCGTTGGCGGAACACGGTGAGGTCTCGTCCGATGATCGGGGCCACGATGTCGAGCGGCGACGGCTCGTCGGGCCTCCCGAGCTTCGGCTCGGGCGACTCGAGCGACAGGTTCGGTGAGAAGTAGGGATCACCATTGCGGAGCCAGCGCTGATAACGCCACCAGCTGGCGAAGAAGTCCGCGGGCGGGATCGTAGGCCCGCGTGTCGCTGATTCGAGGTGGCGGACGACTGTGGCAGGCGTGCAGACGTTTCGGAGCCCGAGGTGGCGGCAGTCGAGACCGAGGACGACGTCGCTGCCACAGAGCACCATCCGCTCGTCGAATCCGCCGATCGACTCGAACACCTCGCGCCGGACAGCGACGCATGCCGCGGTGACCGACAAGACATTGCGATACCAACTGGTGGGCCCGAGGAGCGAGTCGGAGCCGGGCGCCATGCCCGCGAAGAGGTGGTCGGCAAAGCCTCGAAGTCCGAGGACCACGCCACCGTGCTGTATCCGATCATCGGGCCCGGTGAGCACCGGGCCGACCAGGCCGATGTCCGGTTGCGTGGCCCACCCCGTCAGTTCCTGAAGCCAGCGCGGATCGACCAACTCGGTGTCGTCGTTGAGGAAGACGAGCACGTCACCCCGGGCAGTGGCCGCGGCGCGGTTGTTGACGGCCGAATAGTTGAACGGTTCGTCCCACCAGATGACTCGAAGATCGAGATCCAGGCTGGCCGCCCGTTCCTCGTACCACGCCTCCCGCTCGCTGGTCTGGCCACCGTTGTCGACGATCACTACGTCGAAGGCGGGATGGTCGGTGCGGGCGAGGCTCGGAAGGCACACGTCGAGCATCTTGCGGTTGTGCCGAGTGGGAATGACGATCGTGACGCTCGCGCCGCCGACCGGCCACCGCACGTGGACCGCATTGTCCCTGCAGTCGACCTCAGCCTGACGACCGCTGCGCTCGAGGTGAGCGCCGACGACGCTGCGTGCCACCTCGCTTGCTATGACCCGACGCTCGTCGACGTGCTCGAGGACCCGCGCCACCCGCGCCACCTCGCCTTCGACGAAACCGGCGCGAAGGAGGAAGTCCCATGTCGAGGCATCGTCACCCATCAGATCGATGCCTCCGGCCTGATCGACGCGCCGGCGCCGCACCGCGAACGAACGGTCCAATGGGTTCGCCGACAGAAGCATCTCCGGCGACCATCCCGGCC
The DNA here is from genome assembly GCA_035525375.1 of Acidimicrobiales bacterium. GTDB lineage: Bacteria > Actinomycetota > Acidimicrobiia > Acidimicrobiales > AC-14 > JALZBN01. Next base: position 47,509 of record DATLEI010000093.1, read on the forward strand.
GGAATCGCGGGTTGGCGGGGCGGCCCTCGACGAACACGTCGTCATCCCAGTGGACGAGATCGACACCGGGGTCGTCCCACGCCCGGGCGGTCACGTGGTACACGAGGTCGGGTTCGACCACGTCGCCGGCGTCGAGCATCACGACGAAGTCAGACCCCCCCAGAGGGCTTGCCGCGGCCACGTCATCTCCGGTGTCGTTGCTGGTGAAGACTCGCGGGTCGGTGGCAGGGGGTAGCTCGGCGGATCCCGCCACGACGGCCGACCAGGTACCGACGGTCTGGCTCCGGAGGCTGTCGAGCGTGGCCTTGACCTTGGCCGGGCTGGCGCCACCGGCGCGCACGGTAAAGCGCACGTGGATCGGCAGAGGGTGCGACGTCGCCCGCCGGATCTGCTCGACGAGCTCTGACGCCGTCGTCCGATGCGACTCGAACCAGGCCCGGTACTCGGGTTCGGCAGGTGAGGCGATTCGGTTGTGACGCCAGGCAGCTCGGGCGCGCCGGGCGACGCTGAGCGACTCGCGCGAAACGGTGCGGCCGAGGCGCAACATGTCGTGCGCCGGTGACCCCGGGGGCGCGACTCGCTCGACCGCGCCGCGCACGCCGCCCATGGGACGCATCAACCCGTCTCACCCTTGTCGGCGACCAAAGGGGTCCATTCGCCGAGGAGGTCGACGACGCCGTAGACGACTTCGGGACCGGGCTGAACCTTCAGGCTGGCGAACCGCTCCTTCTTGTCGAGAATCGTTGTGCCATCGGTGTCGTGAGCCGCGAAGGTGAACGTGTACTCGCCGGGACCGAGCGGAAGCTGCTCCATCCGGTAGTCGACGTGGCCGGGTCCAACGTAGGTGGGGCCCTTCGAGTGCGTTGGCTGGATGCCGGGGTTGGCGACGAAGACGTCGTTCTCGTTCTCGACCGCCATCGAGAACAGCGGGTTCTCGAGCGGCGTCCGGCAAGAGAAGTGCACTCGAATGGTCAGCGGTGCCTTCGGCTCGGCGACATGCGTCGGCTCACCGTTGGGGCCGAGGAACTCGACCTCCTCGATGACGATCGGTCGCTGGCGCGCCGGAGCCGGCTCCTGAGTCGCCTCGGCCCCCGCATCCGCGAGCGATGCCCGAGCCGCTTCGACCTCCATCCGCTCAGCCTCGCTGACGTTGACCTTGCGCAGGTATTGATGGACGACGTCACCGGCGGTTCCGACGTGGAGCAGACGGCCGTGGTCGAACCAGGCCGCGTGGTCGCACATGGTTTGCACCAGCGCCAGGCTGTGACTCACGACGATGATCGTCACCCCCTGGCTCCGGAGCTTGTAGAGGTGGTCGAAGCACTGACGCTGGAACTCCTCATCGCCAACCGCGATGACCTCGTCGATGATGAGGATGTCGGGGTTGACGTGAACGGCGACCGAGAAACCGAGGCGCACGTACATACCGCTCGAATACACCTTCACCGGGGAGTCGATGAAGTCGGAGATGCCCGAGAAATCGACGATTTCGTCGATCTTGCTGGCGATCTCGCGTCGGGTCAGACCGAGGATGGAGCCGTTGAGATAGATGTTCTCCCGGCCGGAGAGCTCTGGGTGGAAACCGGCGCCCAGTTCGAGGAGGGCTGAGACTCGCCCCTTGGACTGGATGGTGCCGGTTGTCGGCCGGTGGATCCCGGCCATGAGTCGCAGGAGTGTTGACTTTCCCGAACCGTTGTGGCCGACGAGCGCGAACGCCGAGCCCCGGGGCACGCTGAACGACACGTCACGCAAGGCCCAGAACTCGTCGTAGGCGGCTCCCCTCCGGCTCGTGATCCGCTGCTTGAGGCTGGAGGGCTTGTCCTTGTAGAGACGGAAGCGCTTGGAGACGCCGTCGACGACAACCGCGGGGTCGTCGGTGTCGGTGATGGTGTCGGGTAGCTCGGTTATCCCGTCCACCTCAGAGCTCCTCGATCACGTCGCGAGAACCGGCGCGAAAGATGGCCCAGCCGGCCAAGAGGCTGACGACCGAGATGGCGACAATGCCGAGGCAGCGGCCGCCGCTGGGGACCTGCTGGAGATAGAAGATGTCGCGCGCCGCGCCGACGAACTGGGTAAGGGGGTTCAATGTGACGGCGACCTGGATCCACTTCGGTGCATTCTCCTGCACCAGCGTGTACGGGTAGATGATCGGCGTGGCGTAGAAGAGCAGTTGCAGGAGGATCGTGATGAGGTAGTTGACGTCTCGATAACGGACGTTGAACAGGCTGGCGACGAGAGCGACACCGATGGAGAACATTCCGAGGAGCACGAGAAGGAGCGGCGCGAGCAGCACCGTCCAGCCGAGGTTGCCGACGACGATCAGTACGCCGATGAGGATGACGACTTCGAGCAGGGTCTGGGTCAGGCCAGCGAGCATGTTGGCGATCGGCGGGCATTCGGGCGGGAAGTAGACCCGCCGCAACAGGGGACCGGCGCTTATCAGGGCGATCATTGATCCGTTGAGCACCGCGTTGAAGAAGTTCCACACGACCAATGCGGCGAACAGGAAGAGTGCGAACGACTTGGTGTGGCCGTTTCCGGCGACCGGAGGCACGATCTTGAGGAGCGTGCCGAACACCACCGTGTAGATGATCAGGGTGGTGGCGGGGTTGATGAGCGACCACAACCAGCCGAGCACGCTGCGCTTGTACTTCGCCTTCAGCTCGCGCTGAGCGAGATTCCCGATGAGGCCGCGGTAGCCCCATAGTTCGGTTGCAGTTGCCATCAGAGACTCACCTCGGGAGCGGCGCTTCGCCGACGAGCAGCCGTGGTCGCGTGCGGAAGGCTCGCGACTACCACCGCTGACGATAGCCTGACGGCTCGGTGACCCGCGCCCACACCAACGTGACCGGCGCAGCGCGTGGTGTCGCTCGCAGCCTGCTCGCCAGCCTCGATCGCTGGGCTCCCGGCGCGGCCGGCCGGGTACGCGCCGCCATGGGCCGAGTGCCCGACGACGTCGCACCAGGCGCCCAGGCCGGCGCCAGTGTCAGCGTCGGCAGATCGAAGGCGGTGCGCCCAGGAGAATGGCTCGACCGGTCCTGGGACTTCGACCCCGCCGAAGGCGACCTGCCGTGGATGCACCGCTTCCCCTTTGTCGTCGACCCTTCCCTGCGTGACCGGCCCGCGCTCAATGTTCTCATTCCTGGCCTGCGCGCCGGTGACCTGTCAGGTGGCCCGAATACAGCGATCCAGCTGGCCTGCCGTCTGGCAATGCGGGGGCAGGCGGTTCGGTTCGTGAGTACTGACGTCGAGCTCGATGACGCCGACGCCCTTCGCCGCCATATGGAGCAGCTCGTTGGCGGCGCGCCCGATGTGGAAGTGACGACCGCCCAGGGTTCCAGGGCACTCTCAATCGGGGAGAACGATGTTTTCCTGGCGACTGCGTGGTGGACCGCTCAGGTGGCCCGTCGGCTCATGGCCAAGACCCGGGCGATGCGCTTCTTGTATCTGATCCAGGACTATGAACCGCTGTTCTTCCCGGCGTCGACCACCTCGGCACTGGCCGAGGAGACCTACTCGCTCGATCACATCCCGATCGTCAATTCCCGCCTGCTGCTCGATCACCTGCGTGCCGCCGGAGTTGGCCGGTTCGCTGACCCGGAGTTCTCGGCCCAAGCGATCGTCTTGGAGCCGGCGGTCGACGTTGCGCAGTTCCGGCCTCGGGAGCGGACCGGCGAGGTTCGGCGCCTTTTGCTCTATGCCCGCCCGAGCAACGGCCAGCGCAACCTGTTCGAGTTGGCAGTGGCCGCGCTTCGGCTGGCCGCGCGCCGGGGCGCCTTCGACGGCGCGCACTGGGATCTGGTTGGCATCGGTGAACCCTTCCCCGACCAAGTCGTAGGTGATCGACTCGTGCTGCGTCCCCACCCTTGGATGACGGTTGACGAATACGCCGCCCTGATGGGTTCCAGCGACATGCTTGTCTCGCTCATGTTGTCCCCTCATCCCAGTTACCCGCCGCTGGAAATGGCCGCCTCGGGTGGCCTTGTCGTCACCAACTCCTACGGGGTCAAGACAACAGGCCGCCTCCAGGAGTTGGCGCCCGCCATGCGCGTCGCCGAGCCCACCGTTGAAGGCGTCGCCGACACCATCGCTGCCGTTACCCGGGAGGTCTCTCTCGGTTCCCGACCAGCCCCGGACCTCTCGCTACCGAAGAGCTGGGACGACGCACTCGCGCCGGTCCTTCCCCGGGCGGAGGCGGCCATCAACGACCTCCGGCGCGCGCCGGATCGGCTCGACGAGGCATGGCGCGCCGTTCCCCGCAGCGACTACGACAGCCACCGCTTGGCCCGTATGGCCGACCGCCGAGCCCTTTATCAGGGCCCAGTAGCCCGGGGAATGTTCAGCCTGCTGACCCCGGCCTGGAACACCGACGCCGGCTATCTCCGGGTCCTCGCCCGCAGTGTCCTTGAACAGGGCGACGCCGGTGACTTCGAGTGGGTGCTCACCGACAATGGCTCCGACCGGCCGGACACCATCGCCCTGCTCGACGAGCTGGCCCGCCACCCAGCAGTGCGTTTCGAACGGCTGGCGACCAACAAGGGCATCATCGCCGGCATGAGGAACTGCCTCGAGCGGGCCTCGAACGACTACGCCGTCGCCCTCGACCACGACGACCTGCTCGCGCCGGACGCGCTGCGTGTCGTGGGGGACACCTTGGAGGAGAACGGCCTTCCCGCCCTCTTCTATACGGACGAAGATTGCATCGACCTCGACATCTTCCGCCGCCCCAATCACAAGCCAGGGTGGGACCCCGTCTTGTTCGGCAACTCCTGTTACGTCGCTCATCTCAGCGGCATCCGCCGGGAGCTCGCGCTCGAGCTGGGGGCCTATACCGACGAGAGCGCCGACGCCAGCCCCGACTGGGACCTGTTTTCGCGCGCCGTCGTCGCCGGCCACGCGCCGCTCCACATCCCCGAGATCCTCTACAGCTGGCGGGTGCACGCCGAGTCGACCGCCAGCGGGCACGAGGCCAAGTCGAACGTCGCCAGCTCTCAGGAACGAGCGGTGACCCGGCTCTTGGCGGCCGTCCCGAACGCCGCCGACTTCACGCTCGAGCGCAACCCTCGTAGCCCGGGCGCAAACGACTGGTGGACGCGTCGCCGGCGCGCCGGATCAAACGACCTCCCAACGGTCGCGATCCGACCCGAGCTTGAACCTGAGCAACTGGCGAAGCAGATCGCCGCGATCGCAGGACACAGTCGGCTGGTTCACCTCCAAGCCGACGGCGTCCAGCCGGTCGACGATGAATGGCGCTGGGAGTGCCTTGGACTGGTGGAGCGGTTCCCGGATACGGCGGTTGTCGGGGGTCGCATCATCAATGACCACGTGGTGATCGGCGCCGCCGGCTACTTCGGTTTCGGACGCGGTTGGGACGGACCCGAGGTCGGCCAGGACACCGACGATTTCGGGCATCTCGACCTCACCGCCAAGCAGCACTCGGTCGACGTCGTCCCCGCCGACCACTGCGTTGCTGATCCTGCGCTCGTCATCGCCGCTGCTGAGGTGCTCGCCCTTCGGGGTCAACCACTGACGTTGCTGGCGCCGTGGTTGGGAGTGTTGGCGCGCCGGCGCGGCCTCCGCTGTGTCGTGTCTCCCCATGTGCTCGCCGACGGTGCCCCTACGTTGGATTACTGGGTGACGGCCGCGCAGCGGCACTCATTCCTGGTCGAACATTCCGACCTGTTGGGAACAACGCCAACGCTCTCGTCGCGCCTTGATCTGCGCGCCGGGCGGGCCTTCGCGCCGGTCGACGATGTCACTCGTGCCAACCACGTGGCCGAACTCCTCAGCGGTGAGGGTGAGGGCGACGGTGGTCCGGTTGAGTGAGGGCAAGGTCAAGCGGGGGACGGGCCTCCTCGTCTTTCTTGCACTGTGGCTCGTGTTCTGCAGCTGGGCCTTCGCCACTCCACTGTTCGGTGGTCCCGACGAGCCCACCCATTCGATACGCGCCGCGTCCGTGGCCCGGGGTCAGATCCTCGGGCCGGGCCGGCCGGGAGGTTTCACCTCGGTCACCGCCCCGGCGATCTACGACGAGATGGGAACCAAGATCTCGTGCTGGGTCCACGACTCCGAGATCACCGCAACCTGCGCGGGGGACTTTGTTGGGTCGGCCGAGGAGAAGGAGACGACGACCTACGTGGGTCGCTACAACCCCTTCTATTACGCCGCGGTCGGCGTTCCGTCTCTCGCTTTTCCCGACGACACCGGCATATACCTCATGCGGCTGATGAGCACAGCGCTGGCCGCGGCCCTCTTCACGTTTGCCGCTCTCGCCGCGATGCGGGCGCGGCGGCCGCCGCTGGCCCTCCTCGGACTGGCGTTCTGCCTTACCCCTATGGCGTGCTTCCTTGCCGGCGTGATCAATCCAAACGGGATGGAGATCGCGGCGGCTGCCTGCCTTTGGACGGCGGGTCTCCTCGTGTTCGATCCCCGCACCAGGGGCCCGGCGGCCATCGCCTTCACAGTGTTGGGCGCCAGCGTGCTTGCATTGTCGCGGGGGCTGTCACCGGTCTGGTTGGTGCTGATTGTCGCCCTGCAGGCACTTGCTGCCGTTCCCGACTGGGGCCGGTCGCTGTTCTCCGATCGCAAGTTGCGATTGCCGGCAGCTGTGGTTGTTGTCGTCGCCGGTGCAGCCGCGGTGTGGATCGTCTTTGCCGACGCGCTCACGGTGTTCCCGGTATCGAAGCCGCTCCATGGATCGACAGCTGTTATCGCGTTGAGCATCCTCGGCAAGACCGATCCGTTCCTCCGGGAGATGATCGGTGAGCTGCAGTGGCTCGACACGTCAGTCCCGTCGCTGACCTATGCCGCGTGGTTCGTCGGCGTTGGCATGGTCACGCTGCTTGCATTCATCGTTGGGCGCGGACGGGTGCGGGTCGCCATCCTGGCCTGCGCGGTCCTTACCCTTCTGACGCCGCTCCTGCAGATCCCAAGTGTCCGCACGACCGGGTTGCTCTGGCAGGGCCGGTACTCACTGCCGCTTGCCATCGGAATCCCCGTCCTGGCGGTGTACGCGTTGGCGGATACCAACGCCGAGATCTATGCCTTGGTGCGACGAATCGCTGCCGCGCTCGGGGTCGCGCTCGGTGTCGGTCTGGTCGCGGCCTTCTTTTGGGCCGGACGGCGCAACGCGGTCGGTACCGACGGTCCGTTCTGGTTCCTCGGGAAGGAGACATGGTCACCGCCGCTGCCCTTTGTCTTGCTGCTGGTCGGAAACGCCGTGGGCGTCAGCGTGCTGGTGGGGCTGTTCCTCAAGGTGACCCATAGCGTCAGTGCTCCGGGTATTGCTGACGTGCACCTGATCCGGCCCCCCTCGCCCCCGGTCGACCGCCCATCGCGGACCCGTCAGGCGACACTCCCGCCGAGCTCTCCCGACCTCGGTGAGGCCCTACGCGCGCAGAGCAGCGACGACGGCCTCTACGATGAGCCCGCCAGCCGGCACGATTCCGCCACACCAAATGCTGAACAGAGGGAGACGTCATGAAGCGGTGGGTCCCAGTCCTTGCAGTGGTCGCAGGTCTGGCGCTGAGCGCGTGCGGCTCTGACGATAAGGACTCAGCGACGGCGACCTCAACGACGGCTGCGACCGGCGCGACGCCAACCTCCCAGGCCTACACGGGCAACCCCGATAGCCGCTTCTGCCAGGTCGCCTCCGACGTCAGCCAGCGATTCGCGAATCTTGGTGTCGCGTTGCAAGGGACTGCCGACGGGCTTCGCAGCGCGATCAGCGGTCTCAAGACCGTCGTTGACGACGCCAAAGCTTCGGCCCCACCGGCGCTGAAAGGTGACGTAGACGCTCTGGCCAACGCCTTCAACCAGTTCTCCGACCAGGTGCAGGCTGCGAACTACGAGCCGAAGGCCGCAGCGGCAGCAGTCGCCAAGCTTGGCACCGCTGACGTCCAGACCGCGGGTGGGCACCTGCAGGCCTACGGCCAGCAGGTCTGTGGCATCGGCACCCCGTCGTCAACGCCCTAAACCCAAGGGATCCATCGGTGCTCGCCTTGGCGGGGGGTGTCGGCGCGGCACGGTTCCTGGTCGGCGCAGTCGACGTCGTCGACCCGGCGCGGGTGACTGCGATCGTCAACACCGGCGACGACGTGATGCTGCACGGTCTTCACATCAGCCCTGATCTGGACACGGTCATGTACACACTGGCTGCGGCGGTCAACCCCGAGACTGGCTGGGGGCTCACGGGCGAGACGTGGCGGGTCATGGAAGCGCTCGAGCGGTTTGCGCCAGCCCGGCCCTCAGACTCAATGGCGGGCATGACATGGTTCCGCTTGGGTGATCAAGACCTGGGGACGCACCTGTATCGCACGCAGCGCCTGCGCGAGGGAGCACCACTATCGGTTGTCACTGCGGAGCTCACCTCGGCCTGGGGGGTTGGCGTGTGCCTGCTGCCCATGACCGATGACGCAGTGGAGACCCGGATGGTTGTGGCCGGCGAGGGCGAGATCGGCTTCCAGGACTACTTCGTCGCCCGGGCCCATTCCGTCGCCGTCGACGGCGTGCGTTTTGCGGGAGCCGGCGCGTCCCGGCCCGCGCCGGGCGTTGTCGAGAGCATCGAAGCCGCCGAGACCGTTGTCATCTGCCCGTCGAACCCGATCGTCTCGATTGGCCCGATTCTCGCGGTGCCCGGCATCATTGAAGCCGTCACGCGCCGGCGCGAGGCAACTGTCGCGGTGTCACCGATCGTTGCCGGCGCGGCCCTGAAGGGCCCGGCGGCGCGCCTGATGTCGGAGCTCGGTCACGAGCCGAGCGTGGTGGGTGTGGCTCGCATTTACGCGCCGGTGGCCGCCACGTTGGTCATCGACGCTGCCGATGACGCTCTCGCGCCCGCAGTAGAGGCGGAGGGGATGCGTTGCGTCGTTGCGCCGACGGTGATGCACACGCCGGCGGTGGCCGCCGCTCTCGCCCGCACCGTTCTGAGCACGGCGGCCCGTCGGTGAGCGGAATCGAGATCATCCCCGTCGAGGGTCTGCCCGAGGTGCAGCCCGGTGATGTCTTGGCCCAGCTCATCGCCGATCGGGTGACCTTGCAGGATCGAGACGTCGTCGTTGTGACCCAGAAAGTCGTCTCCAAGGCCGAGGGCCGGGTTGTCGACCTCGACGAGTCCGATCTGGCGGCGCGCCAGGCGCTGGTCGAGGCCGAGTCGGTGCGGGTGTTGCGCCGGCGCGCTGGGCTGGTGGTCAGCGAGACGCGCCACGGGTTCGTCTGCGCGAACGCAGGCGTGGACGTGTCGAACGTGCCACGGGGGAAAGCTGCCCTTCTACCGGTCGACCCCGACCGGTCGGCGCGCCGTATCCGCGACGGTATCCGGGCCCGCGTCGCAGTTGAAGTGGGCGTGATCGTGTCCGACACTTTCGGACGGACCTGGCGCGTGGGCGTCACCGATGTGGCGATTGGATGCGCCGGGATCGCCGCGGTCGTCGACCTTCGCGGCACCACTGACTCGGGGGGACGGACCCTCGTCGCAACCGAGGTCGCGGTCGCCGACGAGCTGGCCGGCGCCGCCGAACTGGTGATGGGAAAATCCAGCGAAATCGCAGTTGCGGTCGTGCGCGGGGTGGAGGGGTCGTGGTTCAGAGAGTCCTCGGCGCGCGCCGAGATCGTCCGTCCTCACCGAGAAGACCTTTTCCGCTAGTCGCTATCCAGAGACTTCTCACGGAACCAGCGCAGGACGTTGCCGGCGCCGTCCTCGAGCGGCGTCCACGACGTCCACTCCAAGTAGGTCGCGGCGCGCGCCGGGTCGAGCGACGACCGAGCCAGCTCACCGGCGCGCGGTGGCGCGTACACGGGTGGAGTGGTGGCTCCTGCGAGTTCAGCCATGACTGCGTAGAGCGTGTTCACCGACGTCTCGTTCCCTGTGCCGACGTTGAGCAGCAGGCCGCCGCCGCGCGTCGCAGCTCGGGCGAAGGCGTCGACGACATCGTCAACGTACACAAAGTCTCGCGTTTGTTCACCGTCGCCAAAGATCGTGCACTGCTCGCCGGCCAGAAGCCGGCCCGCGAAGATCGCCGCCACACCGGCCTCGCCACGAGGGTCCTGGCGAGGACCGTAGACATTGCCGAGGGCCAAGGTGGTGAACTCGATGCCGTGCAGCTCGCGATAAGCCACCAGATAGTCACCGGCGGCCTTCTTCGACACCCCGTACGGTGACAGTGGCTTTTGGGGTGAAGACTCCGCTACGGGCAACTTGGTCGCCTCGCCGTACAGCGTGCCGCCGCTGGCCGCGAACACCACCTTGCCGGTTCCCGCCGCCCTTGCCCCTTCGAGCACGTTCAGGGTGCCAAGGATGTTCACCTCGGCGTCGAACACTGGGCGATCGACCGACACCCGGACGTCGGCCTGAGCCGCGAGATGGAACACAACCTCGGGTCGCCTGTGGGCGAACAGGTCGACGATTGTCGGCGAGCGAACATCGAGCCGGTGGAAGGACAAATCATGCTTGGCGTCGGCGCGGGCGTTCGCCAGGTTGGACAGGGAGCCGTTGGAAAGGTCATCGACAACATCGACGGTGTGTCCCTCGGCGAGCAGCCGGTCAACGAGGTTCGAGCCGATGAACCCCGCCCCGCCGGTGACGAGAACGCGCATGCTCAGTTGGTACCGAGCGGATCGCTCGATGGCACCCTGGCACCGCTGAGATGGCTGCCCGCATCGATGTGAACGGCCGGGCCTACGACTGTCAGCTCAGAAAGGCGAGACTTCTCGCCGATGACGGCAGCCTCGCCGACGAGGCACTGTTCGATCACCGCGTCGGCCTCGACGATGACCCGGGGGAGCAGGACTGAGTCGCGGACCTGGGCTCCGGCGCGTACGACCACGCCAGACCCCAGGACGGAACGGCTGACGTGGGCGCCGGCCTCCACGACGACATCGACGCCAAGGAAAGCAGGTCCCACGACCTCGCCCTTTACGACGGCATTTCCATGGGACCAGACGCCTTCCGGCCCGGCGACCGCTCCTTTGACCGGGGCGCCGGCGCGCCGCTCGCCGATGAGGTCGAGATGCGCCTGGAGATAACGCTCGGGTGTTCCGGTGTCAGTCCAGTACGCGTCGGACACGGAGGCGAACAGCACGCCGTCTGCGGCCATGAGGGGAAAGACGTCGCGCTCGATCGACACGGCCCTTCCATCGGGAATCCGATCGAGTACGGAGGGCTCCAGCACATAGGTGCCGGCGTTGACGTCGCCGCCATGCGAGTGAGTGGCGTCGGCCGGCTTCTCCACGAAAGCCCGCACTCGCCCGTCCTCGTCAGTGGACACCAAGCCAAACGCGGAGGCGTCGTCGACGGTCGTGAGCGCGATGGTGGCCTCGCCGCCGCGAGCATCGTGAAACTCGACGAGGACGCCGAGATCGAGGTCGGTGAGTACGTCACCGTTCACAACCACGAAGCGCTCGTCGATGCCGGCTTCGCGAGCGGCGAACCTGACCGCGCCGGCCGTACCGAGCGGCTCGGGCTCGACCGCATGCGAGATGGTGAGGCCACAGACCTGGCCATGAGGGGCCACAGCGAGGAACGACTCGGGTCGGTAACCGAGCGAAAGGATGGCCTCGGTTACCCCGTGCTTCGCCAGATGGCCGAGGACGCGCTCGATCATCGGCACCTCCACGATCGGCAACACCTGCTTGGGGACAGTCAGGGTTAGCGGTCGGAGGCGCGTACCCGCGCCGCCGACCAGCACCACTGCCCTCACGGGCCGGCCGAGGCGGGCGTGCTTGGTACCGGTGTGGCTTCTGGTGTTGACGCCTCCGGTGTTGACGCATCCGGTGTTGACGCCTCTGGCGCGCCGGGAGCAGGCGTCGTGACCTCTCCCTCGGGAGCCGCAGCTGGCGGCAGGGTCGCTCCGCCGGGAAGGGTCACCCCGGGAGGAAGCGTTATGCCCGGCGGCAACGAGACGCTAGGTGTCGGCTGAGGCGTCACGTCGGAAAGCTTGTCGAGTTCGTCGGCCGAAGGCGGTCGCGGGATCTCCGCATCAGCGGGGAGGAACGCGACGGTTATGAGCGAGCCATCCTCAAAATGGATGCTGCTGGGGTTGCCCTTGACAATCGAGCCCGAAGCGTCGGGAGCCTTGGAGGGCCACGTCATGCTGCGCACGACACCTTCCTTGCCGTCCGGACAAGTGTCGCCATTCTTCTTGTCGGGCTGACCCGGGACGTTGATTTCCGAGGCGCTCACCTTGGCGCCAACTTCACTGAAGAACTTGCCGAGAGTGGCCTTCTTGCCTGCCGAACTGACGGACTTCGGGTGAACGTGAGCAACGCCGTCGCCGTGGGTGTGGATGCCGACGGCGTCGTTGTTCTGGTCGGCGAGTGGCGGCACGAACGTGCCGCAGATGTTGATGCCGACGGCCGAGTGCCAGTGCTGTGCTGCCTTGCCGGCCGTCTGGGGACGCGGGCCGGTGGTGTCGACCGTGCGCTCGTCTCGCGATTGCCACACGAGGGCAGTGCCGACAACGACGACGAGGCCCATCACGACCGGAAAGGCCCATGACCGGGAACCTGAACTCTGTACACGCCCGCCGCCAGTTCGTGCGACGCGGGCGACCTTCTTGCTGGAGGACGCTTTACCCATGAATACCCGAACCTACAGCAATCGGGCCCTCATCGGGCTGCCACCTCCGGTGGCCGCCCCGCTGAGCGGGGCACCCTGCATAGCTGACGCTGCGCTCCTCCGCTCCGCTTCGGTGCTCGCTTATGCGGCCGCGTGGGGCCGGCCACGGTAGGCCCGCTGCACCCATGCGAGCACCGTTCGGGCTGCGAGACCCATGGCAACAACGGGCAGGAGGGCACGTCGCGAACCCGTTTCCGTCTTTGTTGCGAATCGGTAAAGCGACCGATGATGAGCCGCGATCATCCGGTAGGGCGCCAGTTCGCTCGACGCGCCGATCGTGTGCACGACGCGTGCCCGGGGGTCGTAGCCCACTGTCCAACCGGCCCGGCGCAGGCGCCAGCAGAGATCGACATCCTCGACATACATGAAGTACGACTCGTCGAAGCCGCCGACCTCGTCGAATGCGGAACGGCGCACCAGCATGCACGTCCCGGAAATCCAGTCGACCTCGGACGCCCGGCTGCGGTCGTGATCGAGCATCTTGTAATCGCGCGTGAACCGATTTTCGGGCCGGAGGAATCCGAGAAAGGCATGCCCGATCGCCGTCCTCAGATCGGGAAACCGCCGAGCCGAGGGGTACAGGCTGCCATCGGGATTCTCGACCCGAGGTCCCACGACCGCGAGTGCGGCTTCGGTGTCGAGTGCGTCAACCAGCATCTTGGTGCCGCCGGGCTCGACGATCGCGTCGGGGTTCAAGATCATGACGTAGTCGCTGGAGGTGGCGGCGACGCCCCGGTTGGCGGCGGTGCCGAAGCCGAGGTTGGCCCCAGTGTCTACGAACCGCGCCTGGGGGTCCTCTGCTGCGATTGCCGTGGCCGATCCGTCTCGTGACGCGTTGTCGACCACGACGATCTCTTCCATGCCGTCGGCGCGCAGGCTCCTCAGGCATTCCAGCAGATGGTCTCGAGCGTTGTAATTGACGACAACGGCACTGGTGCGCGCGCTAGCCACGACTGAACCACGCCGCGGTGCGGGTCAGCCCCTCGTGGAGGTCGATCTCCGGCTCCCAGCCCAAAAGTCTGCGGGCCAGGCTGATGTCGGGCCTACGCCGGCTGGGGTCGTCGATCGGAAGCGGAACAAAAAGAATCTCAGAGTCAGAGCCGGTGACCTCGAGTGCAGCCTTCGCCAGTTGCATGACCTGGTACTCGTTGGGGTTCCCGATGTTCACTGGGCCGACATAATCGGAGTCGAGCAGGGCGAGAATGCCCCGCACCTCATCGTCGACGTAGCAGAAGCTCCGGGTCTGGCTCCCGTCGCCCTGCACGGTGAGGGGCTTCCCAGCAAGGGCTTGGACCAGGAAATTGGAGACGACCCGGCCATCATCGGCGCGCATGTACGTCCCGTAGGTGTTGAAGATGCGCACGATTCTGACGTCGATGCCGTGGGCACGGTGATACGCCATGGTCATGGCTTCGGCGAACCGCTTGGCCTCGTCGTAGATGGCGCGGGGACCTACAGGGTTGACATTTCCGGTGTAACTCTCGGGCTGGGGGTGTACCAACGGATCGCCGTAGATCTCACTGGTCGACGCCAGGAAGTAGCGCGCCCCTTTCGTAAGGGCCAGGCCCAGGGTGTTGTGGGTGCCGAGGCTGCCAACCTTCATGATCGGGATCGCTATGCGGGTGAAGTCGACGGGCGACGCTGGGCTGGCGAAATGCATGACGGCATCGACCGTGCCATCGATCTCGAAAGGCTTGCTGACGTCGTGCTCGAGGAACGTCAACCGGCCGGTCTCGGTGAGGTCGGCGATGTTGGAGAATCTGCCGGTGACGAGGTTGTCGACGGCGACGACCTCGTCTCCTCGCTCCAGGAGTGCCCGGCAGAGGTGGCTGCCGAGGAATCCGGCGGCCCCGGTCAAAACGACCCTCAACGGCCGACCCCGTCGTAGGTGAACCCGAGGCGCCGCAACGCCGGGGGGTCGAGGAGGTTGCGGGCGTCGACCACCCGGGGCTCTGCCATCTGTGCCGCAACCTTGGTGAAGTCGAGGCGCCGGAAATCATCCCACTCGGTCAAAACCACGAGTACGGCAGCACCGTCGCACGCGCCGTAGGGATCGTCGGTCAGCTCTATTCCATCGAGCGCCATGTGCTCGGTCGTGCGCGCGATGGCGGGATCGTGTGCCTTGATCCTCGCGCCTCGCTGGCGAAGCCGGCCGAGAATCTCGAGCGCCGGGGAGCTGCGGAGGTCGTTGGTGCGCGCCTTGAAGGTGAGACCCCAAGCAGCAACCTGGGCGCCGTCGACCGAGCCGCCGACTATTCGCTCGACCTTCCCCGTCACCCGCTCGAGTTGTTCCTCGTTGACGGCCTGGACGCCTCGCAGCAGGTCGAAGTCGTACCCGGCATTCTCGGCGATGCGAATGAGGGCGCTTGTGTCCTTGGGAAGGCAGGATCCCCCCCATCCAGGGCCGGGCTTCAGGAATTCGAAGCCGATGCGGCTGTCGTAGCCCATTCCGAGCAGCACGTCTCGGACATCGGCGCCAACTGCCTCGCAGACGTTGGCAACGGCATTGACGAAGGAGATCTTGGTGGCGAGAAACGCGTTGCAGGCGTACTTGATCGTTTCCGCCGACGCAGGATCGGTCACGATGACAGGAGCATTGATCTTGGTGAACAGGCCCGCCACCCGCGTTGCAGCCGCAGGATCATCGGTGCCGATGACGATTCTGTCGGGATTGAGGAAGTCATGTACCGCCGACCCCTCGCGCAGAAACTCGGGGTTGGAGACGACGGCGACGTCATCGCGCCCGAGAGCATCCTCCACGACTCGGGCCGAGCCGACGGGGACTGTCGACTTGTTGATCACTATCGATTCCGGAGGAAGGACCTCGGAAATCTGTTGGGCTGCAGTGCGGATGTAGGAGAGGTCGGCCGACCCATCGGGCCCTTGGGGTGTCGGGACACACAGATAGACGAATTCCGAATCCCCGGCCGCGGTGGCCGCGCCGACCACGAACCTCAGCCGCTTCCCGTCGAGTCCCTCGCGTACGAGCTCGGCCAAGCCGTGCTCGAGTATGGGGATCTCGCCCCGCGAGAGGCTGTCGACCTTTCCGCGATCGACATCGGCGCACACAACTTCGTGTCCGAGGCTCGCAAAGCACGCGCCGGTGGTGAGCCCGACGTAACCGGAGCCGATGATCGCAATGCGACTCATGAAACCGTGGCCGGGTCGCCTCGGGTGTGACCCAGGGTGCGGACGAGCCGGGAGAGAGCGTCGTGGTAATCGGGCAGGAGGGGGAGGCCGGACAGCCTCAGGGCCGCGTTATCGAGCACCGAGAACATGGGGCGGGGGGCAGGTCGTGGCGGCCTGAGCTCAGCGGTTGCAATCGGTTGTACGGGTGTCAACTCCAGGCCGGCGGCAATGAGGGTGTCGCAGGCTAGGCGGTACCACGTGGTCGGTCCTTGATTGGTGACGTGGAAGGTTCCCGCCCGTCGAGCGACGACTAAACGACGGATCGTCTCGGCGAGGTCGTCGGCGAGGGTGAAGCACCCGTGCTGATCCTTCACGACCTTCAGCTCCAAGCCCCGCACGGCACGATCGAGAACGGTCTTGACGAAGTTCTTACCGTGCTGGCCGCAGACCCAAGACGTGCGCACGATGGTGTCGTCGGGCGATAGTTCGCGCTCGCCGCCGAGCTTCGACCGGCCATAGGCGGAGACCGGATTGGGCCGATCCCACTCGGAGTACGGACGTGTAGCGCGGCCGTCGAAGACGTAGTCGGTCGACACGTAGCAAATTCGGGCACCGACCATTCGGGCTCCGGCGGCCAGGTATCGAGTGCCCAAGGCATTGACTTCGAGCGCTCGGTCAGGGTCGGTTTCACAACCATCGACATCGGTCCATGCCGCGGCGTGGACGATGACGTCGGGGTGAATGTGATCGACGACTTGGAGCACCTGATCACGGTCGGTGATGTCGAGGACGTCGCGCCCACATCCGACTGTGTCGTGGTCAACGAACGCGTCGACGAGCTCACGACCGAGTTGCCCACCTGCGCCAGTGATCAGAACGCGCATCGCAGTGGTCAGTCCGTCGCGGGGTCGTCAACCCACGCCGTCTCCTCGACCGGAGCGCGGTCACGGAGCGGCTCCCACCAGGCACGGTTTTTGGCATACCACTCGACGGTCTGGGTCAGTCCGTCATCGAACGGCACCTCTGGTTGCCAGCCCAACTCAGTGCGGATCTTGGTCGAGTCGAGGAGGTACCGGCGGTCGTGGCCGGGCCGGTCGGGAACAATCGTCTTCAACGAGGCCGGCTTGCCGAGCGAAGCCAGTACGAGGTCGGCAATCTCCTCGATCGACCGCTCGATGCCGCTGCCGACGTTGTAGGTCTCACCAACCACGCCATGCTGCAACACGGCCTCTACCGCCTTGCAGTGGTCGAGAACGTGCAGCCACTCTCGACGGTTGCGGGTGGACGCGTACATCGGGAGCGGCTTGTCGTCGAGCGCCAGGACCGTGAACAGGGCAACGATCTTTTCGGGGAACTGATAGGGGCCGTAATTGTTGCAGCAATTGGTGATCGTGACCGGCAGCCCGAAGCTCTCGTAATACGCCCGGACGGCATGGTCGGCCCCGGCCTTCGATGCGTTGTAGGGCGTGCGCGGCTGGTACGGCCATGCCTCGTCGAATGCCTCCTCGCTGTCGAGATCGAGGTCGCCGTAGACCTCACACGTGGAGATGTGGTGAAACCGCGAGACGCCTGCTCTCTGGGCTGCCTCGAGGAGGGCGACCGTGCCCTGAACGTTGGTGCGAAAGAACCGCAGCGGGTCGATGACCGCCAGGCTGTTGTGCGACTCGGCCGCGAAGTTGACGACAGTATCGATGCCGTTGTCGCCCAGCACCCTCTCGGCCGTGGCCAGGTCGCCGATGTCGCCTTGCACGAAGCCGATCGTGTCCTCGAGGCCGTCGAGGTTGGCCCGGTTTCCCGCGTAGGTCAGCTTGTCGTAGACGACAAGGTGGTCGTCGGGGTGCACCGCTGACCAGTAGCGAACGAAATTCGAGCCGATGAATCCGGCTCCGCCTGTCACAAGCATTCTCACAGGCATCCACCGTAGGTGACGGCCACCAGCCTGGCTAACACGAGGGGTGCGCGGGCGCCCCCTTGGCCTCGGGAACCGGGGACTCGGCGGCCACGGTCGTCGGCGGCTCCGGTGTGGGGGTTGCGGAGGGGGTGGCCCGGATCCCCGTGTAGGCGCTACCCATCACCAGAGTGAGGTCGACCGTCTTCAGGGTCATGTCTTGTTCCAGCTTCGCGCTAGGCCCGTCTTGAAGGTAGCTCTGGAGCAGCTGCGCCTTCGGGAGCTGGCCCGGCGCGTACCGGATGATCGACTGGCGGTACGTGTACTTGTCGGCATCACCGGTGTCGGCCACGTTGAAACCCGGCTTTTGCAGGGCCTCGCGCGCCCGGGACGCGCCGCCCTCAGAGCCGTTGCCATTGAGTATCCGTACCCGCACCTCGCCGGGTCGAGGCGGGGGACCGGCGCCGGGCTCCGGCGGCGGTTCGATGCCGTTGATCCGATCCAGGAAGGGCTGCGCCTCCTCCCTGTTCATTTTCAGCACGTCGGCACCGCCGACGGTCACAGCTGTCGTGGGCAACGTGAGCATGTCGACCGTGTCGGGGTTGAGCGACTTGAATTTCTTGCCCAGCGTCACCATGTCCGACGTGGACATCTCGTCATCAATCGAGACGTCCTTGACGCCGATCCCGATGAGGCGGTTGAGCGCCAGCGGGTTGGTCAGACCGGTCGACACCGCTTTTCTCAGCATGCGGCGGATGAAGTCCTGCTGGCGCTGGATCCGGCCGAGGTCGGACCGGGGGTCCTCTCGCCATTTGCCGCCCTCGAAGTACTGGTAGTGACGGCTCCGCACCCACGCCAGCGCCTTGTCGCCGTCGAAGCTGACACAGCCTGGCGTCTTGATGTCGAGACCACTGAATGCATCGCGCGCCGGCGCGGGGACATAGATGCTGATGCCGCCCACGGTATTCACGATGTCGCGGAAGCCGACGAAGTCGACCTCCATGTAGTGGTTCAGCTTGATGCCGAGATTCTCCTGGATGGTTGCAATCAGCCGAGACGGCCCACCACTGGAGAACGACGAGTTGACCCGGTCCGATTTCGTGGTTCCGGCAATCGTCACGTAAAGATCTCGCGGAATCGAGAGGATGGCCGCCTTCTTCTGGACCGAGTCGATGTGCAGGATCATCATCGTGTCGCTGCGCTGCCCGGTCACCTCGTTCTTGCCGGCCTGGTCGGCAAGGTCACCCTCCAGTCGGGCGCGGCTGTCGGAGCCGACGAGCAGCACGTTCATGACCTCCTCGTCCTTGGCCAGCGGGAGGTCCTTGATCTTCTCGATCTGGTCGAAACGCCATCGTAGGTAGAGGTAGCCGCCGGCCGTGAAGAGGACGGCGACGCAGGCGAAGACGGCGGTGCCGATCATCAGGCGCCGTGGCCACCGGCGCGGACGGTTCGGCGGAGGGGACGAGGAGCTACGCCGGGGGGGCTTGCCGCTGTCGGTCGAGCGCTCGGCCACTCGCGAGAGTGCTCGCAGTCGCTCGGCTGAAGCGCTCCTTTCCCAGTCGGGCATCCGACGAACGGTAGCGGAGCAATCCTCTCGCGGTCGTCAGGCCCCTAGGCTCCGATGATGACTGTGGTCTGGCTGGATGGTGAGTTGGTGGGCTCCGAAATGGCACGGATCTCGCCGTTCGACCATGGGCTTCTCACTGGGGACGGAGTCTTTGAGACCTTGCGCATCTATGGCGGTGAGCCGTTTGCCAGCCGGCGTCACCTGGAGCGGTTGTCGCGCTCCGCGGAGGGGCTCCGGCTGGCAGCGCCTGGCGCGGACATCCTGCGGCCGGCGATGGCGGCTGTCATCGATGCCAACTCACTAGCGGACGGCCGGATGCGCATCACCGTCACTGGCGGCCCTTCGCCCCTGGGATCCGACCGCGGCGACATGCGACCGACGGTGATCATTGCGGCAACGGCCATGTCGCCGTGGCCGGCGACGGCGGATGTTGGTGTCGCGCCGTGGCCCCGTAACGAGCGCGGCGCGCTCACCGGGCTGAAGACAGTGTCCTATGGGGAGAACGTGGTGGCGCTGAACTGGGCGCGCGATCGCGGCGCGAGCGAGGCTCTATTCGGGAATCTCTCCGGCAACCTCTGCGAAGGGACGGGTACCAACATCTTTGTAGGGGTGGGAGGCCGCTTACTAACG
Source organism: Acidimicrobiales bacterium (assembly GCA_035525375.1). Lineage (GTDB taxonomy): Bacteria > Actinomycetota > Acidimicrobiia > Acidimicrobiales > AC-14 > JALZBN01. The sequence goes on from DATLEI010000093.1 coordinate 67,336, forward strand.
CCGCCGCTGTCGTCGGGCTGTCTGGCGGGTGTCACCCGCGAGTTGGTTATGGAACTCGCAACGGTCGTTGAAGACGACCTACCGCTCGCGGTGCTCGGGGTGGCGGACGAGGCGTTCCTGACGTCGAGTACCCGAGAGGTGCAGCCCGTGCGCGCCGTCGACGGCGCGTTCCTTGCAGCCGCGCCGGGCCCGCTCACTGCTGCGGCTGCGGCGGCGTTCTCGGATCTTGTGGTTCGAGATCGAGACCCCTGATCAGGCCGGCGCCGGCGCGCCCGTCATCCGGGGGAGCGTAACGAGATTCCTGTTTTCGTCAGGCACTTCGGAGATGAAGAACATCACCGGCCGCCAACTCTTGCGCGCCGTCGGCGGTCGTTACGACAAGGCTTCCCCAGTGGGTGATGCCGGTTGCGGTCCCGACGAGGCGCTCGCCGCCGCCGAGATCGACAGTGACGGCGCGTCCCAGGGTCGAGCAAGCCTGGCGATAATCGTCGAGCAGGTGATGCCGTCCCTCGGCAACTCCTAGTGCTCGGGACCGGGTCTCGAGGTGATGGAGGTAGGACGCCAGGAGCGCGGCGCGCGCCGGGCTCGCATCTTCGTCGGGGCCCGCCAGACGGGCCAACGACGTCGCGCCCTCTGGCATCGGCTCGTCACCCCAATCGACATTCAAGCCGAGGCCGACCACGACGAGCTGAGGTGTAACCGCCTCGGCAAGGATGCCGGCCACCTTGTTGCCGTCAACCATGAGGTCGTTCGGCCATTTCAGCGAGGGCCGGACGCCGACTACCTCCTTGCACGCGTCCGCGGCGCCGAGAGCGGCACACACTGTCGTGAGTTGCGCCAGATCTGGCGCCGGCGCGCGCAGGACGACTGAAACCAGCAAGGACGCGCCGGGCGGCGACTCCCAGGTCCGACCTCGCCGGCCCCGTCCGCGCGTCTGGTGGTCGGCAACGATCACCGTGTCGCAAGCGTCGTCGGCTCCGACGCGCGTCAGTTCGACAAGGCGGAGATTGGTCGAATCGACCTCGTCGAACCACCTGATATCGACGAACTGCGACGCCCGTTTGGCGGCGGAGTCGGGCATGCCTGCACCATAGTTAGCCGATGTTCAACAAGGTGCTGGTCGCCAATAGGGGTGAGATCGCTGTCCGGGTGATCCGTACCTGCCGCGAGTTAGGGGTCGGCAGCGTCGCCGTGTACTCCGACCTCGACCGTCACGCACTGCATGTGGCGATGGCCGACGAAGCGTTTGCGATAGGCGGGAAGACCGCGGCTGAGAGCTATCTCAACACCGACGCGATTCTCGGCGTCGTGCGCCGTAGCGGCGCCGAAGCGGTCCATCCCGGTTACGGCTTCTTCTCCGAGAACCCTGACTTCGCCCGAGCCGTCGCTTCGGCCGGTGCCGTCTTCGTGGGTCCTCCTCCCGAGGTCATGGAGGTGATGGGCGACAAGATCTCCGCCCGGCGTGCCGTATCGGCCGCAGGCGTTCCCCTCGTGCCCGGCACTGGCGACCCGATCGGGACGGCTGAAGAAGTCATCACGTTCGGAAATGAATACGGCTGGCCGGTTGCCATCAAGGCCGCTTTCGGTGGCGGGGGCCGGGGCATGAAAGTGGTTGCAGCCGCGGATGAGGTCGATGCCGCGGTTGAATCGGCTCGGCGCGAGGGCGAGGCGTATTTCGGACGGTCCGAGTTGTACATCGAGCGCTATCTGTCGTGGCCGCGCCATGTCGAGGTGCAGGTGCTCGCCGATGCCACCGGCGCCGTTGTCTCCCTCGGCGAGCGAGATTGCTCGGCCCAACGTCGCCATCAGAAGTTGGTGGAAGAGACGCCGTGCCCCGGGCTGTCCGACACGGTGCGCGAAGCCCTGAGCCATGCGGCCGTGCAGGCGGCGCGGGCGTGCGGTTACGTGAACGCGGGCACCGTCGAGTTTCTGTACCAGGAGGGTGACCCGGCCACAGGCCCCGAGAGCGGAGGCAACCCGGCCACGGCGGCCGAAAGCGGGGACAACTTCTGGTTTCTGGAGATGAACACTCGGCTTCAAGTCGAACACCCCGTCACCGAGATGGTCACCGGCTTAGACCTCGTAGCAGAGCAGCTACGCGTCGCCGCCGGCGAGCCGTTGGCCTTTACTCAGAGCGAGGTCGCGAGCCGTGGTCACAGCATCGAGTGCCGGCTCAATGCCGAGGATCCTGCCGGCGGGCAGTTCCGCCCCTCGCCCGGCCCGATCGAGCGCTTCCGCATGCCAGGTGGCTACGGCGTTCGAGTGGATGCGGGGTACGTCGCCGGTGATGCCGTCAGCCAGCACTACGACAACCTCCTCGGCAAGATCATCGTGTGGGGACGCGATCGTGAAGAGGCGCGCCGGCGCATGCTGCGAGCCTTGGGCGAGACCGTCGTCGAAGGGGTGCCCACGACGATTCCTGCGCTCATCGCCATCCTGGAGCACGACGATTTCATCAGCGGTGCCCACTCCACGCGCTGGGTCGACGAGCGGCTCGACCTGTCGGGGATCGTTGCCCGATCTGTCTCTCCCGCGCCGGACGAGGCCGCTGAACCTCAGGAGGTCGACGTCGAGGTCGATGGCCGCCGCTATCAGGTCAAGGTCTTGACGACGGACGCGCCGGCGACGGCCGCACGGCCCGGGCGCCGCCACCACGCCAGTGCCAGTGCGCAGGGCGGCGGACAGGTCACCGTCGCGATGCAGGGCACCATCGTCGACGTCCTCGTCGTTGTGGGCGATGTAGTCGAAGCCGGCCAAGCGATCTGCGTCCTGGAGGCGATGAAGATGGAGAATCAGGTCAGCGCCCAGCAGGCGGGCACCGTGTCGGAAGTGCGAGTGGCGGCAGGCGACACAGTCAGCGCTGGCGACGTGATTGCAGTGGTCGAGTAGCTAGTCAGGGGGACGAGGTGCCCACGTTTCGGGGTCCGGCTCCGGCGGAGGCGGGGGAGGCGGGGGAGGCGGCGACGGGGGCAGGCGTGGCGCGGGCGGAATCGCCGTTTCAACTGCGGTCGCACCGGGTGGGCTCAGCACGCGCTCAGCCCGGCGCCAGTGGTAGGAGAAGATCAGCAGGGCCGCCAGTGCCAAGAAACCGGACGAAGCGAGCTCGGCCAGACCTTCTCTCGTCTCGTCGTCTCCGCCGGAAGCGGCAATGCCCGGAGCGACGGCCTTGAAGCCTCCGTACCCTGCGGCCGCGAGCGCGCCGAGGGCCGTCAGCATGGTCACGAAGCAGACTGCGTAAAGGTAACCCTGGTAGAGCCGGCGGCTGGGACTTTCAAGGAAACCAGGTTCGTCGACCAGCCGGAGGGCTTTCCCGGCGTGGAACGCGAGTACCAGCCCGGCGATGAGCGTGACCAATCCGGATTGCACCGCACTGCGGATGTTCTCGTTGTCCTGCTCGTCGTCGAAACTGGAAAGCTCCGCTTCGGATTGGGAGCCTCGGCTAGGAATGATCTCGCCGGTCTCGGGATCTCTGATGAAGCCGGTGACGGAGCCACTGGAGTCGGAGTCGGTGCTGCCCGACGAGTCCTCGAACTCGATCGAGTCGTCGGAGTCACGGGTGGCCAGGTCCACGAGCGAGGAGACCATTGCGAACCCGGCGAAGACCAACGTGAAAAGGGCAAGGAACGAGAGGACGAAGAGGTACGCAGCATAGGGACGGCGGCCGGTCGGATCGGGCTCGCCTCGGCCCGATACTGCAGCGACGACGAGGACGATGAGAGCGATCGCTCCGACGGGGAAGATGAACGAAGAGAGTACGAGGAGTTCTGTCACGTGCCGAAACAGTAACGAGCGGGCCCAGGGATTGCTCAGGAAACGGAAGGGGCTGCCTTTGGATGAGGCATGCACAGGTCGTCGTACTCGGCGATGACGATCTCTCCCGCGTCGGGGCCACACGCCGGGCAGTTCGGGTCGCGCCGCACCTTGAAGGAGCGGAACGATTCCTCGAGGGCGTCGTACGCCAGGTAGCGGCCAATAAGCGGTTCTCCGAGACCGAGAACGATCTTTATGGCCTCCATGGCCTGAATCGAGCCGATGATGCCTGGCAGCACACCGAGCACGCCGGCCTCGGCACACGACGGCGCCAGCTCAGCGGGAGGCGGCTCGGGAAAGAGGCAGCGGTAACAAGGTCCGTCGTACGGTGCGAAGACCGTTGCCATGCCCTCGAACCGGAAGATGGAGCCGTGCACGACGGGCACCCTGGTCAACAACGATGCGTCGTTGACGAGATACCGAGTCGGGAAGTTGTCAGTTCCGTCGACGATCACGTCGTAGTCGCGGATCATGTCGATGACGTTGTCGGCGCCGAGGCGCACGTCGTAGGTAACGACATCGACATCGGGATTGATCGCCGTCAGCGTCTTCTTGGCCGAGTCGACCTTGCGCTCGCCGATGCGATCGAGGTTGTGGAGGATCTGGCGCTGGAGGTTCGACTCGTCGACGACGTCCATGTCAACGATGCCGATCGTGCCGACACCGGCTGCGGCGAGGTAGAGGGCCGCCGGCGAACCGAGGCCGCCTGCGCCGAGGAGGAGGACCTTTGACTCGAGCAGTGTCTGCTGGCCCTTCTCACCGACCTCGGGCAGAAGGAGGTGGCGCTGGTAACGGTTGCGCTGCTCGGGCGTCAGCGTCTTGGGTGCCAACCAGGGCCGCCCTTCGTCCTTCCACTTGTTGAATCCTCCCGACATCGAGGCGACATCTGAGTAACCCAGGGTGCCCAGGGTTTGGGCCGCGAACGCGGACCGGTTACCCGACGCGCAGTAGACGACGATCGGGACGTCGCGGTCGACGAGACGCCCTTCCACCTGTGACTCGAGGAAGCCCCGGGGGATGTGCAGTGCGCCGGGCAGTGCGCCTTGTTCGTACTCGTCGGGTTCCCGAACATCGAGCGCGATCGTCTCTGGGCGCTCAGCGCGAAGTCGCTCCGCGGCTTCAGGGCTGACCTCTCGGATCTCGGCCTTCGCCGCTTTAAGAAGGTCTCGAAACGTCGCCATCACTCAGTCCTCTTGTCGGTTCGATCTAGAAAACCCTACCTGGGAACTCGACATTCCCGGACTCTTGACGCAACGGGCGGGGTAAGGCATCATGGAAAAGCATGAAAATGCTTGAAGTATCAACCCACTTCCTCCTCTTCCTCGTCCGTTGCTGCCCGGAGGTGCCATGAGCACGAGCGTGCTGCTCCAACCCGAAGCTTCCCCTGCGTCCACCCTTTCGATTCGGCCCTGGCCCGACGGTGTCATCGACGCCCTCGGCCATGATCCCCGCTCCCAGTACGTAGAGAGGTTCTGGTTGGGAATCCTCGGGCCGTCGACGACCTGGCTGTTGCGCAGGCTCGCCACCGGATTGGAGGAGAAGCCCGCCGGCTTCGACCTCCAGCTGGCCGAGACTGCCCAAGCCCTTGGGCTCGGCGCAAGAGGGGGCCGGCATTCGCCCTTCATGCGAGCGCTCGCTCGTTGCTGCCAGTTCGACCTCGCCGAGGCCCGCGACGACGGTGTGCTTGCGGTGCGTCGGAAGGTTCCGCCACTGAATCGCCGCCAGATCACCCGGCTGCCCGACCCCCTCCAAGCAGCTCACGAGAACTGGCAGCGGGAGCAGCTCGATACGCCCGCGATCGAACAGCTCCGGCGCAGGTGCCGGCGCCTGGCGTTGAGTCTGATCGAACTCGGCGAAGACGTCGACGCCAGCGAGCGCCAGCTCATGCGCTGGAAATTCCACCCGTCTCTGGCGCGGGAGTCGGCGGCCTGGGCGTGGGCGCGCCATCGGGATGCCCTTGCCGCCGCGACCGAGGCGGAATCCGCAGCCGGCTAGGGCTTCGGGCGTGCGGGCTTCTTGAACGAGGTGACCGCCTCGACGAGGGTCCGCACGCCCATGCCGGTACCACCCTTGTGCACGTAGCCATCGTCGGAGTCACTGCGCGCCGGGCCCGCGATGTCGAGGTGAACCCAGGGCACGTCACCGACGAACTCTTTGAGGAACAGGCCCGCCGTCAGCGCGCCGCCGTAGCGGTCGGTGCTGATATTGCGCAGATCGGCGATCTCCGACTCAACCGACTTGCGGTAGTCGTCGGGCAACGGGAGCGGCCAAACGGCCTCACCGGCGCAGTCGGCGGCGGCGCGCACCTGGTCGGTCCATCCCTCGTTGTTGCCCATGAGCCCGGCGACCTTGCGCCCGAGAGCTATTACGCACGCGCCGGTCAGGGTGGCGACGTCGATGATGGCGTCGACCCCCGCTTCCACCGCCAGCGACAACCCATCAGCGAGTACCAGCCGTCCCTCGGCGTCGGTGTTGAGGACCTCCACGGTCTTGCCATTGCGGATAGTCAAGACGTCTCCCGGCTTTGTCGCCTTCCCGCCAGGCATGTTCTCGGTGGCCGGGACGATGGCGATCACCTTCACCTTGGGCGCGAGCGTGCGCATGGTTGACATCGTCGCCAGGACTGCGGCCGCACCCGACATGTCGGTCTTCATCGTCTCCATGCCCTCGGCCGTCTTGATGGACAACCCCCCGGAGTCGAAGGTGATGCCCTTGCCGACAAGGGCGATGGTGCCGCGCGCCCCAGGCGGGTCGTAGACCAGTTCAATGAGCCGCGGTGGTTGATCGGAACCGGCCGCAACGCCAAGCAGCCCGCCAAGGCGCTCGGTGGTGATCTTGGTCTCGTCCCAGACCGTCAGGTTGAGGTCGTCGCGAGCGGCCAACTCGCTGGCGACGTCGGCCAGTCGCTCGGGCGTCATGGCGTTGGCAGGTTCGTTGACGAGGTCGCGTGCCATTGCGACTGCGGCGGCAATGCGCTCGCCCCGCTCCAGGCCCTTGCGGGCCTTCGCCCCCCGGCCCACAACGGTGAGTGACTCCAGCCGGCACGGCTTCGGAGCGCCCTTGTAGCGGGTGAACCCGTATGCGGCCAGGGCCGCCCCTTCGGCAACTGCCTGGCCAGCCTCGCCGAGGTCGAGGTCGGCGGGGACGGCGGAAAGGATGGTCGTCGTTGCCGCGCCGTCGTTCCAGGCAGCCCGGATGAACGCCGCCGTCGACCGGCGAAGCGTCTCGCCAGTCACTCGTGCCGGCGCGCCCATCCCGATCGCGATGATCGTCGTGCCATCGTCGGCCGGTACGGCCATTGCTTCACCGACAGCGCCCTGGAAATGGCGCGCCGTCAGGTAGCTGAGATCTAGATCGGCGCCGGCACCCGGAGTGGCTTCGAGCTGGCCGCCGTCAAACACCGGCACTCCAAGTACGGATGCGTCTTCGGGAACGGCCTCAGCGAGCGTCATCGTTATCGACATGATGGGGAGCCTAACGGCGGTCAGAAAGTTCTCAACCGCCGCTCATCGCGCCAACGACCGGTGCCGCAATGACCGGCACGCCAGCGTTGTAGACCCGGTGAGGCGGCCTCAGCAGCGGCGCCCCGTCGAACGAAACCACATCGCGTTCGGGCACCGGCTGCGGGCTGCGTCGTCGAATGCTGGCGTCGCGACGCAGGACGAGGAGTCCGACGAAGGCAAGCAGGCAGTCGTCGAGGGCGACGTGGACGGCGAGCATGGCGCGCTGCGACGTCACGACTGCGGCCGCCAGGCTGATCACCGTTGCGATCAACAGACCGCCCAGGATCGATCGCAAGAGCGCAGCATTGATGGTGCCGAGCGGACCGCTCGATTCGGCTCCATCGACGCCCGGCGTCGGCTCCAGCGCGTAAACCGCTCTGGCGTGCAACTCGGGGTCTGTCCCGACGAATCCCTCGGCCTGTTCCAGAGCCTGGAGTCCGTCACCGAAGCTCGACGCGAAGTACGCCCTGCGACTGCCGACAACCTTCGCGGCCACGGGAACAAGGACCGCGGCCCATAGCAGCACGAGAAAAACGAGCACTGGCATTGGCAATCGGCCCCCCGGCCCTACCCCTTCGATCTCGCCACGGTCATGAACCCTTCTCCCACTCGACAGCCGATTGATGCCTCGGGGAGTGTGACGCCGGCCGACTGGAGATCATATTCCATGCCTGTTCGTGCGTGCGCCGACGGTACTCTCGACGGATGGGTGCATACCTGGACGCGATTCGCGAGCGTGTTGTCATCTTCGACGGCGCGACCGGCACAAACATCCAGCGCGCCAACCTGACGGCCGACGATTTCGGTGGCGCGCAGCTCGAGGGATGTAACGAACTCCTGGTCGCCACTCGGCCCGACGTGATCGCCGAACTGCACCGATCGTTCTTCGACGTCGGTGTCGACGTGGTGGAAACCGACACCTTCGGCGCGCTGTCGGTGACGCTCGCCGAGTATGGAATCGCTGACCGGGCCCACGAGCTCAACGTGCGCGCCGCCCGGATCGCCCGCGAAGTTGCCGACGGTTTCGCGACGCCCGACCGACCGCGGTGGGTGGCGGGCTCGATCGGGCCGGGCACAAAGTTCCCGTCCCTCGGACAGATCCGATTCGCCGAGTTTCGCGACGCCTACGTCCAGCAGGCTCGCGGCTTGTTGGAGGGCGGTGTCGACCTCTTGCTGATCGAGACCGTCTTCGACCTCCTGCAAGCCAAGGCCGCGATCATCGGATGCCGGCGCGCCATGGAACTGGAGGGCCGGCCGGTACCCATCCAGGTGCAGGTCACGATCGAGCTGACCGGTCGCATGTTGCCAGGCACCGAAATCGGGGCCGCGCTCACCGCGCTCGAGGCCATGCGGGTCGACGTCATCGGTCTCAATTGCGCGACTGGGCCGAGCGAGATGCACGAGCACCTCCGCCACCTCTCCCAGCACTGCCGGGCGCCGGTCTCCTGCCTTCCCAACGCCGGGTTGCCGTCCGTCGTCGATGGCGAGATGCATTACGACCTGACCCCCGATCAGCTGGCCGAGTACCACGCGGGGTTCATCGGTGAGTTGGGCGTTCAGGTCATCGGGGGTTGCTGCGGCACGACTCCCGAACACTTGAGGGCCGTCGTCGATCGTTGCGGCTCGCTGACCCCCGCGGCGCGCACGCCCGAGCACGAGCCCGGCGCGGCTTCGATCTACACCCACGTCCCGTTCCATCAAGACACTTCATTCCTGGTGGTTGGCGAGCGCACCAACGCCAACGGATCGAAGAAGTTCCGTGAGGCGATGCTCGCGGATGACTGGGACACCTGCGTGGCGATGGGGCGCGACCAGGTGAAGGAGGGCGCGCACCTTCTCGACGTGTGCGTCGACTACACCGGCGAGGACGGCGGGCGCGACATGGACGAGATCGCGAGTCGCTTCGCCACCCAGGTGAGTATCCCCCTCGTTCTCGATTCCACCGAGCCGGCTGTCATCGAGGCCGGATTGCAGTGGATCGGCGGCAAGCCCGTGTTGAACTCGGTCAATCTCGAGGACGGCGACGCGCCGGGCACCCGGTTCGACAGGTTTTTCTCTCTTGCCCGCGAGTACGGCGCAGCAGTCGTGTGCACCTGTATCGACCAGGAGGGTCAGGCGCGGACCGCGGACTGGAAGCTGCGGGCGGCGCGCGCCATCCGAGACCTCGCCGTCGACCGTTACGGCATGGAGCCAACCGACCTCCTCTTCGACGCGTTGGCGCTTCCACTGTCGACGGGGATGGAGGAGAGCCGGCGCGACGGCATAGAGACCATCGAGGGCATCAAGCGCATCAAGGCCGAGTTGCCGGGCGTGTCCACGATTCTCGGTTTGTCCAACGTGTCGTTTGGGCTGAACCCGGCGGCGCGCCACGTGTTGAACTCCGTGTTCCTGCACGAGTGCGTCGAGGCTGGCCTCGATGCCGCCATCGTCCATGCCGGCCGCATCATGCCGCTGTCGAAGATTCCTGACCGCCAGCGGGAGGTGTGCCTCGACCTCGTCTACGACAGACGCCGTCCCGGTTATGACCCGCTCCAGGAACTGCTCGGGTTGTTCGAAGGCGTCACTGCGACCGCGGTCGAGAAGGAGGACCGCAGTGGCTGGCCGGTAGGCGAGCGGCTGAAGCACCGCATCATCGACGGCGAACGCGATGGGTTGGAGGCCGATCTCGACGATGCGCTGCAGTCGACAGCGGCCCTGGCGATCGTCAACGACATGTTGCTGGCGGGCATGAAGGTCGTTGGTGACCTCTTCGGCGCAGGGGAGATGCAGCTGCCGTTCGTGCTGCAATCGGCCGAAGCCATGAAGTCCGCCGTCGCCTACCTCGAGCCGCACATGGAGAAGAGCGATCAGGGCGGCAAGGGTCGCATCGTGCTGGCGACTGTCAAGGGCGACGTGCACGACATCGGCAAGAACCTGGTTGACATCATCCTCACCAACAACGGCTACGAGGTGCACAACCTCGGCATAAAGGTCGCAGTGACGGAGATGGTGGCCAAGGCCTTAGAGGTGAAGGCCGACGCCATCGGCATGAGCGGGTTGCTGGTGAAGTCGACCCTGATCATGAGGGAAAACCTGGAGGAGCTGAACCGGCGCGAGCTGTCCGAGATCCCGGTGATCTTGGGCGGCGCCGCACTCACTCGGTCTTATGTCGAGCGCGACATGCGCGAGACCTATAACGGGCGCGTCTTCTACGGGAAGGACGCGTTCGAGGGCCTGCGCACGATGGACAAGCTCATGGACCTGAAACGCACCGGCGCGGAGGACCCCGACTTCGGCCGCGAGTTGACCGGCCGCATCCGGAGTGCGCGAAGCGGCGACGGCGACGGCGCGCCTGCACTGCCGGCTCGCTCACCCGACGTCGAAACCGACAACACCGTGTTTGTCCCGCCGTTTCTCGGGTCACGGGTGGTGAAGGGTCTCTCACTCGATGAGATCGCGAGCTGGATCAACGAGACGGCCTTGTTCCGCAACCAGTGGCAGTTCCGTCCGGAGAAAGGCGAGAACGACAAGGACTTCAAGGATCGCATCCGGCCGATCCTGCGCGACGAACTGGCGAAGGCGAAAGAGGCCGGCGTCCTCGTGCCGCAGATCGTCTACGGCTACTACACGGCTAACGGCGACGGCAACGACGTGGTCGTCTGGAAGGACGAGTCGCGTACGTCCGAGTGGCTGCGCTACTCCTTCCCCCGGGAGCCGAGGCCACCCTTCCGCTGCATTGGCGACTTCTTCCGTCCGATCGATTCAGGCGAGGTCGACTATGCGTGCTTCTCGATCGTCACGATGGGCCGGGGCGTCTCCGAAGCGACGGCAAAGTTGTTTGCCGAGGACCGCT
>DATLEI010000012.1:0-13554 GCA_035525375.1 Acidimicrobiales bacterium
GAAATCGAGCGGCGACCGCTTCTCGTCGTCGACGTCGACCCTTGCCCCGGCGCGGAGGCTGTCGAGCGGCTGGTGGGCGAGCAGGCCGTAGCCCTCGACTTTGCTCACATCGAGATAGACGCCGTCAGACGTGGGATAGGCGTGGTCCATCCCGACGAGACTCTGAACGAGCTCGATCATCCCCTCGATGTAGTCGGTTGCGTGAGGAGTGTCGTGGGGTCGTAGCACGCCGAGCTTGTCGAGGGCGTCCCACCATGCGGCCTCGAACTCGATCGCCACGTCTTCTGAGGTGCGGCCGTCGCGTTCGGCGCGCTTGATGATGTTGTCGTCGATGTCGGTGATGTTCGATACGTGGTGCACTTCGTCGCCCCGCCATTCCAGGTAACGGCGGAGCACGTCGTAGACGAGGACGTTCCGACCGTGGCCCACATGGGGCACGTCGTAGACCGTCGGACCGCAGACGTACATCGAGAATCGTCCGGGGTCGCGCACCTTGATGTCGACGACCTGCCCTAAAGCCGTGTCATGCAACCTGAGCACGGCGGTACCGTAATCCTCCAATGACCCCCAACGTCCCGGAAAAAGTTTCCCTGGAAGGCCTCGAAGACAAGTGGAGCGCGCGGTGGGACGCGGACGCCGTGTACAAGTTCAACCGATCGGTCAGCAGAGCAGAGCCAGGGCCGAGCGGCCGGGAGCGGGGCATCTTTTCGATCGACACGCCGCCGCCGACGGTCAGCGGGTCACTGCACGTCGGCCATGTCTTCTCCTACACCCACACCGACACCCTGGCCCGCTTCCACCGCATGCGGGGCCGGGAGGTCTTCTATCCGATGGGGTGGGACGACAACGGCCTGCCCACCGAACGGCGGGTGCAGAATTACTTCGCAGTGCGCTGCGACCCCAGCCTGCCCTACGAGCCGAACTTCTCTCCTACGCCCGCGGCCGGGAAGAAGCAGGAACAGGTCGCCATCTCCCGTCCCAACTTCATCGAACTCTGCACCCGCCTGACTGCAGAGGACGAGAAAGTGTTCGAGGAGCTATGGCGTCACCTCGGCCTGTCCGTCGACTGGGGCATGACGTATTCGACTGTGGGCGAACGCGCGCAGCGGGTCTCGCAGCGCAGTTTTCTGCGGCTACTTCAGAAGGGGCTGGCGTATCAGGCTGAAGCTCCCACGCTGTGGGACGTCGACTTCCAGACCGCCGTGGCCCAGGCTGAGTTGGAGGATCGTGAACTTCCCGGCGCGTATCACCGCATTCGCTTCAATGGACCCGACGGCCGCGATATCGAAATCGACACGACCCGCCCCGAGCTCCTCGCCGCGTGCGTCGCCGTGGTGGCCCATCCCGATGACGCGCGCTACCGACCCCTCGTCGGCAAGGTCGCGACCACGCCCCTGTACGGAGTCGAGGTTCCGTTCCTGACCCACCCGCTGGCCGACCCCGAGAAGGGCACGGGCGTGGCCATGATCTGCACCTTTGGTGACGTGACCGACGTGGTCTGGTGGCGGGAACTCCACCTTCCAGCAAGAGCCATGATCGGGCGTGACGGCCGCATCCGCCAGGACCCCCCGCCTGGCGTGGAGGACGCGCCGGCGTGGGCTGAGGTGCGGGGAAAGAAGATCAACGCGGCGCGGGCGCGCGTTGTCGAGCTGTTGCGGGAGTCAGGCGACCTACTTTCCGAACCTCGCCCCATCACCCACCCGGTCAAGTTCTACGAGAAGGGCGACCGGCCCTTGGAGATCGTGACCAGCCGCCAGTGGTTCATCCGCACCCTCGATCACCGCGAGGAGTTGCTCGCGCGCGGTGAGGAACTCCGCTGGCACCCGTCCCACATGAAGGCTCGCTACGAGTCGTGGGTCAACGGGCTCAACAGCGACTGGCTCGTCAGCCGCCAGCGCTTCTTCGGTGTTCCATTCCCGCTCTGGTACCGACTGAGTGACGACGGTTCTGTCGACTACGGCAGCCCGCTGATCCCAGACGAGGCGCGCCTTCCCGTCGACCCCTCCACCGATGTGCCCGACGGCTTCTCGGAAGGCGAACGCGACAAGCCGGGCGGGTTCACCGCGGACCCCGACATCATGGACACCTGGGGCACGTCGTCGCTGACGCCCCAGATCGCCGGACATTGGGAGGACGACCCCGACCTCTTCGGACGCGTCTTCCCCATGGACGTCCGGCCCCAGGCCCACGAGATCATCCGCACCTGGCTCTTCTCAACGATCGTCCGGTCGCACTTCGAGCATGACTGCCTGCCGTGGACGGACGCCGCTATCTCCGGGTGGGTACTTGATCCCGATCGTAAGAAGCTTTCGAAGTCGAAGGGGAATGCATCGACGCCGCTGCCCTGGATCGAGCAGTACGGCGCCGACGGTGTCCGCTATTGGGCGGCTAGTGGCCGTCCCGGGGTGGACACGGTCTTCGACGAGGGTCAGATGAAGGTGGGTCGCCGGCTCGCCATCAAGATCCTCAACGCATCGAAGTTCGTCCTTTCCATGGCGCCCGGCGAACTCGCTGCGGCGGTCGAGTTCACCGCGCTCGACCGGGCGTTGCTGACCCGGCTGGCCGGTGTTGTCGAAGAAGCCACCACTTCCTTCGAGGGCTACGACTACGCCCGTGCGCTCGAGCGTACAGAGGCATTCTTCTGGGTCTTTTGCGACGACTATGTCGAACTGGTCAAGGCGCGCGCCTACGGGGGCCAGGGCCCAGAGGCGGCTGCCTCCGCTCATCGAGCGCTCGGATTGTCCCTGTCGGTGTTGTTGCGGCTCTTTGCTCCGGTTCTGCCGTTTGTGGCCGAGGAAGTGTGGTCGTGGTCCCAGGAGCGATCTGTGCACCGCGCGCCGTGGCCATCGGCGCAGGAGTTCGAAGGGGTCGGTGAGAGTGATCTGGCCGTGTTTGCAACCGCGGCAGAGGTTCTTGCCGACGTGCGCAAGGCCAAGACGGCAGCGCAGGTTTCTATGCGCGCCGAAGTCGACCGGGTAACCGTGCTCGACACGAGTGAGCGGATCGCTCGTCTACGGCTGGCCGAGGCTGATTTGAAGGAGGCTGGTCGGGTCACCGACCTGGTGCTCGAAGAGGCCCGAGAGCGGTCCGTCGAAATCGTTCTCGCGGCCGTAAATCAAGCCTAAGAATCTCTCGGGCAACATGTTTGCGATGTTTGACCGGGGGTAAGCTGTGCTCGCACCGTTCTGCGGTGCAACCCCCTCCCGAGAAGGGGCTCCTTGCCAGTCGGGGCCCCTTCTCGCCCCTTTCTGCGGCGAGTACAGGTCACTGTCGATCAGGTCTGGCGTGAAACCAGATCGACGATGTGCGCCGGGGCGCGATCGGGCGATCCGGCGTCAAAGGGCGGCTGAGGGTCGTACTCGAGCGCGAGCTGGATCGCCTGCGCAATGTCGGCCCCTGCGAGCCGCTCGGTGAGCTCGAGCGCCATGTCGATTCCCGCCGATATTCCGGCTGCGGTGACGACCCGGCCTCGCGTCACAACGCGCTCTCGCACAGGGGTGGCGCCAAGGATCCCAAGCCGTTCATGGGAGGCCCAATGGGTTGTCGCCTCGACCCCATCGAGTATGCCGGCGGCAGCGAGCAGGAGGGCGCCGGTACAGACCGACGTCGTCCAGGTGCTCGTCTCGTGGGCCGCGCGCAGCCAGTCGAGGACTCGTGGCTCCCAATGCAGCGCCTCTTCCCCCGGGCCGCCCGGGACGACGATCACGTCGGGGTGCGGAACGTCGTCGAGCGTCCAGTCAGCGACGAGCGCCAAGGACCGCTTGCTGTCCCGCTTCGGTCCTTTGTCGAGACCGACGAGCCGGACGTCGGCCTCCGGAATGAAGCTGAACACCTCATAGGGCCCGACGGCATCGAGCACGGTGAGACCGTCGAAGATGAGAATCGCGATCTGCATCGTTGCGACCCTACCTGTGGATAGAGTCGGCATCTCTTGAAAGTCGCGTTCGTTGGTAAGGGAGGGGCAGGCAAGTCCGCAATTTCAGGCACATTTGCGCGCCTGCTTGCCCGTCAGGGCACCGACGTTCTGGCCGTCGACTCCGATCCGCTACCGGGCTTGGCCTGGTCCTTGGGCCTTGCCATCGAGGACTCGCCGCCGATCCCCGACGACGCGGTGGTGGAGCGACAGGAGGGCGAGAAGGGCCCTCGATTCCGCCTGCGTCCCGATCTCGACCCGTCCGATGCCGTGGATCTGTACTCGGTGCTCGCGCCCGACGGGGTGCGGTTCTTGCAGTTCGGGAAGGTCAAGGCTGGGCAGGTTCAACAGTTGTTTCGGGCGCAGCTCGCCTTCCTCCAGATCGTTCGCGAACTGCCCGACGACAAGTGGACGGTCATCGGTGACCTCCCCGGGGGCACCCGCCAGGCATTCACGGGGTGGGGGAGCTTCGCCCAAACCGTGTTCATCGTGGTCGAGCCGACGGCGAAGTCCCTCCTCTCCGGCCGTCGCTTGGCCCGCATGGCCGAAATGGAGAACGGTCCGGCGCGCGTTGTGGCCGTCGCCAGCAAGGTCCGCGAACAGGGTGACGAGACAATGATCGAACGTCGCACCGGCTTGGAGGTTGTCGCCTCGGTCCCCTGGGACGAAGCGTTCGCCGACGCCGAGCGCGAGGGAAAGGCACCGATCGACGACGCGCCGAATTGTCCAGCGGTGAGGGCGGTAGAATCCTTTGTGCAGTACGTGAACGAGACGCTGGCACCGACGGTGACGACGAACACGGTGACGACGAAGGAAGTGCAACCTTGAAGCTCGCAGTGGTCGGCAAGGGAGGCTCGGGCAAGACGACGACGTCGTCGATCATCGCCCGTACCCTGGCCCGCTCGGGGCTCCCCGTCATCGCCCTCGACTGTGACTCCAATCCCAACCTCGGGATTTCGCTGGGGGTGGGTGACGATGAGACCGACAGGCTCGTGTCAATGCGCGAGGCCCTCGACGAGGGCGAGCAGGAGCACGCCGGCGACTGGGACACACTTCTCGATCGTTACGGGTCCGATGGCCCCGACGGTGTGCGCCTGGCGGTGGTATCGCGCATCGACAACCCCGAACCTGGCTGACTCTGATGTGGGTTATCTCCTGAGCAGTTGCTCGGGTCCGTGGAATTCGATGAGGACGTAGTCGTCGCCGACTTTGAGGCGGGGGTGGGAACACTGACGCGCCTGAGTGAGCAGAACGTCGATACCGTCCTCATCGTCGTCGAGCCGACGCCGAAGTCGCTCGAGGTTGGCGCCCGGGCGATGGGTTTGGCCAAAGAAAAGTCGGTGGCAAGGGTCGTCGTGATCGCTAATCGGGTTCGTGATGAGGCCGACATCGAAACCGTACGCGCTGCGTTCCCCGACTGCGAGATCGTGCCGGTGCCCGACGACCCCAAGATCGTCGAAGCCGACCGCAAGGGGGTCGCCCCCATCGACCTGGCTCCCGATGCCCCCGCGGTGGTGGCCCTCGTGGCGCTGGCCAACGACCTCTCCAAGGCATCCAAGTCGGTCTGACGGCGCCGGCAGAAGCGACAGCCCGGCGGCGATGGCTGCCGGTGGTGGGCATTGTCGTTGGCGTTTGGGGAGCGCTACCGCGCTTTGTCAGTCCTGAGCTGAACGTCACCGACAGCAAGGAGGTAGCCGATCACGTAGTCCCGGCGCTCCTTGTGATCGCACTGTCGGTTGCGGCTCTCATGTTGGCGCGTGGTGGCGCGGTGCCGGGCATGTTCATGTTCGTTGCCGGACTCGCCGTATGCCTCGCCGGCGTGTGGATGGTGGCAACCCACGTGCCCCTTGTAGCTCAGGCGGCGCGCCACGAGCCGGGCGTCACCTGGTCGGCCACCGTGTGGCACAGCTCGGCCGCCGCCGCCGTGGCGCTGCTTGGCATCGTCTGGGTGGCGACGTACTGGAACGCCGCCTCCGACTGAGTTTCGTGACCGCTCAGCTAGAAGGTGACGCTCACCGCCAGCTCCTCGGTGCCACGGACGACGGTCAATGCCAGCGAGTCGTCGGTCGACAAGGCGTCAACCGCGGTGTAGAGGTCATCAATGCTCGAGACGGGAATGCCGGCGGCCTCGATGATGAGATCACCCTGACGGAGCCCGGCGCGCGCCGCTGGGCTGTCGTCCTCGACGACCTGCACCAGGACGCCGTCGCGATCGGGCAACCCGACCGATCGGCGGAGACGGCGCGCGGCGCGTCCGGGGACGAGGCCGACGCCGAGGTGGCGCCGGGTGGGGTTGTCACCTCGGGCCAGCGCGTCGACTCGGGCATGCAGCTCTTGATCGGCGGGAATGGCCAGGTAGAACCCTTCGCCCATTCGGTTGGTATTGAGCCCGACGAACCGGCCTTCGGCGTCGACAACTGGTCCGCCGGAAGACCCCCGGCCCATGGGCGCGGTGTGTTCGAGGCTCCCGGTGACACGGCGCCCTCGGGGACCTCGGAACGAGCGTCCGACCGAGGAGACGAGGCCCACCGTGACCCGCAGCCCGCGTCCGCCGGGATCGGCGAGGGCGAAAACCACAGCCCCTGGTGTCGGGGCATCTGAGGTGCCATTGGGCCAGGAGATCGGAGTGATGCCCTCAGTGTCGACGGCGATGACGGCCAGGTCACCGTCGATGTCGGTCCCGGCCAGGTGGCCGGTCACGAGACGGTCGTCGCCGAAGCTGACCCGCACTTCCTCGGACCGGACGTTGTGGGCGTTGGTCAGCACGATTCCGTCACCGATGACGACCCCACAGCCCTGAGCCCACCCTCCGCCGATGCCGACGACGGCCGGCCCTACGTTCGCTGTGACCTGGGTAACTGCGTCCTGCACTTCTGCGAGTGCTCCCATTCCTATGTCCTTCCTACTAGCTTGTGAATTGCAAGTTACTAGGGATGCCAGAGTTCGGCAACCAAAAATGCGAGGATGGTCCGGTGACCGCTGCCCCCGATGTGCCAGAGCCAGCCGCGCCCGAGTCCTCCCTGGGGGAAGCCGTCGCCAGCGTTGGCGACAAATGGGTGTTGCTGCTCGTGAGCGCCCTGCTCGACGGACCCCGGCGGTTCAACGACCTCCAGAAGGACCTTCCCGGTATCGCGCCGAACATCCTGAGCGAGCGCCTCCGCCGCCTGGAGCGTGATCGGGTGCTCGTCGCCATCCCGTACTCGCGCAAGCCGCCCCGGTTTGTCTACGAGCTCACGTCGTCGGGGCGTGAGCTGGCCGGGGCGTTGCGGCTGCTGGCGCAATGGGGCGCAGGGCGAGCCGGCGACGAGCGTGGCGCCGAGGGATTACGGCACGGCGCGTGCGGGACGGCCCTGGAGGCCCGGTGGTACTGCCCGACGTGCGCTCAGGTCGTCGACGACGACAAGGTCGACGAGGTGCGCTTCATCTAGGTCAGATGATCGGGAGGGTCTCCGCCTCGGTATCGGGGGCCGGCCCGTAACCGCACCACTGCCAGCGACCGTTCTCCTCCACCAGTACCGCCCTGATGGCGGCCCGGGCTCGCGAGGTGACCACGTTGATATCGACGGTTGCATACCCGCTCACGAGCTCGCGGTTGGTGCCTTTGGCGTCGTAGGATATGAGCCGTCCCTGCGCCTCCCTCCGGCCGGCTAGCTCTTGGCGGTATTCCTCCAACGTGAACTGGGCCCTGAGTTCCTCGCACAATCTCTTGTAGGAGTCCGGCGTACCGCCGGCCTTGGCCCCCTTCAAATACTCGTTCGCGGCATCAACGGGCGCCGTCACCGAGTCAATGATTCTCGGGATGATGATCGCGCCGGCCACCCCGGCGAGCACCATGAGGATGGCCAAGCCGCCGACTATCCAGGGCCACACCTTGCGGCGCGTGCGCGCCGGGGGCGGCGTGTACGGCTGCCACGGGTTGGTTGGGGGCGCGCCGGGCGGCGGTGAACCGGGCGGCGGCGTGGCCGGCGTGATGGGGGCGGCCGGGGCGGCCGGCGCGGCCGCAGTCTTGAAGTCCGTCCAAGCCGCGCCGTCCCACCACCGGAGGTTGCCGGGCGACTCGGGGTCGGGGTACCAACCTTGCGGCGCGGGCATCCGCGCAGAGTAGGTGAGTGCTAGGCGGCGTGCTCGATGGTTGACGCGCCGGCGGGCTCGAGTGCCAGGTCGAGGACCTGGCGCACGTCGTCGGCTAGGTGGAACGTCATGTCGGCACGCACTGCTTCGGGCACGTCATCGAGGTCCGCGCCGTTGCGCGCCGGGAGGATGACCTCCTTCAAGCCGGCCCGGTGGGCGGCCAGCACCTTCTGCTTGACGCCTCCTATGGCAAGGACCCGGCCTTGCAACGTGACCTCACCGGTCATGCCGATCGTCGAACGCACGGCGCGTCCGCTCATCAGGCTGGCGAGCGCCGTCACCATGGTGACGCCGGCCGAAGGACCGTCCTTCGGCACCGCGCCCGCAGGCACGTGCACGTGGAACCGCGATGAGCCGAGCCCACTCGCATCCGACAAACCAAGGTCGTCGGCGTGGGAGCGGATGTAGGAAAGCGCGATCTCGGCCGACTCCTTCATGACGTCGCCGAGTTGTCCGGTGAGGGTTAGCGATGGCTGCCCCTTGCCGCCATCGCCCGGAAGCGCGGTGGCTTCGATGAACAGGACGTCGCCGCCTGCGCCGGTGACGGCCAAACCAGTGGCAACACCGGGCACCGCCGTGCGGTCGCCGGCCTCGAAGAAGAACCGAGCACGGCCGAGATACGTGCGCACGTCGTCGGCATCGACCGCAACGGGCGCATCCACTTCACCTGCGGCGAGCCGGGTCGCGACCTTCCGCAGCATCTTGCCGAGCTCCCGCTCGAGGTTCCTGACTCCCGCCTCCCGGGTGTAGTCGGCCACGACGGCGCGAATGGCGTCGTCAGTGACTGTCGCCTCCTTCGCGCCGAGCCCGTTGCGCTCCAGCTGGCGCGCCATCAGGTGGTCGCGCGCGATGGCGACCTTTTCGGCCTCCGTGTACCCATCGAGGTGGATGACCTCCATGCGGTCGAGCAGCGGCCCGGGAATGGTGTCGGCCACATTGGCTGTCGCGATGAACAGCACGTCGGACAGATCGAGGTCGATCTCCAGGTAGTGGTCACGGAACGTGTGGTTCTGCGCCGGGTCGAGCACCTCGAGCAGGGCCGACGAAGGATCGCCGCGCCAGTCGCTGCCGAGCTTGTCGACCTCGTCGAGCATGAAGACGGGGTTCATGGTGCCGGCCTCGCGCAGCGCCCGGACGATGCGGCCGGGCTGAGCACCGACGTAGGTGCGCCGGTGACCGCGAATCTCGGCCTCGTCACGCACGCCACCAAGAGAGATGCGCACGAACTCGCGGCCCATGGCGCGCGCCACCGACTCGCCCAATGAGGTCTTGCCGACACCTGGCGGGCCGACCAGGGCGACGATGGCGCCCGAGCCGCGTCCACTGACGGGCGAGAGCCCGCGGTCGGCCCGCAACTTGCGCACGGCCAGGTACTCGATGATGCGGTCCTTCACATCTTCGAGGCCGGTGTGGTCGGCGTCGAGGATCGTCCGCGCCTCGGCCACGTCGAGCCTGTCATCGGAGCGCTTGCCCCACGGCAGCTCGGTCACGGTGTCAAGCCAGGTGCGGATCCAGCCGTGCTCGGGGTTCTGCTCGCTGGTGCGCTCGAGCCTGTCGATCTCGCGCTCGATCGCCTTGCGGGTGTCGTCGGAGATCCCCGACGCTTCCAGCCGCTTGCGGTATTCCTCGACGGCGCCCTCGCCCTCGGCGTCGTCGCCCAGCTCCTTGCGGATGGCCGCCATCTGCTGGCGCAGCAGGAACTCGCGCTGGGTCTTCTCCATGCCCTCGGCCACGTCGGTGCGGACCTTGTCCTTCAGGCTGAGGTCGGCCAATACATCGCGCGCCCAGCCCAGCACCTTCTCCAGGCGCTCCTCGACATCGAGCGTCTCCAGCACATCGATCTTCTGCTCGAAGGTCAGGTCGGGGGAGTAGCCCGCGGTGTCGGCCATCGTGCCGGGATCGGTGATGCCGCGCAGCGCTTCGGCAATCTGGCGTGCGCCCCGGTACTCAAGGATGCTTTCGATAACGGCGCGGTACTCGCGCGCCAGTTCGACGGCGCGGTCCGACGGGCTTGGGTCAGGCGTTTCGGGCGCCTCGTACTGCACCCACAGGGCCTTGCCGGTGCCTGGCGCGCCGGCGCCGATGACGCCCCGCTCGATGCCCCGAACCACGACGGCGCGGGTGCCGCCCGGCAGCTCACCGCTGTCCTCGACCTTTCCGATGGTGCCCACTCGGGCGTAGCGGTCATCGAGGCGGGGCACGAGTAGCAGGCGCCCACCAGCGGCTTCGGCAGCGTCGAACGCGGCTTGGGCCTCTTCGGTCTCGAGCGCCATGGTCACAACCATTCCCGGCAGCACCACACCTGTGGCGAGTGGCAGCAGGGGCAGGATGGTCGTGTCTGTATCAGTCATTTGAACTCCTCTTGGCCCGTCGTGGCGACTGCCGCCAGGGCCTACAGGCAAAGGAACACCGCGGTTGCGCGCCATGTTCCCGGCGCGCGGCGCTCTGGCGTGACCGGTGCGGCTAGAGCCAGACTCGAACGTCATGGCCCCTCCGTCCCGGCCGGTGTTGGTCGTGGCCGGGTTGGCGCTGGCCTCGGCGGTCGGCGCGATCGTGCTGTCCTCCCTCGTTTTCCCGCACCTGTCCATCAACAACGACGAGGGCATCTACCGCCTTCACGGCGAAACGCTCGCCGAAGGTCACCTGTTTCCGCCCGCACCCGAGGGCCTGGCCGATTCGTCTCGGCCATGGCTCGCTGCGGTCGACGACGGCCACTACGTCCTCAAGTACAACCCCGCGGTCCCCGCTCTCATTGCTTTCAGCTTGAAGCTGTCAGGCAGCGAAGGACTGTTCCTGGCACTCATCGCCGCGGGCGCGACGGCAATGACGTTCCTCCTGGCCCGGGAAATCCTCAACGACGAGTGGGACGCGGTGGCTGCAGCGGCGCTGGTTGCCCTGTCGCCGTTGGTCGTCGTACAGAGCGCACTCGTACTCCCGTATCTAACAACGTTTCTCCTCCTCGAGGTCTTCTGCTGGGGACTACTGCGAGGGCAACGGGCCCTCGTTGTCAGCGGGCTGGCGCTCGGCGCGGCCTTCGTGATCCGCCCGTATGACGCCGTCCTTTTCGCGCCGTCGTTGCTGCTGTGGTTCGTCATGACTCATCGGCACCGCGACGAGGACTACTGGTCTTGGCCTCGCACCATCGCCGCATTCGTCGTTCCGGCCGCTGTAATGGCATCGACGTTCTTCATCTACAACGCTCTCGCCACTGGCAGTCCGCTCGAGCCGAGTTTCTCGTTGCTCGAATCCCAGGACACCCTCGGGTTCGGCACGCGCCGGCTGTATCCATCGGATCCGCCGCACCAGTTCGGTCTGGACGAAGGCATCGAGGGCGCGGTTCGGCATGTGGGCGCGCTGAACACCTGGCTCGTCGGCGGCGTTGTCGTATTTGCGTTGGCGACGGTCACCGTCCTGCGCCGGCGCGCCGGGAGCGTGGGCCCCTGGTTGGCGGCCACGGCTGTCTTGCTACCGCTCGGCTACGTCTTCTTCTGGGGCCCGTGGAATGCAGCAGTTCTGTGGGGCGGCACCCGTTACGTCGGCCCGTTCTATTTCATGCCCGTGCTGATCCCACTCGCGGTCCTCGGCGGGCGTGGCCTCGCCGATCTCTTCCGAGCCCGGGTAGCGGTGGGAATAGTGGCGGCCCTTGCCGTTGCCGCCATCAGTACGCCGACGCTCGTGCGCGCCGTGGGCGACAACGTCGACTTCAATCACCAGACCGAATCTCTTGTCGCTCTGGTCGATCACGGCGCGCCGCAGAAGCTCATCCTCGCCGACCTGCCGACTCCTTTCCTCATGCACCCGAGTCCTGTGGTCGGCAACGACTGGGACGGTTCCGGCGCGACGATCTTCGCCATCGGACAACCGCGGCGCGATCTCGACGTCGTTACCGCCTACCCGCGCCGGACTCCGTACCGCTTGACGTTCGCCGATGACTTCACGACTCCCGGCGCGCCCTTCACGGGGCGGCTTCAGCACCTGAGCCTCGCGACCGCCAACCAAGTCGAGCTCACCGTGACCGCCCGTGCTCCGCGACTCGGCTCGAGGCTCGGCATCGAGGTGACGGCGAACGGGCTGCGGAGGACCTATTCGCTCAGCGAGACGATCGAAACTGACCAGGTGTACCGGGAGCGACTCCTGGTCACGGCCACCGGGGCCACGCTCGCCGGACGCGCCCCAGACATAGAATCCCCTGTACCGAGTTCGGCGGTCGACGTCCGTTTGGTGCAGTTGGCCGAGCCCGGCGGCCTGCCCGCCACCGTTGGCAGTCAGTCAGTACCCTGGCGAGCCGATGGCTCAGCGGTGACCGTGCTCGCGCCCTTCGGGGAGTTCTGGACTGCGGGTGCGCCGCCGCCTCCGCCGATCGAGGTCGCACTGTGATCGACGACGCTGCAACCGGCGAACACCCGAGGTCGCACCTCGTTGCCGATATCGAGATGCTTCCGAAGCATCCGGTGTGGGCATTGATCGGTGTCATCGTCGGGTGGTTCATCGTCCATCTCGTGCTGACCCAGGTGGGCGAACTCGGCAAGATGTTCAACGCCATGGGCGAGGCGGAGCCGTTGTGGTTGGCCGCCTGCATCCTGACCATGATGGCGACCCATATCGGCGCGGGCATTGCCGAGATGGGATCGGTCGACGCCGATCTGCCGTTCGTTCGCACGGTCGAGGTGCAGCTCGCCGGCGCAGCTGCAAACCGGTTGACGCCGGCGGGGGTGGGCGGGATGGGCGTGAGTGTCCGTTACCTCAACGAGCGCGGGATCGACAAGCCGACGGCGGTCGCTGCGGTCGGACTCGACTCCGCCGCCGGCATCGTCGTGCACGGGACGCTCCTGGCGCTCGTGGCGATCCTCGTGCATCGCAGCCGCATCATCCCGCGCATGAGGATCCCGCACGGGTGGCCCGAGCTGGTCGGGCTTGGGGTCTTGGCCGTCGCTATCGGCGTCATCCTTGCGTCGAAGACGCTCCGTCACCGGATCGCATCGATCCGACCGGTGTTCCACAGCCTCACGGTCGTTGTGACTCGGCCCCGGCGCGCGCTCCAACTGTTCGGTGGTTCGGCCATCATCACCATCGGCAACGTCCTGGCCTTCTACGCCGCGTGCCTTTCCGTCGACGCAGACGTGTCCCTGCTCAAGGTGGCCGCCGTCTACCTCGCCGGCTCGGCCATCGCCTCCGCGGCGCCTACGCCCGGCGGCCTGGGCGCAGTGGAGGCCGCGCTCGTCGCCGGCCTCTCTGCCGTGCACGTGCCCCTAGAGGTGGCGGTGCCCTCGGTGTTGATCTACCGGGTGGTGACCTTCTGGTTGCCGATTCTGCCGGGCTGGTTCATCTTCAGGTCATTCCGTCACAGCCACGTTCTCTGACCCTTGGTGCAAGATGCGGTTGCACCATGCGCATTGCCGACGGCCCTGAGGGGTAGTTCCGTTCTATGGCCAGAGCGATTTGGAGTGGGTCCATCAACTTCGGACTGGTGAACGTGCCGGTAAAGGCGTTCGCCGCGGTGCGCGACCACA
>DATLEI010000042.1:0-12335 GCA_035525375.1 Acidimicrobiales bacterium
GAACTCGCCCTTGAGATCAGCGAACTCGCCCGTCAGTTCGGCGAACTCGCCCTTCAGTTCCGCGAACTCACCCCTCAGTCCGGCGAACTCGCCGTTCAATTCGGCGCGGTCGACTTTGAACGCAGCGCGAAGCGACTCGATGTCGGAACGTCGGGCAACGTCGGTCCAATCGAGCGGCGGCAGCGCGTTCATCAGCGCGGTCGCAGTCTCGTCAGAAAGGTCGCGACGCAGCAATGCGTACAGCTCAGCTCAGCTCGGCTCTCAGTAGCCATCGTGTTTCCCCTTGGTTGACGTCCGGTGCATGGGGGAAGTGCACGGCCACAGTGTAGGTGCCGCTGACCGCCGGCACT
Source organism: Acidimicrobiales bacterium (assembly GCA_035525375.1). Classification (GTDB taxonomy): domain Bacteria; phylum Actinomycetota; class Acidimicrobiia; order Acidimicrobiales; family AC-14; genus JALZBN01. The sequence continues at coordinate 351 of DATLEI010000042.1, forward strand.
AGGGCGATCGTGACCCCGACCATCGTAACCCAAAGAGCTATACTAATTGCATGCCACAACTCGTTACGCGTGTCGGCGATGACGTTATTGCTGCGATCGACGCCCTCGTAGCTGAGGGTGTGGTCGCCAATCGATCGGCCGCTGTTCGGCTTGCCTTGGAGCAGCTCGTCGATCGCCACCGGCGCCGCGCCGTCGGGGTCCAGATCGCCGAGGGTTACCGGCGACACCCCCAGACCGACGCCGAGATCGGTTGGGCCGATGAGGCGACAGCCAGGATGATCGCCGACGAGCCGTGGACGTGACCCTGGCGCCCCGTCAGGGTGAAATCTGGTGGGCCGAATCGGAGGACAAGCGGCGCCCGGTGCTGGTCGTCACCCGTTCCGACGCCGTACCGGTACTCACCTGGGTCGTTATCGCCCCGGTGACGCGATCGGTGCGGGGCATCCCGACCGAGGTGCCACTCGGACCGAGCGAGGGACTCAAAGTCGACTGCGTGGCCTCGTTCGACAACCTGCAGCCGATCCGGCGCAGCTTCATGACGAGCCGGATTGGCGATCTGGGCTCGGCGCGCGCCGGCGCGATCTGCTCGGCCCTCGCCGCAATGGCCGATTGCTGATAGCTCGGCGACATAAATGGTCAAAAAGGGAACGCAGGCGACTTCGCTACGCGACCAGCCCGCGCCGAAGCGCTTCGGCTGCCGCTGCGGCCCGACTCGACGTGCCGAACTTTCGGGCGATGTTCTCGACGTGGCGCTTGGTGGTTCCGATCGAGATGAAGAGGTGCCGGCTGATATCCCGGTTGCTCATCCCGTCGGCCATCAATTCCACGACCTCACGCTCTCGATCCGAGAGCTGCACGACGTCGCCGCCGCGCTCGCAAAGGTCACGGCCGACGACGACCTCACCTCGGGCCACGGCGGCGATTGCGTCGAGTACCTCCACAACGGGCGCGTTCTTCAGCACGATCCCAGTGGCCCCGCACGCCAGCGCCCGAAACACCTGCTCGTCGGCGACCTCGTTGGGGAATAGCAGCACGCCGACACCTGGGTGACGCAACTTGATCCGCTGGCTGGCGACGAGGCTGTCCTCGCCCCCGATGCGCATATCGAGCAGGACGACGTCGGGCTCCTCGCCACCCACGGCGCGCAAGAGTTCTTCGACCGTTGACGCCGAGGCCACGGCCTCGAAGCCATCGACCGCATCGAGCAGGCAGGTGAAGGCCTCTTGGACGATCGACTGATCGCCGGCGACCACTACCCGTACCGAATCCTGAGCAGTGACTGCTGCGGCTATTGCCAAGAGTTCTTCATCCGATCAGAACGCACGAATAATTAGGATACCCGGATCGATCCCGCTCGAACAAGCGCGCGAGCGGCCGGCGACTACGGGCCGATGGATGGGGCCTTCGGCTACCGTAAAAGTGCACGTCGATCGGTGCACGCGGGCGTGGCGGAATGGCAGACGCGCCGGGTTTAGGTCCCGGTCCCGAAAGGGGTGGGAGTTCGACTCTCCCCGCCCGCACTACAGCCAGACGCGATCCCCGCCGACATTCTTGACCCACATGGTCAGGTTTAGTGTTAGCGTTTCAGACGTGAGTCAGACGATCGACGTCGAGGTCGGGCCGGGGGCCATCAGCCCTGAGGGTCTGGCCGACATCGAGAAGTTCGAAACCATGCTCGCTAGCTACCTCGCGGGCGAACTCGACGAGGACCGTTTCCGCATCTTCCGCCTCAACAATGGCATCTACGGCCAGCGCCAGGGCGGGCACAACCAGATGGTACGGGTGAAGGTGCCCTACGGGTCGATCACACCCGAACAGCTCGAGAAGCTCGCCGACATCACCACCGAGTATTCCCGGGGCTGGGGTCACATCACGACCCGACAGAACATCCAGTTCCACTTCGTCCAGCTCGAGCGGATCCCCGACGTCATGCGGGAACTCGCTTCGGTGGGGCTGACCACCCGTGAGGCGTGCGGCGACACCGTCCGCAACATCACCGGTTGTCACCTGGCCGGTGCCTGCCCCTACGAGGTGCTCGACATCAGCCCTTGGGCCGAGGCCGCCTTCCGGCACTTCCTCCGCAACCCCTACGCTCAGCGCCTGCCCCGGAAGTTCAAGATCAACTTCTCGGGCTGTGTCACCGACTGCGGCCAGGCCATGTTCAACGACGTCGGCGTGATCGCCATCAATCGCCCGAAGTCCGACGGCACCATGGAGGCCGGCTTCCGGGTCTTCATCGCCGGCGGCCTCGGCGCCAACCCGCACCCGGCCCTTGCGTTGGAGGACTTCACCCCCCGCGAGGAGCTGATCGCCACCATCGAGGCGATCCTGCGCACGTTCGACCACTACGGCAACCGTGACAACAAGCTGCGGGCGCGCCTGAAGTGGCTGGTCGACACCATGGGCTTCGACGAGCTGCGCGAGCGCATCCTCAAGGAGCGCAAGCTGCTGGTGGCGTCGACGACGTGGGTCGGCGGCATCCCCGAATACGTGCAGCAGTACGGCGACGGTCCTGCCGGCGTCGGCGGCCAAGACGCGCCGACCCCCATGGGCTGGGGCACCAACGTCGTTCTGCGGGCGGGTGATCCGAAGGATCGCTGGGACCAGGCCAACGTCGTACGAGGCAACGCCAAGGGCACCGTTTCGGCCTACGCCTACGCGCCGCTCGGCGACATCACCGCCGACCAGTTCCGCGCCCTTGCCCGGGTGCAACGCGAACTTGGCGCCGAGCTTCGGGTCACCAACCGCCAGAACATCGTGTTCCGTGGTCTCACCGAGGAGCAGCTCACTCCCCTCTACCAGCAACTGGGTGCCATCGGGATGGCCGAACCCGGCGCGGAGCTGGCGCGCGATGTCGTCAGCTGCCCCGGCGCCGACACCTGCAACCTCGCTGTAACCCAGTCGCGCGGACTGGCCGACAACATCGGGGAGGCGCTCGAAGCTGCAGGTTTGGCCGACGTGGGCGGAGTGCGCGTCAACATCTCCGGCTGCACCAACTCCTGTGGCCAGCACCATGTCGCCGACATCGGGTTCGTCGGCGTCGAGCGCAGGGCGCACGGTCAGGCCGCGCCGGGGTACCAGATGATGCTCGGCGGCCACCTTGGGCAGACCCAGGTCGAGTTCGGCCACAAAGCGTTGCGGGTGCCAGCCAAGAACGCCGGCGCGGCCACGGTGCGCGTCGTCGGTCGCTTCGCCAACGAGCGGGGCGCGGGCGAGACCTTCGCCGAATGGCTCGCACGCTCGGGTGGTGCAACGACAATCGGCGAGGAGCTGAAAGACCTCGACGTCTTTCCCACCCCCGAAGAGAACCCCGACTTCTATGTCGACTTCGACGAGACCGGCCCCTACGTCGCCGAGGTTGGCGCCGGGGAGTGTGCAGGATCGTGACCCGAGATGTCTGACACCACGATCGCCCCCCTCGAGGAGCTCGCCGATCTCTCCGAGCGGTTCGAGAGCGCGCCGGCTACTGAGATCATCGCCTGGGCCCACGACCGCTACGGCGATGAGATGGTCATGGCCGCGTCTTTTCAGGACTGCGTCCTCATCGACATCGTGGCCAAGACCGCGCCCGACCTCGAGGTCGTCTTCCTCGACACCCAGTATCACTTCGCCGAGACCCTGACCTTCGTGGAAGAGGTCCGTCGCCGCTACGACCTCCGGCTCACCGTCATGGAGCCGCTCGTACAGCCCGACGACCTCTGGCAGCGCGATGTCACCGCCTGCTGCAACGCCCGCAAGGTCGAGCCCCTGGCTCGGGCCCTCGCCGGCAGGGCCGCGTGGATGACGGGCGTACGCAGGGTCGACGCCCACACCCGGGCCAAGGCACCGATCGTGTCCTATGACATCGGCCGCGACATCGTGAAGGTCAACCCGCTGGCGACCTGGTCCGACCTCGACATGAGCGGCTACATCGAAGACCACGAGCTGCCTGTGCATCCCCTCAGCGCGCGCGGCTACCCGTCCATCGGTTGCTGGCCGTGCACCCGACCGGTGGCTGATGGCGAAGATCCCCGCGCCGGGCGCTGGGCCGGGCAGGACAAGACTGAGTGCGGGCTCCATGCGTGACGAACTCGAGCGACAGCTCCGTCGTTGCAGTCGCTGACCTCGTCAAGCGCTACCCCAAGGCGGATGTAAATGCGGTAGACGGCATCTCGTTTTCCGTCCGTCATAGCGAGGTGTTCGGCCTGCTCGGTCCGAACGGTGCAGGCAAGACCACGACGGTTGGGATACTCACGACGCGGGCGTTGCCGACGTCGGGAGAGGCCTTCGTCGGCGGTGTGAACGTCGTGCACGATCCTGTCGGCGCCCGCACGCTGCTCGCGGTGGTTCCGCAGCGCAACAACCTCGACCGGGCCATCTCCATCCGCCAGAACCTGCTGTTCCACGCCGCCTATCACTGCGTCCCCCGCGCCGAGGCCCGCACCCGGGCCGAATCTCTACTTGAGGCCTTCGGTTTGGCGGGTCGTGCGGACGAGAAGCCCGACTACGTCTCCGGCGGACAGGCCCAGCGCATCATGATCGCCCGCGCCCTGATGCACGCGCCGTCGGCCCTTTTCCTGGATGAACCAACGACCGGCCTGGACCCGGCGGCGCGCCTGTTCGTCTGGGACCGGATCCGCGAGCTCAAGGAGCGGGGAACCACAATCCTCCTGACGACCCACGCCATGGACGAGGCCGCCGAGCTCTCCGACCGGGTGGGGATCATGGACCACGGCAAGCTTCTGGCGCTGGACACGCCCGGCGCGCTCACCCGGTCGCTGCCGGGAAACCAAACCCTCGACGTCACCGTCAAGGCGGACAGCGTGGACCCGAGCCTGCTGCGCACGGCTCTTGCTGAGTTACGTGGGGTCGATGACGTCGAGACCCTCGGCGCCGAGCCACCGAACCTCCACGCTCGGCTGTTCGTCTCGACCGATGCTTCGGCGATGATCGTGCCCCTCGTGCAGGTGCTCGGTGAGTTGGGCGTCACGCTGACTGACGTCGGGATCGGTCGGCCCACGCTCGAGGATGTATTCCTCGGGCTCACCGGGCGCGCTCTGCGGTGAGCGAAGCACGGCCGACGGAGCTGCGGGCATTTGTGGCCGTGCTCCGGCGCGACCTTTACGTCACCACTCGGGAGCTGCCGACGTTTGCCGCCCAGGTCATCCTGCAGCCGTTCTTCCTCCTGTTCGTATTCGGTCGCATCCTCACCGAGCTGGGCTACGCCAGGGCCGGCTACGCCGACCTGCTCTTTCCCGGGATCGTCGGCCTGACCGCAGTAGTCACCGGACTCCAGAGCACGGCATTCCCACTGGTGATCGACTTCTCCTTTACCAAGGAGATCGAGGACCGGCTCCTCGCGCCGCTGCGAACCGAGCTCGTTGCGATCGAAAAGATCGTCTACGCCTCACTGCGGGCCATCGTCGCCTGCACGGTCATGATTCCCGTCGGCATCATCGTCCTGGGGTCGATCCCGTGGCGCTGGGCGGCGGCGCCCCAGTTCGTCGCCGTTGTCGTCCTTGGGGCTTTGGTCGGATCAACCCTGGGGCTCGTGCTCGGCACGCTCGTCCCGCCCAACCGCATCAACATCATGTTCGCCCTGGCCTTGACGCCGATCCTTTTCACCGGCGCGAGCCAGTACCCCTGGCCGTCCCTCGACAAGCTGCGCTGGTTCCAGGTCGTCACCGCCCTGAACCCCCTCACCTACGTGAGCGAGGGCCTGCGCGGCGCGGTGGTGCCGCACGTGCGCCATATGCCGGGCCTGCTGTGCATTGTCGTTCTCTGCGTCGCGGTTCTGGTCTTCGGATGGATCGGTTTGCGCGGCTTCCGTCGGCGCGCCGTGGACTGATCTCTCCGACGCCCCTTGGGGGGGGGTTTGCTGCACTCAAACTGTCGTGATTCCGCAGATTTCGTGCCGGATCATGACAGTTTGAGTGCACCAGCACGTTGTTCCGCACCGGGTCGCTCCGGAGGAACTCACCCACTGCTCGCTTGGCCTCGACCGGGTCGTCGGTCGTGAACGCGGTGAGCTCTGCCATGACCATCCTCGCGGAGTGACCGCCGGCGCGCTTCGGAATGAAGAGAACGACCGTCGGTAGCCTGGGCTGGTGAGCGCCCGCTGTAACACCGGCGGTGTCGTCCTTCTGCTCTGCGGCCTTGTTGCGTGCACCGGAGGGTCGGGACCGACGGCAACGATCGCCGAGGTCCGGCGCGCCGTGTCCACGACGGTCGCGCCGGTCGCCCCCGCTGAGGATCCTGCCGCTCTCGCGACCCACCTCACCAGGATCGAAACCGCCCTGAGGGACGGTCGGACGAGTCCGAGCACCGCCAATGAACTGGGTCGCCTTCAACAGTTGGCCTACGGGTCCGCCGTGCGGCATCCCGAATGGCAGCCTGTCGTAATTGGCGCAGTGCCCGAGCAACTTCGGCCAGCCGTGGGGGCCAACATCCGCGCCGGCAACGAGTTGCGCGCCCTCTCTTCCACGCCAAAGCCCGAGCTACCCGCATGGCGCATTGTCGCTCCCGCGCCAGCGTCGGAGCTGCTCGGCGAGTACCAACAGGCTGAGGCCGCAACCGGTGTGGGCTGGGAGTACCTCGCCGCCATCCACCTCGTCGAAACGCGAATGGGACGCATCCGGGGCGCCAGCGTGGCCGGCGCGCGTGGGCCCATGCAGTTCATCCCATCGACGTGGGAGATCTACGGCGCTGGCGGCGACATCGAGTCGAACCACGACGCCATCCAAGCCGCGGCGCGCATGTTGAAGGCCCGGGGCGCGCCGGCCGACATGGCCCGAGCGCTCTACGCCTACAACCCGAGCAATCACTATGTCGGCGCGATCTCCGCCTACGCCGAGGTCCTGCGCGCCGACCCCAAGGCCTACGCGGGCTACCACGCCTGGCAGGTGTTCTACGGCGATCGCCTGATGCCCGAGGGCTACGGCTCCTGACGCAAGTCTTCGGCGAGAAGATCCATTAGGAGGGTGTCGTGGAAGGCCCCGTCGGGTCCCAGTTCGTTCTTGCGCAGCACGCCAACCGGGCGGAAGCCCACCTTCGTGTAACAGGCGATGGCGCGCCCGTTGTCGGCCGCCGGGTCGATGGTCAGATGATGATGCCCGTGGTCGGCAATGAGCTTTCGAGCCAGTGTGCGGATCGCTTCAACGGCGATTCCCTTCCCGTGCCAGCGAGTGCCAAGGCCGATGTCGATGTTGGCGCGCCGGTACTCGGGATCGGGCTCCTCCCATGACTGGATGATGCCCGCGACCTCAGCGTCGACCTCGACGATGTAGGACGTGATGGTGGGATCGTCGCCCAATCCGACGAACTCCCGCTCGATACGCATTCGGTCGTAGCCCCACCACCATCGCGCCACGGCCGGTTCGGCCATGATGCGCTCCAAGTCGTCCACATCACTCGGCTCGACTGGTCGAAGCACCGGCGAGGACTGCGGCTTGACCGTCTCCGAGCGATGCCGAAGCCGCAAACGTTCAGCATCGAGCTGCTCGGCAAGCGCGCGGAAGGCTCGACCGCGGTGCGAGATGGCGTTCTTCTCATCGGCCGTCATCTCCCCGAACGTGCGACCGCCCGCACCCTCCGGCGCGAAGACCGAGTCGTAGCCGAAGCCACCGCTACCACGGGCTGCGGTCACGATCGTCCCGTCGACGACGCCCTCGGCTACCACCTCGACGCCATCCGGGAAACGCGCCAAGGCCACGGTACGGAACCGCGCCCGCCGGTCGCTCGCCCCGTCGAGTTCCTCCAAGAGCTTGGCCACATTGTCCGCGTAGGTCGCGCCGGGCCCGGCATAGCGCGCCGAGTACACCCCCGGGCGTCCGCCCAAAGCGTGAACCTCCAGGCCGGTGTCATCGGCGACGGCAACCTCACCCGTTGCATCGACAAGCGCACGCGCCTTCAACGAGGCGTTGCCCGCCAACGTGTCCTCGGTCTCGTCGACGTCGGGGACGTCAGTGGGACGAGGCACGACGTCGAACCCGTCGAGCACCACCGCTATCTCCGCCGCCTTGTCGGGATTGGCCGTCGCCAGAACGACTCGCACGGGCGCCGTCAGCCGGCGCGCGCCGGCGGCGCCGTTGCGAGTGCTGCGGTCTGCAGATCGAGGATGGTGGCGATGCCGTGCTCGGCGAGACCCAAGAGGTCGTCGAGCTCGTTACGGCTGAACGGCAGGCCCTCTGCCGTTCCCTGCACCTCGATGAAGCGACCGGTTGACGTCATGACGACGTTCATGTCGACCTCGGCGCGCACGTCTTCGGTGTACTCGAGGTCGAGCATGGCGATCGAGTCGATGATGCCGACCGACACCGCCGCACACCCAGCCTGCAGTGGGTTGGCGGTGAGTTGCTTGGAATCGACCAGCCTCGTGAACGCATCGTGCAGCGCAACGTACGCACCGCAGATGGCAGCCGTCCGGGTGCCGCCGTCGGCACGGATGACATCGCAATCGAGCGTAATCGTGCGCTCCCCCGTCATCGTCATGTCGGTGACGCTCCGCAGTGAACGCCCGATGAGGCGCTGGATCTCTTGAGTGCGACCCGAAGGCTTGCCCTTGTTGACCTCACGGTCGCTGCGATCCGGGGTGGAGCCGGGCAGCATGGAGTACTCCGCTGTCACCCACCCCTTGCCCTTGCCCCGCATCCACGGCGGGACCCGGTCGTCGACCGACGCAGTACAGATCACGCGCGTGCGACCCACGGTCACGAGCACTGACCCCGCGGCCGCGTCGGTGAAGTCGCGCTCGAAGCTGACCGGTCGCAAGTCGTCGGGCTGACGCCCGTCCTTTCTCATGGCTCTAGGGATTAGCCGATACTCAGCCCCACGTCCACTGCTCCACATAGTCCAGCTCCGGCCCGAGCAGCCGACCGCCGAGCTCACGGAACCACTCGACGTCCCCCGACGAGATGAAGCGGTGCCGACCCTTCCCGTCGCCCGCGCCGGAACGCCGCCCCAACCCCGTCTCCTCCAGGATGGCCCGCACCTCGAACGCGGTCTCGTCGGCCGACGACACGAGCACCACGTCACGTCCCACGGCGTCGCTGATTGTCCGGGCCAGGAAGGGATAGTGCGTGCACCCCAGCAGCAAGGTGTCGATGCCCGCGTCGACGAGTGGCGCCAGCCGGCGACTGATTAGCTCCACCGCTCGCGCGCCGCCCGTCTCCCCCTCCTCGACCAGTTCGACGAACCCCGGACACGCGAGCGACGTGAGCTCAACGGGAGCCCGCAACGACTCGGCGGCGCGCTGGTACGCGCCGGAGCCGATGGCGCCGACAGTGCCGATGACACCAACCCGACCATTGCGCGTCGCCTTGACCGCGGCGCGCACGCCCGGGTCCACCACCCCCACCACCGGCACGTCGAGATCGAAGCGCAGCGTCTCGAGTGCCGCCGCCGCAGCCGTGTTGCACGCGACGATGATCATCTTCACGTCGTGTTCGTCGAGGAGTACCCGGCTGATCTGGCTGGCGAACTCGCGCACGTCGGACAGCGAGCGAGGCCCGTACGGATAGCGCGCCGTGTCCCCAAAGTAGACAAGGTCCTCGTCGGGCAGAAGGTCGATCAGCGCACGCGCCACGGTGAGCCCACCGAACCCGCTGTCGAACACCCCAATCCCGCGATCGTCCACCTGCTATCCCGCCCTAGAAGTAGATGATGTTGTTCAGCCGCTCGACCACCTCGTCGATCGGATCGGTCCAGGCACCTGTCGAGAGGTACTTCCAACCGCCGTCGGGAAACACGGTCACGATGACGCCCTCGTCGATTTCGTTGGCGGCGCGCGCCACCCCCGCCATCGACGCGCCCGACGAGATGCCGGCGAAGATAGCGGCGTCCTCCGCCAGACGCCGAATCCACTCGATCGACTCCCGAGGGCGCACGATGATGCGGCGGTCGATCAGGTCGGGGTCGAACACCGGCGGCACGAAGCCCTCGTCGATGTTGCGCAGGCCCTGCACTAGCTCGCCCGCGGGCGGCTCGACAGCCCAGATACCGACAGCCGAGTTCTTGTCCTTGAGGTAACGACCCACACCCATCAACGTGCCGCTCGTGCCGAGTCCTGACACGAAGTGCGTCACCTCGGGGCAGTCGCGCCAGATCTCTGGGCCCGTTCCCTCGTAGTGGGCACGAGGATTGGCCGGGTTGCCGTACTGGTACAAAAAGGCCACGTCGGGCATCTCGGCCGCCATGCGCTGCGCTTTGCGAACGGCGCCGTTCGACCCCTCGTCCGCCGGCGACGAGATGACCTCGGCACCGAAGTTCTCCAACAGCTGCCGTCGCTCCGGCGACACGTTCTCGGGAAGGACGATCCGCAACTTGTAGCCCTTCAGGCGGCACACCAAGGCGAGCCCGATGCCGGTGTTGCCAGACGACGGTTCAAGGATGGTCTGGCCCGGCTGCAGCGCGCCGCTCGCTTCCGCGTCCTTTACCATCGCCAACGCGATGCGGTCCTTGACCGACCCGCCTGGGTTCTGACCTTCCAGCTTGGCCAAGATCCGCACCGACGGGTTGGGACTCAACTGGCTGACCTCGACGAGGGGCGTGTCGCCGATCAGGTCGAGGATGCTGGCGGCGACGGCCAAGACGGCCTTCGCTATCCGCCGGCGACGGCCGGCAGGATGGAAATGACGTCGCCGCCCGACACGGCCGTGTCGAGCTTGTCGAGGTACCGAACGTCTTCGTCGTTGCGGTAGACGTTCACGAACTTGTGGAGCACGCCGTCGTCGGTGACCACCTGGCCCGCCAGGTCGGGGAACTGGCGGACGGCGTCGCTCAGCACCTCACCGAGCGTGCCACCGTCAGCCTGGATCGAGGACTTTCCGCCGGCGCGCGAGCGCAGGACGGTGGGGAGGCGGACTTCTACTGGCACGAGTCGTGATCCTAGTTGTCGGTCACTTCGAAGGGCTCCTCCGAGATGGCATTGTCGATGATGCGGAATGACCGGGTGACGGGTTCGTCGTCCTGGAGGGAAACGAGCACGTAGTGCCACTCCGGATCCGGCGCCTGGCGCAGGTCGGTCGGCGACGGGTAGGCCTCGGTGTGGGTGTGGGAGTGGTACACGCCGGTGATCTGCAGCCCTCGGGTCTCAGCGTCACGGTCGGCCTTCAACATGTCGAGCGAGTCGACTTCATAGATGACTGGCGACTCGGCCGCGTTGTGGCAGGGGTAGAGGACCTCGACGTCGGGTGAGCCGGGGCGGCCGGCGAGGAGCCCGCACACCTCATTGGGAACACCTTCGCGGGCATGGTTGATCATCGACTCGTGGTCGGCGCGTCGGATCCGGAGCATGAAGGGTCGAGGGTACCCTCGGCAGGTGGCTCCCAAAGGCACGAAGCCGGTCGCTTCGAATCGGCGCGCCCGTTTCGACTACGACGTGCTTGAAACGGTAGAGGCGGGCATCGCCCTGGCCGGTACCGAGGTCAAGTCGTTCCGTGCCAGCCAGGTGCAACTGAAGGACTCCTACGCCCGGTCCATCGACGGGGAACTGTGGCTCATCGGCATGCACGTGGCGCCCTACGCCCTCGCCGACGGCTTCGCTGACAACGACCCTGAGCGCCGGCGCAAGCTACTCCTGCACCGGTCCGAGATCGACAAGCTCGTCTCCCGTATGAACGAGGAGGTTCTGTCGCTCGTCCCCCTCGAGGTCTACTTCCGAGACGGTCGGGCCAAGGTCGAACTGGCCCTCGTCCGGGGCCGTAAACGACACGACAAGCGGAGTGCGATCGCCGAGCGTGACGCCAAGCGCGAGACCGACAGGGCGATGTCCCAGCGAGGGCGCGATAAGCTTGGTGGGCGGGGCTGACCGGTTTCGACGTTGGGACCGCTGGCTCGTCGTGCGACCCGAGTTGCTCAGACTCGTTAAACGGGGCACAAAAACAGGTGCCGATAACACGGAACCTGCCTTCGCAATGGCAGCCTAAAAACTCCTGAGCAAGGCAAATCGCGACCCGAGAGGGCACGCCGAGGACGACCCTTTGCCTTGGGAACAGAATGAGGGTTGAC
>DATLEI010000065.1:0-10384 GCA_035525375.1 Acidimicrobiales bacterium
GAACGTCGAACACCTCATCGAGCGCACGGAGCTCGGCGGGATCCTCGTGCGGTCGACGACGGGAATCGCCGAGCGCGGGCTCGACTTCGTGCGAGCCCAAGGCGTCGGCCTCGATCAGTTGATAAACCGCTGGGTCGACCGGGTCCTGCGGCGCGATTCCAGCGAAGCGCCGCCCGGACCGCGCCTGCTCCTCGATGCCGGCGAGAACCGGCAGCAGTCGTGAAGTCGGAAAGGGTTCCCAGGCCGAGTCTGGTCGGGCACTACGCCGGGCCCGTCACGCGTCTCACCGCATTCGCCATCGACTCGGCCGTCAGCAGCATCGCTCTGGCGGTAATCGTCTCTGCGGCATCCGCGGTTATCGAACTCGTCGCCCGGCGCGCAATTGACCCTGCCAACGCGCCACCAGCCGTCGGTTCCATCCTCGTGCTTTCCTGGCTGTTTCTCTACTACTACGTGTCGTGGTCAGCGACCGGGAAGACGGTGGGGATGGCGATGCTGGGTCTGCGGGTGGTACGCCGTGACGGCACCGGGCTCGACCACCGGCACGCGTTGCTTCGCACTCTTGCGTTCCCGTTCTCGTTCGTGTTCTTTGGCCTTGGCTTCGTCGGCATTGTGATCGGACGCGAGCACCGGGCGTTTCACGACATCGTCGGCAAGACGACTGTCGTCTACGACTGGGACGCGCGCGCCGCCAAACTAAAGATGCTCGCCGCCGAACCGGACACGCGGCCGACTCCGGACGCGGCATAGGGTGCCGGGATGAAGAAACTCGTAGCCATTGGTGCCGTTGGCCTCTTTGCCTTGATGGGGTGCGGTAGTGACAAGACGGAAAAGGTCACCATCAACGCGGCTCCGGTGAATGGGAAGCCGGGGTTCGCCCCCGAAGTGATCTCGGTGCGCAAGGGCGACAAGGTTGACATCGAGGTGGGCAACACAACCGACAAGACCCACGGGTTCGCCATCCAGGGTTACGGGCTCGAGCAAAAGACAGTCGATCCCGGTAAGCCGGTTCACATCAAGTTCACGGCCAAGAAGTCCGGCACCTACGAGATCAAGTGCCAGCTCCACCCGGCCCACCAGTCGGCGACATTCCAGGTCGACTGACCACCCATCTCGGGTCTGTGCGCGGAAGCGCCTGACCGTGGATAGCCTGCACGCGTGGACGTCTTCGAACGGATCGGGGACGAGTATGAGCAGGTCGTCTTCAGCCACGAGGGCACCAGCGGGCTGCGAGCCATCATCGCCATTCATTCAACGCGCCTGGGGCCCGCTTTAGGGGGCACACGCTTCTATCCCTACCTCAACGAGGATGAAGCCATCGAGGATGTTCTGCGACTGGCTCGCGGGATGACGTACAAGGCGGCGGCGGCCGGACTCGACCTCGGCGGCGGGAAGGCTGTCATCATCGGCGACCCTGCTGTCGCTAAGAACGAGGCTTTGCTGCGGGCCTACGCCCGGTTCGTGCAATCGCTCGGCGGCCGCTACGTGACGGCCGAGGACGTGGGCACTACCCAGACCGATATGGACCTGATCCGGCGCGAGACTCGGTTCGTCACCGGCGTCAGTGAAGAGTTGGGTGGATCCGGCGACCCCTCGGCGGCGACGGCCTATGGCGTGCGATGGGCGATGAAGGCAGTCGCCCGCTATCTGTGGGGCAGCACCGCTTTAGAGGGTCGGCACATCTGTGTCTCCGGTGTGGGCAAGGTCGGCAGTCACCTGGTCGGGGGCCTCGTCGAGGAAGGGGCCCGCGTGTCGGTCGCCGACGTTGTGCCGGCCGCGGTCGAACGGATGGTGCACCAGTTCGGGGCCGAGTCGGTTGCGGTCGAGAAGGCCCATGGCGTCGATTGCGACATCTATGCTCCCTGCGCGCTGGGCGCTGCCCTGAACTCCTCGACGATTCCCGAGCTGCGTTGCGCTGCGGTTGTCGGATCCGCAAACAACCAGCTGGCCGAACCCGACTGTGCCGACCTCCTGCACGAGTCCAATGTCATCTACGCCCCTGACTACGTGGTCAATGCAGGCGGTCTCATCAACATCGCCGAGGAAATGGCCCCGGGGGGCTATCACCGGGAGTCAGCGTATGTCTCGGTGCAACGAGTAGCCGACAACATCGAGAGAGTGTTGAGCATTGCCGAAGCCGAGGCCATCACGACCTCGGCGGCAGCTGACCGTCTGGCTGAACTCCGGATCGAATCGTTGGGGCATGTAGCCCAGATCAGGATCCCGAGATCGGCATGACCGAACTCATTGAGACCGGCGGTGTCTCAACGCACGCGGCGCTTGGGCTCAGCGACTTCGACGTCGTCGCCATGTACCGAACCATCCTCCTGGCGCGCGCCGTCGACCAGAAGGGTTGGAACCTCACCCGCTCGGGGAAGGCACGCTTTGTCATTCCCGGCTCCGGCCAGGAGGCTGCGCAGGTCGGATCGGCATGGGCGCTGCGAAAGGGTCACGACGTCGTGCTCCCCTATTACCGCGATGTCGGCGTCGTGCTGACGATGGGCATGACGGCGCGCGAGGTGCTGCTCAACGTGATGGCGCGGCCCGACGACCCCAACTCAGGGGGTCGGCAAATGCCGAGCCACTGGGGTTCGAAACGGCTCGGCATCATCACCGGTTCCTCTCCAATTGCCACCCAGTTGCCCCACGCAGCCGGACTGGCGCGGGCGGCTCAGATCCGCGGTGACGACTCCGTGACCGTCTGTTATTTCGGCGAGGCGACCGCATCGAAGGGCGACTTTCACGAGGCCCTGAACTACGCCGGCATCCACCGGCTCCCGCTCGTACTCCTGTGCGAGAACAACGAGTACGCGATCTCGGTGCCGATGACGCTTCAATCGGCTGTCGCCAATGTCGCCGATCGCGCCGGCGCGTACGGGTTCGGCGGTGTCGTCGTCGACGGCAATGACCCACTCGCCGTCTACGAGAGCACCAAGACGGCAGTGGAATTGGCGCGCCGGGGCGGTGGCCCGACGCTCGTCGAATGCAAGACCTACAGGCTCCTGCCCCACACCTCTGATGACGACGACAGGGCGTACCGCTCCGCTCAGGAGGTAGAGGCCTGGCGGGAGAAGGACCCAGTCACCCGCACCCGGGAGTACCTACTGAACAACGGACTGCTAACTGTCGATGACGACGAGCAGCTCTGCGACGAGGTGCAGAACGAAGTCAATGAAGCGGCCAAGCGGGCGGTGGACGCGGCCGAGGCCGCGCCGGAGAGCGCGTTCACCCGCGTCTACGCCCGGCCGATCCACCCCATCCCGCGAGCGCCTGTCATCGCCGGCGCCACTGCACTGCTTCGACCGGTGCCATCGGATGCCGGCGCGCGTCCGGCTGTCGAACGGAGCGTGCTCGAGTCGGTGCGCCACACGCTGCACGAGCTCATGGCCGGCGACGAACAAATCGTCGTACTCGGCGAAGACGTCGGGCGTCTCGGCGGAGTCTTTCGAGCCACGGAGGGACTGCACGCACGGTACGGCGACAAACGGGTGATGGACACGCCGCTCGCCGAGTCAGCCATTGTCGGTATCGGCATCGGGCTGGCACTAGCCGGCTATCGGCCTGTTGTCGAGATCCAGTTCGCTGATTTCCTGCACTCTGCCTTCGATCAGATCGTCAGTGAAGCGGCGAAGACGCACTACCGGTCGAATGGCGACTTCCACGTGCCCCTCGTGATCCGCGCGCCGTGGGGCGGGGGCACCCACCGGGCGATCTACCACTCCCAGGCGGTAGAGGCCTGGTACGCCCACGTGGCCGGATTGAAGGTCGTGGTTCCGTCGGTGCCGTCCGATGTTGCCGGACTCCTGCGGTCGGCCGTTGAGGATCCCGACCCGGTGCTCTTCCTCGAGCACAAGAAGACCTACCGGCGCGTCCGGGGACCCGTCCCCGAAGGTGACTGGCGCGTACCGATCGGCTTGGCCGATGTCGTGCGCGCCGGAGACGATCTGACGATCGTCACCTACGGCCTGCACCGTCACCTCTGCGCCGAGGCCGTCGAGTCACTAACCGACGACGGGCACTCTGTGGAATTGATCGACCTGCGCACTATCTCACCGCTCGACCGGGAGACGGTTCTCGAGTCGGTCGTGAAGACCGGGCGTCTGCTGATCGTGCACGAAGACAACATCAGCTTTGGTGTCGGCGGCGAGGTCGCAGCCATCGTCGCCGAAGAAGCGTTCTACGACCTCGACGCACCCGTGCGTCGCCTGGCCATGGCCGACGTCCCCGCCATGCCCTACGCCATTCCCATGGAGAAGGCGGTCAGCATCGGCGTCGACGAGATCCGCAACGCGGCGCGCTCACTGCTGAACGAGTAACCCCGCAACGAAACTGGGCGGGAGCTACTTCAGGCGGACGCTGCCGTCGCCGGCAACAATCTCGCCGATCTCCACCGACTCGATTCCCGCGCCGCGGAGGATGTCGAGGGCGCGGAACGTGTCGCCCGGCGACACCACCGCCACCATCCCGATGCCGAGGTTGAAGACCTTGGCCATCTCGTCATCGGCAACGTCTCCGACCCGCTGGATCTCGCTAAAGATCTGCGGCACCTCCCAGGAGTCTCGGCGTACGACCGCATCGCAATGGCGCGGGAGCACCCGACTGAGGTTGCCGGGGAGCCCACCCCCGGTGATATGGGCCAACGCCAGGACATCAACCGACCGGCATAGCGCAACAACTGCCGGCGCGTAGATCACCGACGGACGGAGCAACTCTTCGGCTGTCGAGTGGTGCGCGCCGGGCCAAGCCGGGTCCTCGAGGGAGCGGCCGCCGACGTCGAGCAGGACGCGCCGGGCCAGCGAGTAGCCGTTGCATCGCAGCCCCGGCGAAGGGAGCCCGATCAGCCGGTCACCTACTTTTACCCTCTCGCCAGTGATGAGACGGTCTCGCTCGACGACACCGACAGCGAAGCCGGCAAGGTCGAACTGTCCCGGCTCCATGGCGTCGGGGTGCTCCGCGATCTCGCCCGCGATGAGCGCGCACCCGGCCGCGTGGCATCCCTGAACGACTCCTTCTACGAGCTGCTCGACCTGGGCCGGATCAAGACGACCGACGGCGACGTAGTCGAGGAAGAACAGTGGCTCGGCACCATGGGTCGCTATGTCGTCGACACTCATGGCCACAAGATCGATACCGATGCTGTCGAAGCGCGCCGCGTTGCGGGCCACCAAGGCCTTCGTCCCCACGCCGTCAGTCGACGAGACGAGGACCGGCCGCCGCCACCGCGAGGGATCGAAGGCGAAGAGTCCGCCGAACCCGCCCACATCACCGATGACCTCGGGACGAAATGTTGAGCGGACCCGGTCCTTGAATCGGGCGACCGCCTCTTCGCCGGCATTGATGTCGACGCCGGCACCTGCATACGTCTCACCCACTGGGATGGACCAAATCGACGTCAGGGAGATCGGCCACGGCTTCCGCGCCGCCGGGGATGGCCACCGGGTAGTTGCCGGTGAGACAAGCCGTACAGAATCCCGACCCCGACGCGCCGGTGGCAGTGATGACCTTGTCGAGATTGAGGTAGCCCAAGGTGTCGCAGCCGAGGTAGTCGCGCACCTCCTCAATGGTGAGGTCGGCGGCCAGCAGTTCGCTGCGGGTACCGGTGTCCATCCCGTAGTGGCACGGCCACCGGTACGGGGGCGACGAGATCCGCAGGTGCACCTCGGCCGCGCCGGTAGCGCGCAGCATGGCCACCATGGCCCGGGTGGTCGTTCCTCGCACGATCGAGTCATCGACGACGAGGAGGCGCTTGCCCGCGATGTTCTCTCGGATCGGGTTCAACTTCATGCGCACGCCCTGACTACGCATGTCCTGAGTCGGCGCGATGAACGTGCGCCCCATGTAGCGGTTCTTCACGAGCCCTTCGCCATAGGGGATCCCACTGCGGCGGGCGTAACCCTGAGCAGCGGGGTTGCCCGACTCCGGCACCGGCATCACGAATGCCTCGCGCGCCGGAACGACAGTGTCGGGAGCGAGCGGCGCCTGCTCGGCCAAGAGTTCGCCCATGCGCTGACGGGCACTGTGCACCGTTTGGCCGTAGAGGCGGCTGTCGGGGCGGGCGAAGTAGACGAACTCGAACAAGCACAGCGTGGGCTGGATCCGCTCGTCGTCGAACGGATGATGTGAACGAGTGCCGGCGGCGTCGATGACGACCATCTCGCCGGGGTCGATCTCCCGCACGAAGTGGGCGCCGACGATGTCAAGCGCCGTTGTTTCCGACGCCAGGACCCAGCCACTGTCGAGCCGGCCAAGACAGAGCGGACGGAACCCGTTGGGATCGCGCACGCCGATCAAATGGGCCTCGTCCATCAGCACAAAGGAGAACGCGCCCTCCAGAAGGGGAAGCACATTGAGCAGGGCTCGCTCGAGCTCGCGCCCATCGCTGTGGGTGCCCGGCGCGGCAACGATTTCGTCCTGCAATAGTTCAGCCACGACCTCGCTGTCACTGCCGCCCATTCCCGGGAGCACGCCGGTCGACTTAGCCAGCTCCTGCGTGTTCACCAGATTCCCGTTGTGGCCGAGCGCGAACTCGGCATCGCCGACCCCGCGCCGGAAGATGGGCTGCGCGTTCTCCCACGTGCTTGTTCCCGTCGTCGAATAGCGGGTATGCCCAATGGCCAGATGGCCCTGGAGCGCCGCCAGATTACGTTCGTCGAAGACGTTGGTGACGAGACCCATTTCTTTGACGACCGTGATGCTGTCGCCGTCGCTGACGGCCATCCCGGCCGACTCCTGGCCCCGGTGCTGCAGGGCGCGCATGCCCTGGCTGGTCAGGTAGGCGACGGGCTGGCCGGGGCCGTACACGCCGAAGACGCCGCAGGCCTCCTTTGGCCGGTCATCATCGACAACCTCCCCCATGTCGTTCATTTTCCCACAGCGCCGGTCGTAGGTCCCGATACGGCCTCGGGGAGGGCCCGCCGCCACCGCCGCGTCGTCTCCTCCAGCGAGAGCCGGAATCGTCCCTCCACCTCCAGCACATCTCCGCCTGCTTCACCGAGCAGGACGACGTCCACGCCGACCGCAGTCGCTCGCGCCACCACTTGGGCGACGTGGT
The DNA here is from genome assembly GCA_035525375.1 of Acidimicrobiales bacterium. Taxonomy (GTDB): domain Bacteria; phylum Actinomycetota; class Acidimicrobiia; order Acidimicrobiales; family AC-14; genus JALZBN01. The sequence goes on from DATLEI010000065.1 coordinate 7,052, forward strand.
TGTCGATGACACATCCGACCACGCGCGACGGGCTTTCCGAGAACAGCGCCGCATGGTGCATCTCCGAGATCCTGAATCCGACCCCTGACCTGACAGCCATTTCGGCCAGCGTCACGGCGAGGCCACCGTCGGCGACGTCGTGCGCGCCGGCCAGGAGCCCATCGGCCACCAAGAGACGAATGAGTTCGCACAGTGACGCGTGGTACTCCAGGTCGAGGTCAGGCAACCGGCCACCGCGCTCGCCGTGCACGTCGGCGGCCCAACGAGAACCGGCCAAACCGCCGGCGATCGGATGGCCCAGGGCGACAAGCCTTCCGCCTTCGACAAGTCCAGCACCAGGTGGGCGTCGGTCGAGTGACTCGATCAACCCAACCATCCCGATGACTGGCGTCGGTCGGATGTCGCGACCATCGGACTCGTTGTAGAGACTGACGTTGCCGCCGACCACCGGCAGCCCGAGCCCCACACAGGCCTCTGACATCCCGTCGATTGCCTCCGAGAGTTGCCACATCACCTCGGGGTGCTCCGGGTTACCGAAGTTCAGGCAGTTCACGACCGCCAGAGAGCGCGCTCCCTGGCAAGCCAGATTCAGGGCGGCCTCAGCGACGACGAGCGCGGTGCCGCGTCGGGGATCGAGGCTGCACCACCGCGTATTGCTGTCGGTCGTCAGGGCCAGCCCACACGACGTCGTGAGCCCGGGGGCCTTCAGCCGCAAGACAGCCGCGTCGTCACCCGGTCCTCGCACGGTGTTGAGGAACAGCTGGTGGTCGTACTGGGTCCACACCCACGACGTATCCCAAAGCATGTCCAGAACCTGGTTCGCACAGTCGTCGGCGCTCGGCGCCGGCAGAGCATCAGGATCGGCCATCGCCAGCGCGGCGCGATCGGCTGGCGGTTGCATGGGCCGGCTGTAGACCGGCGCGTCCTCGTGGAGTGAGGCCGCAGGGACATCGGCGAGCACGTCGCCGTCGAAGCCGTCGAGGATGCGTAAGCGACCGGTCGCGTTGACGTGCCCGACAACAGTCGAGCGCACCTCCCACCGTTGGCAGATTTCCATGACGCCGTCGAGGTCCGCGGGGCGCACGATCGCCAGCATTCTCTCCTGCGATTCACTCGTCATGATCTCGGCCGGCGTCATCCCCGACTGCCGCAAAGGCACTGCGGTGAGGTCAACGTCCATCCCCGTGCCACCTCTCGACGCCGTCTCGCTGGTCGCACACGTGAGCCCGGCACCGCCGAGATCCTGAATGCCGGCCACCAAGCCCGCGTCGTAGAGCGCCAGGCAGGCCTCAATCAGCCGCTTCTCTTCGAACGGGTCGCCAACCTGCACGCTGGGACGCTTGGCCGCGGACTCTTCGCCGTCATTGAAGCCGGCGGACGCCAAGATGCTGACACCACCGATGCCGTCCCGTCCGGTTGTCGAGCCAAGAAGGACGGCGAGATCGCCAGGCTCGGATGCGCTCGCCAGCACCAATCGGTCTTGACGCATGACGCCGACGCACATGACATTCACCAGTGGGTTCTCGGCGAAGCCGGGATCGAAGGCGATCTCACCGCCCACGGTCGGAACACCAACCGCGTTTCCATAACCCGAAATTCCGTTCACGACGCCCTCCAGCAACCAGCGACCGTGGGCATCGTCAAGGGGCCCGAAGTGCAGAGAATCAAGAACGGCTATCGGCCGCGCGCCCATCGTGAAGATGTCTCTCAGGATCCCGCCAACGCCGGTAGCGGCACCTTGGTACGGCTCGATCGCCGAGGGATGATTGTGGCTCTCGATCCGCAGGGCGACGGCAACACCGTTGCCGGCGTCTACGACTCCGGCATTCTCCCCAGGTCCAACCAGCACCCACGGCGCCTTTGTCGGCAGCCGGGATAGGTGCGTGCGAGTCGACTTGTACGAGCAATGTTCCGACCACATGACCGAGTACATGGCCAATTCGAGCGAGTTCGGTAAACGGCCGAGGATGGCCGTGATCGAAGCGGCCTCATCATCGGTGAGGCCGAGGGCGCGGTGCAGACCCGGCTCCGCATCTGCCTCCGTTGAAGAGGTATCGCTGACCACAAGCGCAACCGTACCGGAGCACCGCATACCGCTCGTGCTTCGTCTGCAATAAGGTAGGTCCGATTTGAGTTTTGGTGTGCAACCGACCACAATCTCCAAATGCCAGCCAAATCTAAGCGTTCAAGATCCCCTATGTCAGCCAGTCATAAGGCTGCACTTGCGGAAGGCCGAGAGCAGGGAAGGGCGGTTCGCCGTTACCTGGAAGCGCTTGATGCCCATAAGCCCAAGCGGGGTAGGAAGCGCACGACTGAGGCCATGGAGCGACGTCTGCGCGCCATCGAAGACAAGCTTCTCGGCGCCGATCCTCTGGCCCGTCTCCAGCTTGTTCAGGAGCGAATGGACCTTCAAGCTGAGCTTGCTGCCGGCGACAATGCAGTGAACCTGCGTGAGCTGGAAGCCGCTTTTGTGCAAGCCGCCGCACCGTACGGTAAGCGCAAGGGAATCACCTACGCCGCGTGGCGTGAAGCGAGGGTCGACCCCTCAGTACTTCGCACTGCCGGTATTCGCCGAGGCGACTGACAAAAACGATCGCAAGAGCGCCTCGCCGTCCTGGGAGGTGCCGAGCGGATCGCAAGCCCGCTCTGGATGGGGCATGAGTCCGACGACGTTGCGGTTGGCGGAGCACACGCCAGCGATGTCGTCGGTAGAGCCGTTGGGGTTGTCGACATAGCGGAGGACAACTCGGTCGTCATCGCGTAATTCGGCAAGAGTGCGCTCGTCACAGGTGTAATTGCCTTCGAAGTGGTTGATGGGCAGCACGAAGACCTCGCCTACATCGGTTCCCGCCGTTAGAGGGGACCGTTCGCTCTCGATACTCACCTGCACGTCGGTGCATAGGAATCGGAGACCCTTGTTCTTCTGGAGCGCGCCGGGCAACAGCCCTGCCTCCGTAAGCACCTGAAAGCCATTGCAGATACCGAGCACAGGGCCACCATCCTCGGCGAATTTCGTCACTGCCGTCATGATGGGACTGAAGCGGGCGATTGCGCCGGGACGTAGGTAATCCCCATGGGCGAACCCACCGGGTAACACGATGCCATCGACAGGAGACAGTTGATTGTCGCCGTGCCAAAGCAACTCAGCTTGGCCGCCAAGTGCAGAAACGGCTTCGACGACGTCATGCTCGCAGTTGGACCCCGGGAACACGACGACACCAATCCTCGTCATTCGATAGTGACCTCGACGTCCTCGATCACCGGGTTGGTCAGGAACTGGCGGCAGAGATCCTCGACCCGCGTGCGGGCCGTGTCCTGGTCGGGCGCGTCGAC